>JAHEJO010000076.1 GCA_024638805.1 Acidimicrobiales bacterium
GCGGCGCGGGCTTCACCGAGGGCCGGTCCGAGCGAGCCGATCGCCACGGTCAATCCGGCGGTGATGATCGAGACCATCGCAACAACGGTTTCAGCATCCATGGAAGGTTCCTTTCCAACTCATCGGTCCGCCTCCTGGGCTCGAGATCCGGCCGATATGTACACGATCGCCAGCACGGCAAAGATGTATGCCTGGATGACGCCGGTCAGCAGACCGAGCGCGTTGAGCAGCGCCGGGAACACCAGCGGCGCGACCGCCAGCAGTATGGCGACGATCTTGGTGAAGCTCATCACATTGCCGAACAGGCGCACCGCGAGGGCCAGCGTTCGGGACAGCTCCGACAGGATGTTGAACGGAAGCATGAACGGATTGGGCCGCATGTAACTGCTGAGGTAGGGCCCCACACCCCTGGCTGTCACCCCGTAGATCGGGACAGCGAAGAAGACGCAGAGAGCCAGAGCGGTTGTGGTGGACAATGATGCGGTGGGGGGGACGAACCCCGGCACGACTCCCAGGACGTTGGACACCAGGATGAAGATGAACAACGAACCGACGAGGGTGAGATACCGATCGGGTGGTTGATTGGAGATCTCCCGGATCTGATCGCGGAGGAAACCGACCAGGACCTCGAGGGCGTTCTGCCAGCGGGACATCTCTGCTCCGGTGCTCAGCCGACGGGTGATCAGCCAGGCACCACCGATCAGCAGGACCATGACGATCCAGGTCATGACCAGTGTCAGATTGATGTTCACGAAGCCGGCATCCCAGAAAATGGTCTGGTCCGGCGTGATGTCGCGTTCACCCATCGGCCTCGGGCCCCTTCCTGTCGCTCGTGATCCTGATCGGCTGCAACCGGTCGCTGTCCCGCGCCGCCCGCACCCAGATCGTGCGGGCCACGATGAACCCTGCCAGCGCACCCATCAGCAAGGCCGGATGCAATGACGCCAGGACGACCAGCGAGATCGCCATCGCGCTCACACGGCCGACATAACTGGATGCAAGAAGCAGACCAGGGCGCGATGTGGAAAGGCGCTGAGCGGTCCACCACAGGCCACCGAAGAAGAGCCCACCGAGGGCGGCACCGATCACCGCCCCGGCGACAGGAAACAGGAGCCACTCGGTGGTCATCGGTCGTCGTCTCCTCTACTCTCCTGCCGGACCCAGTACCAGGCCATCGACACGCCAACCGCAGCTCCGGTGATCAGGAACGTGATGGCGAAACTGATCGAGGTGTCGATCCTGTTGTCGAGGAACAAACCGAACGCCAGCCCGAGCAGCGTCGGGATCACCACGGTCCAGCCCACCAGACCGAAAGTGCCGAGCCACGACCAGATGCTGTCGTCGCGGCGGCGACGGGCCCGCTCGCGACGAAGCGACTTGCGGAGCACCGTTCGGCGGAGCTCCTCGGCCTGTTCGCGCTCGACCGGATCGGTGTCAGCCATGGTCCTCCAGTTCGATGAGGCGCCGGACGGCGTCGGTTTCGAGACGGGTGAGGGCGGTGCGGGACCGACGTTCGCCCTCGGTCACACCGGCGAACGAGCCTCGGAGGGCCCGCTGCAATTCGAGCACGCTGTCGCCGCGAGCCGCTTCTCTGGAGGCGACCTGAACCCGCGATCCGCACTTGACCAGCACACCTCCATCGATGGCGACCAGGTGCTCGACGCCGTCGCTGACATACGCGAGCAGGCCCGGCACCAAGGACGAGACAAGATCCACATGGCGTGGCAACAGCGTGAAGGAGCCACCGGAGGATTCTGCGGTCACCTGGTCGACGTCGACATCGACGACGATGGCGCCCGGTGTCACCACTTCGAGTCGCACGGGCACCTCCTTGTCATCGGTCTTCCAGGTCATCGAGGCTGCCGATCATGTACAGCTCACTTTCGGCGCGGTCGTCGAGGTCGCCGTCGAGGATCCGTTCGCAGCCGTCGAGGGCGTCGTCGATAGACACGAAACGACCGGGCCGGTCGGTGAACTGCTCGGTCGACGTGAACGGTTGCGTGAAGAATCGCTCCAGCCGGCGAGCTCGGGCGACGAGCTGCTGGTCCTCCTTGGCCAATTCCTCCACTCCGAGCATGGCGATGACGTCCTGGAGTTCCTCGAAGCGGGCCAGGGTTTCACGGACCGTTCGCGCAACCCGGTAGTGCCGGTCGCCCACGATGGCAGGCATCAGCATCTTGGAATCGGATCGGAGCGGGTCGACCGCCGGGTACAGCCCTCGAGATGCTCTGTCCCGGGCCAGGACCACCGATGCCGACAGATGCCCGAAGACGTGCACGGCCGCTGGGTCGGTGAAGTCGTCGGCGGGAACGTACACAGCTTGCACCGACGTGATGGCGCCGGCGTCGGTGCTGGCGATCCTTTCCTGAAGCGCCGCCAGCATCGTCTCGAGATCGGGTTGGTAGCCGAGACGGGACGGCACGTGGCCCAGGAGCGCCGACACTTCAGCTCCGGCTTGCACGAAACGGAAGATGTTGTCGATCAACAGGAGGACATCCTGGTTCCGTTCGTCTCGGAACCATTCAGCCATTGTGAGTGCCGTGTGGCCGACTCGCAGCCGGGCGCCCGGTTGCTCATCCATCTGGCCGAACACCAGCACCGCCTTGTCCAAGACTCCTGACTCTCGCAGCTCGCTTTGCAGCTCCTCCGCCTCCCGGTTGCGTTCCCCGATACCGCAGAACACGCTCACACCTTCGTGGGCGCTGACCACGTTGTTCACCAGCTCCATGATCAGGATCGTCTTGCCGACACCGGCACCTCCGAACAACCCGGCCTTGCCGCCCCGCTCCAGCGGGGCCAGGACGTCGATCACCTTGATCCCGGTCATGAAGGTGCCCGAATCAGGGGGCCGATCGATCAGTGGCACGGGATGCTGGTGGACCGATCGGCGAGGCAGCGCATGAATCTCGCCCTCGTCCAACCCGTCGACGACATGACCGAAGACATCGAACACGCGACCCAGAACCGCGTCACCCACCGGCACCTCGATCGGGGACCCGGTACTGATCACCAGATCGCCTCGGGCCAGGCCTCTCGTGGCGGTGAGGGCGACGGCTCGGATGGTCGTCGGGTCGAGATGGCCGACCACCTCCATGGCCACCGTGGTGCCTACTACGACAAGGAGGTCGTCGATCCCCGGGAGACCGCGGTCGAAGGTGACGTCGATGACGCTGCCCCGCACGCGCGCAACATGGCCCTGAAGTTCGATTCCCGTTGTGTCATCTGTGACGTCGGTGCGCATCGCCCCTCGATCATCGTGCGAATACCCCCCTGGGAGCAGGGGCGAATGTCATAGCGCAACTCAACGCCGGCGCCGTTTGCCGCTGCATCGCTGTCGCGGTTACCGGTTCGAGCGTTACTCCATCTCGCTTCGCCCAGCAACTCGTAGTCGCCATCGTTCGGAGCACGGGGCGTTCGGGGGTCGCACGCGCACGCGGAACAGACCTGGTGTGTGACCCCCGCGAACGCGTCGACCTTCGCCTGTCCTCGGTCCGTCGACGGTGCACTGTGCTATCCATTGGCAGAGATCGGAGGGACAGGTCATGAAGGGTGACATCATCGTTCTGGAGGAACATCACAGGAACGCGGCACGTATGATCGTTCCGAGGATCGTCGGATCCGTGAAAGCGAACGACGCCCGGTTCACGATCTCGGTCGCGGGCGAATCAGGGAGCGGGAAGTCCGAGACCGGTAAGGCGATCGCCGAGGAACTCGAGAAGCTCGACATCAGGTCGGTCCTGCTCGGCCAGGATGACTATTTCGTGCTGCCACCGAGGTCAAACGATGCGAAGCGTCGTGTAGACGACAGCTGGCTGGGCCCCCACGTCGAAGTTCGGCTCGACGTCCTCGAACAGAACTTGATCGATGCGATCAGCGGGAGCGACGAGATCGTCAAACCTCTGATCGACTACGACCAGAACTCGGTTGGGACCGAGACCATCGACCTCCGAGGCATCAAGGTCGTGATCGCCGAAGGTACCTATACCTCTCTTCTCAAGCACATCGACTCCAGGGTCTTCATCGCACGCAACCGAGTGGACACGTTCGAACACCGTCAGAAGCGCAACCGCGGCAACGAAGTCGGCGACCTGTTCGTCGAGAGCATCCTGAAGATGGAGCACAAGATCATCGCCGGCCACAGACAGCTCGCCGATTTCGTCATCACGCGCGACTACGACGTCATCTGCGTGCAATGAAGACCGAACTTCCCAACGGGGTGATGTTGAACGCATACCCCGACAGCATCGATGGGAACCTCGCCGGGACCGTGCGCCTGCTGCAGCGCCCGGAACTTGCCGACGTCTTCTCGCTCTTCTACATCCTCCCAACCGTGTTCAACAGCGATCTCGACCGCGGTTTTTCGGTCATCGACTACGACCTCAATGCGGCACTCGTCTCACCTGCCGACCTGCAGGCATTGGATGACCTCGGGATTCTCCTCAAGTTCGATCTCGTCCTCAACCACCTCTCTGTCGGTTCGCCACAATTCCAGGACATGGTGACCAAAGGAGAACGGTCCGAGTTCACCGATTTCTTCATCGACTGGAATGCGTTTTGGGACGGTGAAGGCGAACTCCATCCCGACGGCTATGTCGTGCCCTCGCCCGGACACCTCGCGAAGCTCTTCATGCGCAAGCCTGGACTCCCGATCCTTCGAGTTCGTTTCCCCGACGGCTCCGACCGGTTCTATTGGAACACCTTCTACCAGCAGGTCGATGTCGTCGACGGCAAGCACACCTATCTCGGCCAGATGGACCTCAATGCGAAGTCGGACAAGGTGTGGGACTTTTACAGCGAAACCCTCGCCAAGCTGTCGGCCTTCGGGGCCAGAATCCTGCGACTCGATGCTTTCGCTTACCTGCACAAGGAAGTCGGCATGGCCAACTTCTTCAACAAGCCCGGTACCTGGGAGTACCTCGACCGTCTTCGCGTGATGGCTGAGGATTACAACCTGATCCTTCTTCCCGAGATCCATTCCGAATACGGCACCGCCATCCATGAGGAGCTGTCCGACAGGGGCTACCCGGTCTACGACTTCTTCTTTCCGGGGCTCGTGATCGACGCTCTCGATTCGGCCAACAATGAACACCTGCTGCGCTGGATCGACGAGATCCTCGACCGAAACATCAAGACGGTCAACATGCTGGGTTGCCACGACGGAATACCCGTGATCGACCTACGAGGCAACCCAGCGGCCGGCGGCACGGATGGACTGCTGTCCAACGACAGGATCGACGAGATCATCGAGCGACTGCTCGAGCGCGGCGGACGGGTGAAGAACCTGTATGGCCCCGACGGCACGAAGATCTCGTACTACCAGGTGAACGCCACGTTCTTCAGTGCCCTGGGCGAGAGCGAAAGCCGCCTGAGATTGGCCCGGGCAATCCAGCTGTTCATGCCGGGCACGCCGCAGATCTGGTATCTCGACCTCTTCGCCGGCACCAACGACGACGAGGCAGCCGATCGCGGCGGCAGCGGCGGCCACAAAGAGATCAATCGGACCAACCTCAACGCCGACGACGTCGACGCCGGTCTGACTCGAAAAGTGGTACTCGATCAGCTGGAGATGTTGCGTCTGCGCAATACCTCCGACGCCTTCGATGGCGAACTCGACGTCATTGCCACAGCGTCCGACCGACTCGCCCTGCGGTGGCGAAACGGTGAAACGAGTGCGATGCTCGAAGCCGACCTGGCAACGGCAACGTTCACGATCACGCACGTCAGGGCCGAGCAGCAGACCGTTCTGGCCTACGACTGACCGACTCATACCGAGAAACCAACGGTTGCGACCCGCCGATCCCGGCGCTGCCCTTAGCCGTACGTGCGGAACGCCTCGAGCAGTGGCAGTGGCTGGCCGCTGACGAACCGGATGAGTGCACCGCCGGCTGTGCTGACGAACCCGATGTCGTCGAGGTCCACGAATCTCTTGGCGCTGGCCACCGTGTCGCCGCCGCCGATCGCCGTCATCCCGGGGGCAGCGGCGACGGCGGTCCAGAGTCGCTGCGTGCCGACGTCGGATCCTCTGTGCTCGTACGAGCCGGCCGGCCCGTTGACGAAGACGGTGCCGGCGGCGGCGATTTCCACCTCGTAGCCGCGGATCGTCGACTCGCCGACATCGACGATCAGCGTGTCCGACGGCAGTTCGGCCACCGGGATCTCGCGACGCTCTCCTCCGTCGATGACAGCGACGTCGACCGGCACGCCGATCCGGTCCCGGTAGGCGGCCAGCAGTGCCTCCGCTTGAGCGACGTGCCGAGTGAGGTCGTGCTGGGCGATGAACCGCTCGGTGGTCTGACCGAGTGGGGTGCCATCGGCCAGCAGGAAGATCTCGCCGAGCACCCCCGTGGTCAGGACTCGGTCGGCTATGCCGTCACGCAGCACCCGGCCCATCACCGAAAAGCCGTCGGACACCTTGAGCCCGCCGAGCAGGAACACCGCCGGGCGGGCCGGATCGTCGACGATCCTGCTCAAGCCCGCTATCTCGGTGGCCAATAGCAGCCCGGCTGCGGACGGCAACAACCGCTGGAAGGCGATCATCGATGGGGCTGCCCGGTGGGCGGCGGCGAACGCATCGTTCACGTACACATCGAAGAGCGGGGCCAGTTTGCGGACCAGGTAGGTGGCCGCCATCTGCTCCGGCGTCAGTTTGACGTCGCGTTCGAAGGTCGACAGTTCCTCGCCGTAGATCCGGATGTTGTCGAGCAGCAGGATGTCGCCGTCGACCAGAATGCTGATACGCCGCCGTGCCTCGGGCCCGGCGACATCGTCGACCCACTGCACCGGCCGGCCCAGCTTCTCGGCCAGCTTGGTGGCGTGCTCCTCGGTGGGGATGAGATTGTGGTAGTCGAGGGCATCGCCCTGATGGGCGATAACGACGAGCCGCGCCCCACGGTCGGCGAGGTCGCGGATCGTGGGGAGGCTCTTGTCGATCCTGGCATCGCTGACGATCCGTTTGGTCACGGGGTCGATGGGGGAGTTGATGTCGACCCGGAGCAGGACCAGCTTGGAGGCGACGTCGAGGTCGGAGCTCGACGGGATGTCCGGCACCGAGGCCAATGTGGTCAGATCCCCAGGTAGCGGTCGGTGGCGGCCACCGCGTCGGCACTCGTGGGCTGCATCTTCATCGCGGCGCGGACGGCGTCGATGGTCTCCGGGATCGTCACCGCCTCCTGAGGGATGTTGATGGCGAAGACGATGTCGTCGCCCGACAGGCCCACCATCTCCTCCCACAGGCCGATCTCGTACATGTCGGCGCGCGGGTATTCCATGTAGCGGGCCCACTGGAACAGCGACGAGTTCGAGTTGAAACCGTCGGCGATTCGCACGACTTTGATCCGGGGGTAGGCCCGGAACGCCTCGAGCGCCTCCTCGACCGACATCTTCGCCTTGGGCGTCACCGAGACCGTGATGATGTGGCCATGCGTCACCGGCGCATGGATCAACATCCCGGTGGCGTCGATCTCGGGGATGATGTGCATGAGGTCGACCGCTTGGTGGTTGGGGATCGGGTCGACCTGGAGCACGTTGGTCAGGCCGCGATGGGTGTCGCCCGGGTCGGCGACGCGCCGCACGATCGTGATGAACGTCTTCGACACGCCGACCGCTCTGTGAACGGCGTCGATGCCGCGGATCAGGCCGGTGGTGTTGCACGACGTCAGCTTGAGGTAGTCGACCCCGAGACCCTTTTCGTAGTTGGCGGTGCCGTGGAAGAACACGTCGGCCACCTCGCCCGACTCGCCGCCCTGGAACACAGCTTTCACGCCGTGTTCGAGGTATTTCACCTTGTTCTTGGCGCCGATTCCGCCCGGGGCCGAATCGAGCATGACGTCGACCTCGTCGAGCAAGTCGGCGAACGTGCCGCTCACCGGTATCCCGGCGTCGCCGAGGGCCTGCTCGGAGCCGGGGACTGCGGCGAACAGCGGGAACGGCATGCCCCGCTCCAGCAGAGCCCGAACCGCCAGTGTGGGGGCAACGTCGGCGACTCCGACGAGTTCCATGTCGTCTTGGGCGACAACTCCGGCGGCGAGGCGATTACCGATGACTCCGTAGCCGGCGACGCCGACTTTGACCTTGCTCATTTGCGTGTCTCCTTCACTCGCCCGGGAGGCCGGGCGGACTCGGTATGACCTGTGATGTGCCGGGGGTCCCGCCCATATCCCAATGCGGGACCTCGTCGTGCGAGCGTACGACGACGGCCGAGGCAGCGGAAGTGACGAAGGGCTCTACGAAACAGCGAACATCCGTGTGATGGTCGCCGCCGGCACGAGATGCCGGCCGATCGGTACATCTCGGTACATCACCTGTGGAGGTCTGATGAAGAAGGGAATCCTGCTGCACGAGGCGGACGATGATGTCGGCGTGGCCACGATGGATCTGGCGGCAGGTGAGGCGGTCCAGGCCTTGACGCTCGAGGGTGAACCGGTCGCCGAGATCGAGGTCATCGACGACGTACCGCTCGCCCACAAGGTGGCCATGAAGCCCATGGATACCAACCAGGACGTTGTCGAATACGGCCGGGCCATCGGGTCGGCCACCACCGCGATCCTGGCGGGTGCTCACGTCCACACCCACAACGTCAAGGGCAAGCGGTGGAGCGGGAAATCTCAGATCGTCGAGCACCTCGGGGACCAACCATGACGAACTACCAGGACATTGCACTGACCGGCTATCGCCGGGCGAACGGCCGGGTCGGCATCCGCAATTACGTACTGCTGATCTCGGTCGACGACATCTCGAACGCAGCTGTCACCGGCGTGGAAAGCCTTGTGCGGGGCACCATGGCCCTTCCGCATCCGTACGGGCGTCTCCAGTTCGGCGCCGACCTGGACCTCACGTTCAACACCCTCATCGGGTACGGCCAGAACCCGAACGTCGCCGCAGCCATCGTGATCGGCATCGAGCCGAATTGGACCAACCACATCGTCGACCAGATCGCCGAGACCGGCAAACCGGTCCGCGGGTTCAGCATCGAACGCACCGGTGACTTGCAGACGATCGCAAACGCGGCGCGAGTCGCCCAGGAGTTCGTCCAGTACGCGACCGAGCTGCCCCGGGTCCCGGTGGAGTGGAACGAGATCCTGGTGTCGACCAAGTGTGGGGAGTCCGACACCACCAGCGGTCTGGCCTCCAATCCGACGATCGGCCGCGTGTTCGACCGCCTCGAGGAAGGCGGTAGCACCTTGATCTTCGGCGAGACCACCGAGGTCACCGGAGCCGAGGACAAGGTCATGGAACGGTGCGTCACGCCCGAGGTCGCGGCAGGTTTCAAGAAGGCCTTCGACGACTACCAGGACCTCGTCAAGTCCCAGGGGGTCAACCTGCTGGGCTCGCAGCCGACCGAAGGCAACATCCGCGGTGGCCTGACCACCATCGAGGAGAAAGCGCTCGGCAACGTCGAGAAGATGGGGCAGTGCACGGTCGTGGGCTACCTCGACCAGGCCGAGGCACCAAACGGGCCGGCCGGTCTGTACTTCATGGACTCCTCCAGCGCCGCCGCCGAGATGGTCACCCTCTGCTGTGCGGCGGGCGCCACCCTCCACCTCTTCACCACCGGCCAAGGCAACATCATCGGCAACCCGGTCCTGCCCACCATGAAGATCACGGCGAACCCGATGACCGTCGAGACGATGTCGGAGCACATCGACGTGGACGTCACCGGCCTGCTGCGATTCGAGTACACCCTCGACGGTGCGGCGGACCGCACGATGGAGATCATGGCCCGCACCATCAACGGCCGGCTGACATGTGCGGAGACGCTCCGTCACGACGAGTTCGTGCTGACCAAGCTGTACCGCAGCGCCTAGCGTCCGTCGTCTCGTCGGGCAGCTCGCATGGAGATCCGCGTTCCCTACGGGCGCTCGATGGTGTCGGCCGAGGTTCCCGACGACGTCGGGGTCGACATCATCGAGCTTCCGGAGACCCCGGCGGCGACCGACCCGATCGCCGAGGTGCGGCGCGCCCTCGACGAACCGGTCGGGGACTTCACGTGGTCGAGGCATGCGCAGGTCGGGTCGGTTGCGATCGCCGTCAACGACAAGACCCGCCCGGTTCCCCACCAGCACCTGCTCCCGCCACTGATCGACCACCTCGTCCGCCTTGGGATACCCGATGCCGCGATCACGTTCTACATCGCGGTCGGTGGCCATCCGCCGATGGAACCGGCCGAGTTCCCCGCCATCATCCCGCACGAGGTCCTGGGCCGCTTTCGGATCGCGTCGCATGATTCCGAACTCGACGGCGACCTCGTCTTCCTCGGCGACACCAGCCGCGGCACGCCGGTCTGGGTCAACCGCGGCTACGCCGCCGCGGGTTTCAAGATCGTGGTCGGCACGATCGAGCCCCACCAGTTCGTCGGTTTCTCCGGCGGCGTGAAGAGCGCCGCGATCGGTCTCGCCGGACTAGCGACGATCAACGCCAACCACACGTTGATGGCCCATCCCGACTCCCGGATCGGTACTTACTCGACCAACCCGGCCCGGCAGGATGTCGAGGAGATCGGCGGGCTGATCGGCGTGGATCTGGCGCTGAACGGGATTCTCGATCAGCGGCGGGAGATCGTGAGGGCGGTGGCGGGCGATCCGGTCGCCGTAATGGAAACGGGTGCACCGATGGCCCGTCAGCTGTGCCAGATCGCCGTGCGACAGAACTACGGGGTGGTCGTCGCCTCGCCCGGCGGCCACCCGAAGGACATCAACGTCTATCAGTCACAGAAAGCCGTGGCGTCCGCCGCCCGCATCGTCCGCCCCGGTGGAACGATCATCCTCGCCGCCGCCTGCCCCGAGGGCGCCGGTAGTCATCACTACGAGCAGTGGATGTCGAGCAAGAGCTCACGTCAGGAGGTGATGGACGCGTTTGGGACCGAGGGCTTTCGGATCGGTCCGCACAAGGCGTTCCAGATCGCCCGCGACACCGAAACGGCGCGCCTGATCGTCTACTCCGACATGCCACGCGACCTGTCGCGGCGGTTGTTGCTCGACCCCGCAGACGACTTCCAGTCAGCGCTCGACCTGGCCCGAGCCGATCTCGATCCGTCCGAACGCGTCGCGGTTCTACCGCACGCCGCGTCGACGATCCCGTACCTGGACGTGGAGGCCACCGAGGCTCACAGCCCTCGATGATGAGTTGACCCCTCGACGGGTCAGATCTCGATGTCCATCCTGGTGACCCGGGGCCTGGGTTCGGCCACCGGGACCGAGTAGGTGGTTGGTTCGGATTCGGCTGGGGGGTGTGGCCCGCCGTGGCAGTGCTTGGCTTTTCGTCCGCTGCCGCATGGGCAAGGAGAGTTCCGGGGCGCCTTGGATGCCAGCGTCGTCAGGTCGGGCATCTCGGCGCGCATGATCGCCATCACATCCGACGCCGGCCGCCCCGCGTCGCGCAGCGCCACGATCGTCTTCATCGCGCGGTCGATGTGGGTGAAGAACTCGTACCAGCCGGCACACAGGTAGTGCAGCCCGGGCTCACCGTCGGCGGTGACCGCAAACCGGCTCTTGGGGCACTCGCCGTGGCAGGCGAACCGCACCTCACACGATCGGCACTGCCCGGGCAAGGCGTCGAACTTGTCCGACCCGAATCTACGCTGGCGGTCGCTGCCCAACAGCTCGACCATCTCGGTGTCGCCGATGTTGCCCAACCGGTAGTTCGGTTCGACGTAGTGATCGCAGGAGAACACGTCGCCGTTGTGCTCGACCGCCAGCGCGTTCCCGCAGTACTGGTTGAACACGCACATCCCCGACGGCAACCCGGCCCAGTTGCGGACCGCAGCTTCGAAGGTCTGGACGTAGACGCGGGCGACGTCGTTGCGCACCCATTCGTCGAAGATCGTGGTCATGAAGCGGCCGAACTGGGCTGGTCTGACCGAGCGGTCCGAGACCTCGGTGCCCTCCTGTCGCAGGGCCAGCCCGTCGCTGTCGATGCGCTCGACGATCGGGATCAGCTGGATCCACTCGGTCCCGACCTCGTCGCGCAGGAATCGGTAGACCTCCAGCGGGTAGTCGGCGTTGATCCGGTTGACCGTGGTCAGGATGTTGTACTCGACGCCGTGTTTCTGGAGCAGGCGCAGGCCCCGCATCACGAGGTCGAACGTGCCCCGGCCGGCCTTGTTCACCCGATAGGCATCGTGCAGCTGGCGGGGACCGTCGATGCTGAGGCCGACCAGGTAGTCGTTCTCGGCGAGGAACTCGCACCACTCGTCGTCGAGCTGGGTGCCGTTGGTCTGCATCGTGTTCTCGAACGTCATCCCCGGTCGGCGATAGTGCTCCTGGAGCTCGATCGCCCGCCGGAAGAAATCCAGACCCATCAACGTCGGCTCGCCGCCCTGCCATGCCACCGTCACCTCGGGCGTCTTGTGCCCGTCGATCAGCTGCCGGATGTAGGTGTCCAACATCTCGTCGGTCATCCGGAACGGGCTGCCCGGATACAACAGCTCCTTGTCCAGGAAGAAACAGTAGGTGCAGGCCAGGTTGCAGACCGCACCGGTCGGCTTGGCCATCACGTGGAAGCGAGGAGGCACCCCCATCATCGGGGGCTGTACTGCGCCTCTCGATTCGGCGGGTCCCATGCCCGCAGCGTATCGGCGCCAGCGGTTGGGGTCCCAGAGTGCATATCGGTGAATCGACGCTCGATCCCCTCACCGTTTCGTGCGGTCATCGTCCCTCTCACACCAAGGCAATCGTTGCACAGCGCAGATCTCTAGGACTCGTCGCAGATTCTTGCCACCTGGCTCGCCGGAAGTGACAGGCTGTAGGCA
>JAHEJO010000192.1 GCA_024638805.1 Acidimicrobiales bacterium
AGATGCCCTATGAGAAGAACACGACCGTTGCCTTCACCGCGGCCAGCAACAACTTCGAGCTGGCCATTGCCGTGGCCATCGGCGTCTTCGGCGTCACGTCGGGTGAGGCGCTGGCCGGCGTGGTCGGGCCGTTGATCGAGGTTCCGGTGCTGGTCGGGTTAGTGTACGTAGCGCTGTGGGCTCGAGGGAGGTTCTACCCAAGTTCTACTTCGTGAGTCGAGCGTTTCGATTCCTCCGAAGAGCAGCGGATCTCCTGAGATTGAGAGCCAACAGCGCGCCGACCACGAGCGGCAAGGCAACGGCCACCGGAAGTATCCCCTCTGGGTTGAGCGTTCTAGCGGATTCGACCCGAACGGTTACCGCGTTCGACACCGCTACTTCGACTGAGCCTGCCACCAAAGCAACTGCGTACAACGAATACGCACCGTTCGAAATCGGCTGAACATTCCAGATCAGGGTATTCGACTCCCCGGGCTCCAATCCCTCGACCTCTTGTGTCAGTGTCGGCGTCCAATCCTCGGGATCAACCGACGACTCGCTGGCCGGGTCGGTGATGTCAACATGCACGGCAAATGGTCCGACCTTCTCTGAGGAGGTATTGGTCGCCCGCACTTCGATCCGCTCCGTTCGACCGAGGGTGGTCTCAATCGAACCCGGATTGACTACCAGTTCAACATCCTGCGATACCTGGGCAAAGACCGAGAGGGGAACGAAAACGATGATCGCCAAGGTAGTGAAGGCGCCGCGAACGATCATCGCGCACCCCCGAGGCGCACCCGGCTACTCAATCGAATCGCAAGGTAGGTCAACACGACCGCGGCGACAACTGGCGAAATCAGAAGTGTCCACTGCGACGCAAGCGTTTCTTGATCGATCAACACCAATCCCGCCAGTTTCAACCCGGCGCTGACAGGATTGGCGGCAACTAGAACCGCCCCCAACGCACCTTTCGCCGTCACAGCCGGCAACTGGCTCGGGGCGGCGAACACGAGCAACACGCCGACGCCGGCCGCAAGGCTCACACGGTTGCTCATGGCCACCGCGCTTATCGCGATACCAAGGGCAGTGAGCGACGCACCCACCAGAGAGCCGGCAACAACGAGCACAAAAAGGGCGTCGGCGGCGACGCCGGGACCGTTCGCCATTGCCACCACGTAGGGAACCGCAACCACAATGCCGGCCAACCACATAGACGATGCTCCCACCATCTTCCCGATGACCAGAGCACGTCGAGAAACCGGCGTAACGAGCAAGGCCTCGAGAGTGTCACGCTCCCTTTCGCCAGATATCGCATCTGCGCTCACGACTAGGGCAGCGAGGGTTCCTAGACCAATGGCCATCTGCACAACGATTCCGACCGACTCTCGAGCATCGAGGAGATTCAGCTGAGCTTCGGAAGCGGCGATGAAAGCCATGATCGAGAGGAGAATGGTGTACCCAAAGAGAACGGTCAATCCTTTGGCGCTCAGCCAAAGACCCCGCAGTTCGTGGACCGCAATCACGATCCAAGATGCTCGCGCAGATCGAGCGGTCATCGCTCCCCCTCCCTCTGAGTGAGTTTGAGAAAGGCGTCGCTTAGTCGGGCTCCTTCGAGTTGCACGCCGCGGATCTCAATCTTGGCTCCCAAAAGGAGCGAGAGAATCTGGTTGGCGTGAGGTTCGGGTTCCACGAGATCGATGTCGATTTCACCGAGCCGACTCGAGTTCGACTCGGCCCGCGCCACCTGGGGGAGATTCAACAGGCTCTCGAGCGCTCGCCCAGCCGCTTCGGGGACAACCGAAATCCTCATCGTGCCGCCGATTCCGGCGGCCTCGATTACGTTGCCGACCGTTCCGGCGGCCACGATGCGCCCTTGGTCGAGAATCGCGACTCGATCACAAACTCGCTCGACGTCGTCCAACAGATGACTGCACAAGACGACACCCGTGCCGTTGGCCGCTACCGCCGAAGTGAGGTGCGAAAGGACGTCCTCCCTTCCTGCCGGATCCAAACCGAGCGTCGGTTCGTCGAGAAACAGCACTTGAGGCTCATTCATCAACGACCGGGCAATGCCGAGACGTTGCCGCATCCCGCGACTAAACGTCGAGATCGATTGGTGGGCGTTTGCTCCGAGCCCGAACTGCCAGAGCAGCGACTCGGCCCGATCGGCGGATTCCGTTGCTGGGATGCCGAACAGCTGCCCATAGAAGCGGAGATAACCAAGCGCGGTTTCGCTTCCCGGATAACCGTTGCTTTCAGGCAAAACACCGATCAGAGCTCGCAAGCCGTTTGGATTGTCGAGCGGAATACCGGCAACCTCTGCTCGGCCGGCCGAGGGATCGAGAACTGTGGTGAGAGCTCTCACCACCGAAGTCTTACCGGCTCCGTTGGGCCCAAGCAGACCGAACACCTCCCCGGGTTGCACGTCGAAAGTCACGCGGTCGACCGCGGTGACGTCACCGTATGTGACGCTCAGCCCTTCGCAAAGGACTGCCGAACCATTCATGTTCATCTGCCCACCCTCTCGACTCCAGCCCAACCACGCTGTGTCCACTGGCGGTGTGGGTCGACCTACGCCTTAGGCCCAGATCCTACGCGGTGTTCAGCTCACGCGAAGGTTGACCGGGTCCATCTATCGCTCACTGCGGCCGGTTCCGTAAGGCGGCGGCACAGCGCATCGTGGTCTTGTCGACACCTGGCGTCAGGAGCACGTAGAGTGACGGGCAATGGAGCGGTTGGCCCCCGATGCTGGGAGCCAGGGAGGTGAAAGGAATGCGACGTCGCTACGTTGCCGTGTTCGGAGGCGCGATCGTTTTCTTGCTTTCGGCCTGTGCCGCCGAATCCACGCCATTCACAACCGCCCCACCTTCTGAAGCTGTGCGGTTGGCGGCCAGCAACCCTTCAACGACATCCGTGCCTCCCCTGCCGGAGATTGGGCCCGCCCGAACAGACTACGAAATGTTCGACCCGGCGAACTTCGACAACCCCACCGTCATCAACAATGAATACCTGCCGTATGAACCGTGGACGAGGCTCGTCTACGAAGGCTTTACCAACGAGGGCGAACTGATCGAACACCGGGTGGTATACACCGTCACCGACATGACGAAAACCATCGACGGGATCAACACGCTCGTGATCTGGGCCAACGACTACAGCGCCGGAGGTCTGGCGGAGACCGAGTTGGCGTTCTTTGCCCAGGATAACGATGGCAACGTGTGGCGAATGGGCGAGCATCCTGAGGAATACGAAGGGGCCGCACTAATCGATGCGCCGACCTGGCTCTCCGGCATCGGCGCCGCCCGAGCCGGAATCGCCATGCAAGGCAATCCGCAAGAGGGATCTATCAGCTACTCCCAAGGATGGGACCCTGCGGTGGAGTTCATCGACCGAGCCCTCGTCGGAGGCTTCCTCGAGCAG
>JAHEJO010000077.1 GCA_024638805.1 Acidimicrobiales bacterium
ACCTGGGCTTTTACCACAACCGGATACCCCACCCGATCGGCGATGGCCACCGCCTCCTCGACATCCTCGGTTGCCGCGCCATCGGATACCGGGATGCCATACGACGCAAAAAACTGCTTACCTTGATACTCGAGCAGATCCATGGGGGATGACTCTAGCGACCATAATATGCGGACTCCGCCCGAGGGCTCCGACCGACTCGCTCCGCTCGAACAACTCCACCAACTCACCCGAGCTGCGGTAGCGCAGCCACCGCAACCTCACGAAACCACATGCGGACTCCGCCCGAGGGCTCCGACCGACTCGCTCCGCTCGAACAACTCCACCAACTCACCCGAGCTGCGGTAGCGCAGCCACCGCAACCGCTAGCCGGAGGCGATGGTGGCGGTGACCTGGCCATCGAGGACCTCGACCGGGTACTGACGCAAGCCCTGCCCGTCCTCGGGATACACGGTGCCATCACACGAATCGACGAATTGTGCGACATCCCGTTCCCATTGAGCGATGCAGGACCGTGGGGCATCATCGGGGCGCACCGCGAACACCAGCCACCCCTTCGTTGGATCATCACCGAGATGCTGCACCCACACATCCCGGTCGTTCCCGAGGCCCGAGATCAGAAGAGGGTCACCGCCGAAGACATCCTCGTCGTCGATCTTGGCGGCCAGATCCTCAGCATCGCCGATGGTGAAGACGTCGTCGCCGAGGTTCAACTGAAGATCACCCTCGCTCGCCTGCGATGCGATGCGGGTGACCACGAAAATGATGGCAATGGTGCCGATCAGTCCCGCCACCGCAATGGCTGTGGCCTGGCTCGCAGGGTTCTTCCTGTTGGGGGCGACGGGCATCGACCATGAGTATCGCAGCAACTCGGGCTTCACCGGCCAAGGGGGAACCCGTTACGCTTGTCACTCAGAGGAGGTAATGGTTCGTGCGATCTGAGCCGGTCATTCTGGCCCAACTCACCGACACCCACATCAGTGTCGGAGATCACGGTCCCGGTTGGGCCTACTGGACCGAGAACGAGCGACGGCTGCGCACCGCCATCCGAGCACTGAACAACGAGACCGCACACCCGACACTGGTGGTAGGAACAGGGGACCTCGTCGAGTGCGGGAGTGCAGCCGCCTACGACCTGCTAACCGAGATCCTCGACGACCTCTCTCTCCCCTTCTGGCCTGTGCCGGGCAACCATGATTCCAGCGCCGAGATCCGGAATCGTTTTCCTGACATGCCGTGGACCGACGGACATGCAAGCTGGGCCCAGCCGGTTCCGGGGACCAACGTGACCGTGATCGGCTTCGATTCGACCCTGCCCGGCTGCGCCGGCGGCCATGTCGACACCGAGCGCCTCGACTGGCTCGCCGACCAGATCAATTCAGCGCCGGGGCCGACCATGGTCGCCATGCACCACCCACCGTTCCTGACCGGCATCGACTGGATGGACGGTCTGGGGTTCGAAGGGCTGGAGGAGCTGCAACAACTGTTCGTCGAACATGCGCCCACCCGGATCATCGCCGGCCACATCCACCGCTCGATCACATCACAGGTCGGCCCGACACTGGCGTCGGTGGGAGTGGCGACGGCGCCCCACATTCACCTCGATCTGAGCAACGCTGCCATCCCGGCGGTCATCAACGATCCGATCGGCTACCAGCTGCATTGCGTGTTCGACGACCGCGGTCCACAGGTCATCTCGCACACACGTTTCATCGACCGCGCATCGATCCCCCGGCCAATCCAGGTTTCGGACTAGAGCGGACGACCACGGCGGCGGGACACCGCCCGCATCGATGGATGATCGCCGTCGCGCCCGCAGGTGATGGTCCGCCGTTCCTCAGCTGGTCTGCACCTTCCGCAGCGGGGCCCAGGCCAGCAGAAGGACCTTCTCCCCCACGCTCGGGAACCGGATCGTGGCCTCGGCCTTATCGCCGTCGCCCTTGATGTCCAGGATCACGCCGTCACCGAAGCTGTTGTGGTGCACGTCATCGCCGACCCGCAGTCCGGTGTCGGATCGAGATGAGCTGGAGGACTTCAGCGCCGAGTCGATTTGCTGCTCACGACGGACGAAAACGTCTGGTCCTCGCCCGAATGCCTCGGCGTCCTCCTTGGAAGAAATCCGCCGTCCGAAGCTGGTTCTCAACTTGCGTTTGGTCGCCCTACTCCCCTCGGCCGGCGTGACCACCGACGATGGGACCTCGTCGAGGAACCGACTCGGGGGGTTGTACTGCGACGATCCGAACAGCATGCGCTGTTGAGCGTTGGCGAGGTACAGGCGCTCTTGGGCGCGGGTCAGCGCCACGTAACACAGGCGCCGCTCCTCCTCCATCTCCTTGGGTTCGGTCAGCGCCCGGATATGAGGGAAAACGCCGTCCTCGAGCCCGATCACGGCGACGACCGGGAACTCGAGGCCCTTGGCGGCGTGCACGGTCATCAGCAACACGCCGCTGTCGCCTTCGATGTCGTCGGTATCGGCCACCAGGGACACCTGTTCGAGGAACTCATCGACCGTCTCGAACTCTCTCGCACCACCGATGAGTTCCTGGAGGTTCTCCAACCTCGTTTCGGCCTCGACCGATCGTTCGTCGTCGAGTTCGGCAACGTACCCACTGTCGTTCAGGACCCGCTCGAGAACAGCCACCGGGCCCTTTTCGATCTCGAGGGTTGCGCCGTGATGGAGCTGCAGGAAACGAGCGATCCCTCGCACCGCAGGACCTGACACCCCCGCCTCGTCGGCCCGTTCGAGCGCATCGAAGAAGGTGAGCGCATTCTCGGCGGCGAACCGGTCGAGCTTCGAGATGCTCGTGGCGCCCACGCCCCTCTTCGGCGTGTTGAGAATCCTCTTGACGCTGACCTCGTCCGCCGAGTTGGCGACAGCTCGGACATACGCCAGTGCGTCCTTGATCTCCCGACGGTCGTAGAAGCGAGTCCCACCGATCACCTTGTAGGGAATCCCGACTCGCATCAGGTACTCCTCCAGAACGCGAGACTGGGCATTGGTCCGGTAGAACACCGCCATCTCGTCCCATCGATACTCGCCGTAGGAGTGGAGCCGACTGAATTCATTGGCGACGAACTGGGCTTCGTCGACCTCGTCCTCGCCGACGAAGAGCTGAATCGGTTCTCCGTCGCCCGTTTCGGTCCAAAGGTTCTTGGGTCGCGCTCCGAAGTTGTTGGCGATCACCGCGTTGGCAGCCGAGAGGATATTCTGGGTCGAACGGTAGTTCTGTTCGAGCAGGACCACCGACGTATCGTCGAACGCCTCCTCGAACCGCATGATGTTGCGGATGTCCGCCCCTCGGAAGCCGTACACGCTCTGAGCGTCGTCGCCGACGACGGTCACCTGCCGATGGGCAGCCCCGATCCTGAGCACCATCTCGTTCTGGACGGCATTCGTGTCCTGGAACTCGTCGACGAGAAGGTGGGCAAACCGACGCTGGTAGTGTTCGAGTACCTCGGGTTCGGTGCGCAGTATTCGTGCGGTGTTCAGGAGCAGATCGTCGAAGTCCATGGCGCCGGCCTGCTCCAGGCGCCGCTGATATTCGATGTAGATGTCGGCGGTCTTCTTGGCGGCGATGTGCCCGGCCGAGTCGGCGAATGCGGTCGCATCGAGTCCTTCGTTCTTGGCCGAGGAGATGGCGGCGTGAACCGACCTCGGATTGAATCGTTTGGGATCGAGACCGAGGTCGCGGATGACGTAGCCGACGAGCCGGGTCGCGTCGGCCTGGTCGTAGATGGTGAAACCCGAGGGATATCCCAATGACGATCCGTCCCGGCGAAGAATCCGCACGCACGCTGAGTGGAACGTCGAGACCCACATCTTCTGGGCGACCGGTCCCACCAGTTCCTGCACCCTGTGTTTCATCTCGCCGGCGGCTTTGTTGGTGAAGGTGATCGCCAGGATCTCGAACGGTGACATCCCCCGGTCGATCAACCATGCGATCCGGCGGGTCAGCACCCGGGTCTTGCCCGACCCTGCGCCGGCGATGACCAACAAGGGCCCACCGGTGTGGGTGACGGCATCGAGTTGGGCAGCGTTCAAGCCGCCGAGAATCCGATCTTCGGTCACCGAGAACACCATAGGACCTCAACGTCATATCCCGCCTGACCGGTCTGCTCAGAGCCGGGCGGGAACTCTCGCGAGCGAAGGTGAATGCTCGTGCCAGAAAACGCTGGTCAGAAAGGCACCCGGAATGCGGGCGGGGCGAATTCACCGCGAGCTCCAAGATTCCAGACCGAAAGGGGTTGCGGCGCGGTAACTTCACTGCTGTAATTCCACACTTGTCACCACAAGATGTGGGGCGAAATGGCACACGCACAGACGAAGCCACCACATGTTGTGGTCAAAGAGGGAGCAACCAGCGTGACACTGATCGACGAAACCACCACGAATGGCGACGGTCTCACCATCGATGCAGCGCCGGGGATGAGGGTCCGCAAACGCAACGGATCCCTCCAGCCCGTCGACATCAACCGCATCGTCAACGCCGTCGCCCGAGCTTCCGAGGGCCTCCTCGGCGTCGACCCGATGCGGGTCGCCACTCGCACGATTTCGGGCCTTGCCGACGGCGCCACGACCCGCGAACTCGACGAACTCTCGATCCGTACCGCGGCGGCTCTGATCGTCGAAGAACCCGGTTACTCCCGCCTCGCCGCACGCCTTCTCTCCACCGTCATCGACAAGGAGGTCCGCAATCAGAGGATTCCCTGGTTCTCCGAGTCGATCATGATCGGCCACAGCCTCGGTCTGGTCGCCGACGATGTTCTGGAGTTCGTCGACGCCAACGGCCCGGCGCTCAATGCGGCGATCAACACCGACCGCGACCGAGAATTCGAGTTCTTCGGGCTGCGCACGGTCTACGACCGCTATCTGCTCCGCCACCCCGAAACCCGCCAGGTGATCGAAACGCCGCAGTACTTCTTCTTGCGGGTCGCCTGCGGTCTGTCGCGGAATGCGGACGAAGCGATCGCGTTCTACGACCTCATGTCGTCGCTCTCCTATCTCCCCTCCAGCCCCACCCTCTTCAACTCCGGAACCACCCACCCGCAGATGTCGTCGTGTTACCTCCTCGATTCACCCGAGGACAGCCTCGAGGGCATCTACAAGCGCTACACCGACATCGCTCGCCTGTCGAAATTCGCCGGTGGAATCGGAGTCGCCTGGCACCGGATCCGTTCCACCGGCAGTCTGATCAAAGGCACCAACGGCCTGTCCAACGGGATCGTGCCGTGGCTCCGAACGCTCGACTCGTCGGTGTCGGCGGTCAACCAGGGCGGCCGCCGGAAGGGCGCCGCCTGCGTGTACCTGGAGTCCTGGCACGCCGACATCGAGGACTTCCTCGAACTTCGGGACAACACCGGCGATCACGCCCGCAGGACCCACAACCTGAACCTCGCCAACTGGATTCCCGACCTGTTCATGGAGCGGGTCGAGAACGACTGGCAATGGTCCCTGTTCGACCCCAAGGAAGTCCCGCATCTCGTCGATCTGTACGGTGAGGATTTCGAGCGGGCCTACACCACCGCCGAGACGGCTGGGCTGTACGTCAAGCAGATCCCGGCCCGGCAGCTCTACAGCAACATGATGCGCACTCTGGCCCAAACCGGTAACGGCTGGATCACGTTCAAGGACGCGTCGAACTCCAAATGCAACCAGACCGGCGGCGACAACCCGGAAGGGCCGCCACGCGTTGTCCACCTGTCCAATCTGTGCACCGAGATCCTCGAGGTGACCGACCAAGAGAACACCGCGGTGTGCAATCTCGGGTCCCTCAACCTCGGCGCCTTCGTCAGGCCGAGCGGCGAATTCGACTTCGAACGCCTCGGGGAAGTCGTCGCCCAGGTCGTTCCGTTCCTGGATCGCGTGATCGACATCAACTTCTACCCGACGCCCGAAGCGGAGAACTCCAATCACCGATGGCGCCCCGTGGGCCTCGGTCTCATGGGCCTGCAGGACGTCTTCTTCAAGGCCTCGTTGCCCTTCGACTCCCCCGAAGCTCAGGCTCTGTCGCGCAAGATCAGTGCACACATCTACTACCACGCCCTGTCGGCGTCGGCCGACCTGGCCGCCGAGCACGGGCCACATCGAGCGTGGGAGGAGACCCGGGCCGCCCGAGGCGACCTGCAGTTCGACCTGTGGAATGTCGAACCTCCGGCGGAGCTGGATTGGGCGTCGTTGCGAGCCCGTATCGCCCAGCACGGTTTGCGCAACAGCCTTCTCATCGCCATCGCCCCGACCGCCACGATCGCATCGATCGTCGGCTGCTACGAATGCATCGAGCCCCAGGTGTCGAACCTGTTCAAAAGGGAGACGTTGAGCGGCGAATTCATGCAGATCAACCGCCATCTCGTCGCCGAATTGCAGAAACGAGGGCTGTGGGATCAGCAGATGATCTCAGAGCTCAAGAAGGCCGAGGGTTCGGTCCAGCCGATCGATCGGATCCCTCGGGATCTGAAAGACGTCTACCGGACCGCGTGGGAGATTCCCCAGAGGGCACTCATCGACATGGCAGCCGACCGGGGCGCCTTCGTCGACCAGAGCCAGTCGCTGAATCTCTTCATGGAGACGCCCACAATCGGCAAGCTCTCCTCGATGTACCTCCACGCCTGGAAGAAGGGCCTGAAGACCACGTACTACCTGCGGAGCCGGGCCGCCACCCGAATCAACCAAACCACCAGCGGTGGATCCACCCCCACGTACACCGATTCCGAAGCTGTGGCCTGCAGCCTGGAGAATCCCGAATCATGCGAGGCATGCGACTGATGGCACTAGCAGAATCCTTCCCACGGGTCGGCGAGGAGCTCGTCGTCGAGCCCTCCGCCGAGGACCGCCCCGGCTCTCGAAACATACTCGACCCCGGGTTCGATCTGACCCTCCGCCCGATGCGCTACCCGCTGTTCTACGACATGTACCGAGACGCGATCAAGAACACGTGGACCGTCGACGAGATCGACTTCTCCGACGACCTCACCGACCTCGATCGCCGGCTCCTGCCGGCCGAGAAGCATCTCGTCGGGCGACTGGTTGCCTTCTTCGCAACCGGCGATTCGATCGTGGCCAACAACCTGGTGCTCAATCTCTACAAACATATCAACGCACCCGAAGCACGTATGTACCTCTCACGGCAGCTGTACGAAGAAGCGCTGCACGTGCAGTTCTACCTCACGCTGCTCGACAACTACATCCCCGGCATGGCCGATCGGGAGGCAGCCTTTGCTGCGGTCGAGAACATCCCCTCGATACGGGCCAAGGCCGAGTTCTGTTTCAAGTGGATCGGGTCCATCGAGCACCTCGACGAGATCCGAAGCGAAGAAGACGCCAAGGCGTTCCTGCTCAACCTGATCTGCTTCGCCACGTGCATCGAAGGACTCTTCTTCTTCGCCGCCTTCGCCTACGTCTACTTCCTTCGCTCCAAGGGGCTGCTGAACGGTCTGGCCGACGGCACCAACTGGGTGTTCCGGGACGAAAGCGCCCACATGAACTTCGCTTTCGAGGTCGTGAACACCGTCCGGGCCGAACAACCCGAGCTGTTCGACGACCAACTCGAGGCCGACGTCCGCGAGATGCTGAACGAAGCCGTTGAAGCCGAGCACCAGTTCGCCGTCGACGTCCTCGGCGAGGGCGTGCCCGGGATGACGGTGAACGAGACTCGCGAGTATCTCCAGTACGTCGCCGATCAACGGCTGGCCCAGCTCGGCTATGCGGCCCAGTTCGGCTCGAGGAACCCGTTCACGTTCATGGAGCTGCAAGATGTCCAGAGCCTGTCGAACTTCTTCGAACGGACCGTGTCGAGCTATCAGGTGGGCGTCGAGGGCGACGTGGCGTTCGACGAGGAGTTCTAGGTGACTGCTGGGCAATCCTGATGGATGCCAGGGCGATCAGCCGCTCGACACGCAAGGACCGAGATCTCGCCACGACTTGTGAGCGTCATGGCGAGGTCGAGGACGCGGCGTGGCGGGACGGATGTTCGTTCTGGCGCCGTCGTGATACTCAGCGGTCTCCTAGGTGACCCTCAGAACCACGCGTGGAGCTACTCGATAGGGTCAAACCACCGGTCGGCGTGCCGATAGACACCGGTGGAGAGATCATCGGAAACCGAGGTGCACGACACGACCTCGGCCACCGCCGAAGAATCGTCGATCGAACGTCGGCGACCGGAACCGCCGCACGTCGAACGGAGTGATGCCCAACCGGTCGACGTCGCTCCCGCCGAGCCCGTCGAGGTCGGTGGTACGGTCCTCGACGAGACCCGGCGTTTGGTAGCCGCTCGACGATTCGTCGACGCTGCGAGAGTCCTTGATTCCCTCCACCGCCTGCGCCCTGACGATCCGGAGGTGATCGCCCTCGAAGCCGTGACCCACGCGCACATCGGTCGGCATCGCAATCGGGTGAAGACACTGTTGCACCGCCTCAGCGCCGATTTTCCCGACCGTTCGATCACGTGGCGGACGGTAAGTCTCGTCTCGATGGCTCGTTTCCAGTTCGGTCCTGCCCAGAAAGCCGCCAGAACCGCAGTGCACCTGGGTCCGAACAGTGTGGCCAACTGGCACACGCTGGCGGCTGCGTACGCCGGCAACGGGTGGTTCGACGAGGCTGCGGTCTGCCTCGAGGAGGCAACCAAGCTCGACCCGATCGGATCGGACGCCGACGGCAGGGACGAACCGATCGGATTCGGTCCGTGGCAGATCGGACGGGCCGTCAACTACTGGGCATTGACGAGAAGCTACCTCGCCGCGCTGGCGATCGTCGGCACCATGCTGTTCGGTCTGCTTGGATTGGCGGTTGCGCTGTCGAGCCCGATGCTGATCCGCGAGGTCCGGATCCGTGCCGCGCCTGAGCCGTTTCGAACGCTCGCCGATCTGGTGTGGCGATCCGAACACCGCCTCCGGCTGCTGGTAACCGCTTCGGTGTCCGCCGTGCTGCTCGTCTGGGTGGTGTTGATCATCGCGACCCGCTGAACGCCATCAGCGAGGACCGCCCGGCAAACCGAATCAGGTGTGCTACTCCCACTCGATGGTTCCGGGCGGTTTGCTGGTGATGTCGTAGGCGACCCGGTTGACACCGTCCACCTCGTTGATGATGCGATTGCTCAACTTTTCGAGCAGGTCGTAGGGCAGTCGCGCCCAGTCAGCGGTCATGGCATCGTCGGAGGTGACGGCCCGGATGATGATCGGGCGGGCGTAGGTTCGTTCATCACCCATCACCCCGACCGAACGGATGTCAGCCAGTATGGCGAAGTACTGCCACACGTCTCGGTCGAGGCCGGCGTCGATGATTTCGGATCGCACGATGGCGTCGGCCTGCTGGAGGATCGCCACGGTCTCGGGCGTGACCTCGCCGACGATCCGAACACCGAGGCCCGGACCCGGGAACGGTTGCCGCCACACGATGTCGTCGGGCAGGCCGAGTTCGGCTCCAACCGACCGGACCTCGTCCTTGAACAGGTTCCGCAGCGGCTCGACAAGGGAGAAATCGAGATCCTCGGGGAGACCACCGACGTTGTGATGGCTCTTGATCCTGGCCGCGCTCTCGGTGCCGGACTCGATGACATCCGGATACAGGGTTCCCTGGACGAGAAAGTGGGCGTCGGCGATCCCGCCCTTCGCCCGCTCAAACGCTCGGATGAACTGCTCGCCGATCACTCTGCGTTTGGTCTCCGGTTCGGTCACCCCGACCAGGTGTTCAAAGAAGCGCTCGGCTGCTCTCACGTGGATGAGTTCGATCCCCTGTGAGCGCCGGAACGTCTCGACAACCTGATCGGACTCGCCCTGCCGCATGAGGCCGGTGTCGACGTACACACAGGTCAGTCGATGGCCGATCGCCTTGTGCACCAGGGCCGCGGCGACGGCCGAGTCGACGCCGCCCGACAACCCGCAGATCGCTCGACCGTTCTCGCCTATCTGGTGGCGGATGGCGACGACGGACTCCTCGATGACCGACGCCATGGTCCACGTCGGTTCGCATCCGGCGAGGTCGATGAGGAACCGTCGCAACAGATCCTGACCGTACTCGGAGTGTTTGACCTCAGGATGGTGTTGGACGCCGTAGATCCGGCGTTCGGGATGTTCGAGTACCGCCACCGGTGAATTGGCCGACGTGGCGATGTCGACAAACCCCTCCGGCGCCGCGGTGATGGCATCGAAGTGACTCATCCACACGGTCCACTCGTCGGGCATCGCGCCGAGTAGTTGGCCTCCATCACCGTCCCTGGCGAGGGTGGTGCGCCCGTACTCACCGCGATCGTTCCGACCGACCGTACCACCGAGTTGGTGGGCGATGAGCTGAGCGCCGTAGCAGATCCCCAGGATCGGAACTCCCAAGTCGAAGATGTCCGGATCCAGGCGCGGTGCTCCTTCGACGTGAACCGACTTGGGCCCGCCGGACAGAACGAGTGCAGCCGGGCGTTTGGCCATGATCTCCGCAGCCGAAAGATCATGGGAAATGATTTCGGAGTAGACGTTGCATTCGCGCACCCGTCGAGCGATCAGCTGGGCGTATTGGGCGCCGAAGTCGACGACGAGAACCACCTGCTCGGGATGGGCGATGGCGTCGCTCATGCCTCCACCGTCAGTACAGCCTTCTGCAATTCCTTGAGCGACTTGTACCCGAGGCTGGCCATGCTCTGGCGCAGAGCACCGAAGATGTTGGTCGAGCCGTCGGCGGAGCGGGCCGGCCCGGTCAGGATCTCCGCCAGCGTTCCGAGCAGGGGGACCTCCATCACCGAACCCTGCGGCAGGGTGGGGTGAGCCACCGAGTGTCCCCAGTGAAGACCGTGACCTGGCGCAGAGTCAGCACCGGCCAGCAACGATCCAATCATCACCGAGTCGGCGCCGACGGCGACCGCCTTGGCGATGTCGCCTCCGGATCGGATCCCCCCGTCGGCGATGACGTGGACATAGACGCCGGTTTCGTCCAGATGGCGCATACGGGCGGCTCGAACATCGGCGATGGCGGTTGCCAGCGGGGCGCCGAGGCCGGTGACGCTGCGGCTGGTGGCCGCCTGGCCGGTGTCGATGCCGACGAGCACTCCGGCCGCACCGGTGCGCATCAGGTGCAGTGCAGCCGAGTAGCTGGCGCAACCGCCCACGATGACAGGTGTCTCCAGCTGACGGACAAACCGTTTGAGATTCAGAGGCTCGGGTCGTGCGCTGATGTGCTCGGCGGAGGTGACGGTACCAGCGATGACGAGGAGGTCGAGTCCGGCCCGCAGCAGTACGTCGGACATCGCCACCACGTTCTTCGGACTGACCGCACCCGCAGTGAGCACGCCTCCATCGCGGATCTCCGAAATCCGATGGCCGATCAGATCCCGGTCGACGGGCGTGTGATACCAGGCCTGCAACCGCTCGAGCGCCTGATCGGTTGGCACGCCGTCCAGCGATGCCAGCAGCTCCGCGGCGTTGGCGTGACGAGTCCACAGGCCCTCGAGATCGAGCACGCCGAGACCGCCGGCCTTGCCGATGGCGACAGCCTGCACGGGGCTGACGACCGAGTCCATCGCCGATGCCACGAACGGCAGCTCGAAACGGTACGCGTCGATGCTCCACGAAAGATCCACCAACTCCGAATCCCTCGTTCTCCGAGTCGGGATCAGACTGAGCTGATCGAGGGAGTACCCGCGCTTGGCGGACTTGCCCATCCCGATTTCCACATCAGCCACAGCACCCTCCTCGGTCCCCCAGGCGAAGGTTGCAGGCTAGCTGGGACGGGCTCGGTCCCAGCGACCCTCACAGGCAGCGGCGCAGAGTGCCGGCCAAGTCCCCTTTGGACTCGCAGTCGACCGAACCGAGTCCGAGGAAGTCGGCCAGTTGCCACAACGAGGCGGCCAGGTGCTCGGCAACAGGTTCGCGGTCATGGCCCGGTTCGACGAACGCGGCCCGAACCCTCAACACCCCGGCTCTTCGGTCAGCCTTCAGATCGGTCCTGGCGACCAGGTCCTGACCCAATAGAAACGGGAGCACGTAGTAGCCGTGGACCCGTTTGGCCTCCGGCACGTAGATCTCGATCCGGTAGCGGAAACCGAACAGACGCTCGGCGCGAGGGCGATACCAGACCACGGGGTCGAAGGGGCTGAGCAGGGCACGTGCATCCATCGAACGCGGTCGCCTCGATCCCGGATACAGATAAGCCGGCTCGTCCCACCCGGTGACCTCGACCTCGATGAGTTCACCGTCGGTGACCAGTTCGGCCAGCAACGGGCGAGCCGCGGGCATCCGGAGTCTGAAATAGTCGGCGATGTCGGCAACCGTCCCGACACCCAGCGCCCGGGCCGCGAGCAGCAGAAGTTCCCGTTCGGCTTCTTCTTTGGAGAAGGCGGAGGCGGTCAGCAGTTCGGCAGGAAGAACGTTTTCGGGCAGGTCGTAGCAGGTGGTGAAATTCTTGTCGCGATCGGCGACCGCCAACCGCCCGGCTGAGTACAGGCTCACCAACGCCACCTTTCCTTTGGGGTTGCCCCACCATGGCCCGTGGCGTTTGCCGGGATCGGAGAGATCGGAGACTCGGAGCGGTCCCCTACGGGCGACTTCGGCCAGCACACCGTCGATGTAGCGGGGCTCATCGTTCCTGAGTTGGACCGCCGCTCGCCACTCGCTCGATCCGAATCGGTGGGCGAGGAGCGGCAGAAGTCGAGCTGAGGTGACCGACGCCTCGTGGGAGAGGAACTCCATGTT
>JAHEJO010000193.1 GCA_024638805.1 Acidimicrobiales bacterium
CGCGTCGTCGGGGACTCCGTTCGCTTCGTAGCCGAAGGCATAGACATTCCCAGCTTCGAATCCACCTCCGGGTCCTCCGGGATCGCCGAGCATGATCTCTGTTAGCAGCCTCGGGTCGACACCTGAACTACCGGCGAGATGTGAGCGGGCCGCTTGAACCCTAGCTTCAATCGAATTCCGAGGCATCGGTAGGAACCCCGGTCTGGAGCCCTGATTCAGGGACAAGAAGACTCGTCCGCCATCAGCGGCGAAGAGGTAGACGGCATACCACCCTTGGTTTTCTCTAGGGCTGATTTCAGGGGAATACACGCGTATCCACGGGACTCGGGTCTTGCCGTCGGTGTCCTTCGTTCCTTCTACGCTGAACTCCGTTCCTGCGACCCACTGGCGTAGAACCTCCGGTCCTTCCGTGAGGACGATCCGTCCACGCTCCAACCTTTTGTCGGCGGCCATGAGATTCTGAACGTGGGCGGACATGGAACTGAACGGTGATGGTCATTGGTTCTGCGTGCTGGTGGCCACGAGAACTGCGCGGTTGATTTGTTCGATTCCTGCCCGGTCCGTGGGTGGGTGTCCCTCCCGGTCAACGCTTGTCGGTGCAAACCATGGCAGGCGTTTCCCGGGAGGAACTACGTGAAGGATGACATTGAAGTGACAGAGATATTGGCAGCGTTCGATTTGACTGGGTCGTTGCGTGCAGCATCTGAGCTGGCGGGGTGTTCACCGAATACGGTGAAGTTGTGGGTCGATAGGCGTGATCGGGGCGTGTTGGGCGAGCTGGTGGCGCCGGTGCGGCGTGACCGTCTGGTTGATCCGTTCCTGGGCAAGATCGAGGAATGGGTTGATCAGTCGCGGGGCAAGGTCCGCGCCGATGTGTGTTTCGACAAGCTCGTGGCGCTCGGGTTCGAGGGCTCGGACCGCACGCTTCGGCGCGCGGTCGCTGAGGCGAAGGCGGCGTGGCGGATGGGTCGGCGGCGGGTGTATCGGCCGTGGGTGGTTGAGCCGGGGATGTGGGCGCAGTGGGACTGGGGTCACGGCCCGCTGGTTGGTGGCCGTCAGACGTATCTGTTCTGTGCCTGGTTGGCGTGGTGTCGGCATCGGGTGGTGATCCCGACCTGGGACAAGACGCTGCCGACGGTGATCGGCTGTTTGGACGCGTCGATGCGGGTGTGGGGTGGTGCGCCGACGTATTGGTTGACCGACAACGAACGGACCGTGACGACTGGTCATGTCGCTGGGATCGCAGTGCGAAATCGGACCATTGTCGAAGCGTCGCTGTATTACGGGGTGACGATCGCGACGTGTGTGGTGGCTGATCCGGAGTCCAAGGGCGGTTCGGAGGCAACGGTGCGGATCGCGAAAGCCGATCTGGTCCCGACTGACACCAACTTGTTGGACGACTACGGGTCCTGGGCTGAGCTGGTCGAGGCCTGTTCAGTGTTCATGGACAAGGTCAACGGTCGTGAGCATCGGGTGACCCGGCGGGTCCCGGCCGGGATGCTCGCCGAAGAGCAGCTGCGGTTGCATCGTCTGCCAGAGGCGGCGTTCACGGCGGTGTTTGGTCAGACTCGCAGCGTGTCCTGGACCGGCACGATCAGTTTCGGTGGGGTCCCGTATTCGGTGCCGCACACCCTTGCCGATGAGACGGTGTGGGTTCGCGTTGATGGCGACGAGATCGTTGTCACCCACGTTGGCGCTATGGGCCCGGTCGAGGTCGCCCGACATGAGCTCTCCACCCCAGGCAACCCCAGGATCGACCCGGCGCATTATCCGCCCCGACCTGAGGGGCCGTTGGATCGGACACCAAGACCGGTCAACACCGCAGAAGCCGAGTTCTTGGCGTTGGGCCAAGGAGCCCGAATGTGGCTAGTCGAAGCCGCAGCCGCCGGGACTTCACGCGTCCGAGTCAAGATGACTGAAGCGGTCACCCTGTCTGCGCTCCATGGTGTCGAGCGGGTCGATTGGGCGCTCGGGCACGCCGCCGCGTACACCCGTTTCGGCGACGGCGATCTGGCGTCGGTGCTGGCCGCGAACCCGCCCGGCATCTCACGGCGTGCCAGCGATAACCACTCGCTCCAGACCGGAACCGGAGTATGGACCGCCTTCGGCGCCACCACCACCAGCGGTGACCGGCCATGACGGCCAGCACCAGCGCGGTGACCGGCGAAGTCGTTGAGCTCCTGCGTCAGCTGCGTCTGCCCCACATGCGCACCGCCGCCCCCGAACTCTTGGCCACCGCTAGAACCCAACGATGGGAACCCGCCGAAGCCCTACGTGCACTGTTGAGCGAAGAACTGGCCGGTCGTCGCGCCTCCTCGATCCGGTCACGCCGCAAAGCCGCCGGATTCCCCACCGGCAAAACCTTCGACACATGGAACGACACCATGTCCTCGATCCCCGAACCCACCCAACGGGCGTTACGAACACTCGAATGGGTCGACCGCCACGAGAACCTGGTCGTGTGCGGCCCGTCAGGCACCGGCAAATCACACTTCCTCGAAGCGCTCACCCAACAAAGCATCGACGCCGGCCACAAAGTGTCCTGGTTCAGCCTCGAACAACTCGGCACCCTCGTGCACCGCCACCGCGCCGACGACACCGTCACCAAAGCCATCACCCGAATCATGCGCGCCGACATCATCGTGATCGACGACATCGGCCTGCTCCCGGTATCCACCGACACCGCCGAAGCGCTCTACCGAACAGTCGACGCCGCCTACGAGAAACGCTCAATAGCGCTCTCGAGCAACCTGCACCCCGCCGGCTTCGACGAACTCATGCCCAAAACCATCGCCAACGCCACCGTCGACCGGCTCCTACACCACGCCCACATCGTGCTCACCGCCGGCGACAGCATCCGACTCACACAAGCCACCACCGGCAAAGGAGTGATGCCCCTCGCCTGACACCCCCACCGCGCAGTTTCACATGGCCACCACCGCGCAGTTCTGGTGGCCACCAGCGTTCAGATCTCCTGACCGCCCACGTTCAGTTCCAACCGGCCCTTGACAACCTTTCAGAAGTTCTGTTTGGCGAATAGTCCTGCTGAAGTTGAAGTATCCGTTGCAAAAGCGGGCGAAGTGCTGGTGTGGGATTCTGCGAGCTGGAATGCTGCGTATGAACGAGGCCAAGCAATCCCGACGCTTGGGCGTCGGTGAGCTCCACGATATTCCCCCGACCCTTTCCCGGGCCAGATTTTCGGATGGCGTCAGCGAGCTCTGGCGGGAAGTCCGCGTATCTGATCTCCCGTCCAGTCCCCAGAGTCTCAAAATCCACACGCCACGGATATTCGCGTTCTCCCCGCTTCTCATCCGGCCAAAGTGGTTCACCAGATCTGTAGATGCCCTTTGTAGTCCGACCGATCGTCACGGTTGAAGCCTGGT
>JAHEJO010000194.1 GCA_024638805.1 Acidimicrobiales bacterium
TCGCCGGCTCGTTCGTCCTCGTCCTCGGAACCACCTCCAAGACCTCGCTCGTGTCCCTTGTCTTACTCGGCCTCCTGCTGATCGTCTTCTCCACGTTCCGGGCCAGGAAGCAGCTGTTCGGTGCGGTCCTGGTGAGCGAGGTGACCGCGTTGTTGTTCGGCCTGCTCATCGCCACCGCCAATCTCGCTGTCATCACCGATCTGCTCGGTAAGGACATCACCCTCACGGGCCGCACCCTCCTGTGGGAAACGCTGCTGGTGCCGATCGCCGACAAGCCGGTCCTGGGACACGGTTGGGAAGCGTTCTGGGGGGGATGGGGTTCGCCGGCCCACGAGATCTGGCTACTGAACGACTGGTCTCCCCCCACCGCGCACAACGCTGCGCTCGAGTACCTGCTCACGATCGGCATCGTCGGGTTGACGCTCTGGTTCGTGATGATGGCGCGGGGGCTGTGGCGTTCGATCCACTACCTGCGGGACCGGCCGGGGCTGGCCGGTCTCTTCCCGATCGCCATGATCTCCTACGGGTTCCTCTATTCGGTCACCGAGGCGGGGGTGGTTCGACGCGGTACGGACTGGATGCTCATCGTCGTCGCCCTCGTCGAAACAAAACGATTCATGGATCGGAACCGGTCGTCCCTCCACGGCAGCGAGATACTGATCAAACGTCGCGCCCGAGGGCGGCGGTTATCCGTTGCCGTGCCCACAGGACGATCAGGTTGACATAGGGCGACAACCAGACGAGCGGCCACACCACACCTCCGTGTCGACGGGCCAGGTGGTACCAGTCCGCCCGGTTGAGGCCTCGTATCGAGTTGATGTAGTTGATCCGTTCCCGCAGCGGCATCTCCGGGTCGCGGTAGCCGTCGGTGCCTTGCGGGTTCGATTCGCAATGACCTACGGGTCCAGGGGGGACGCTGAGGACGATCCCGGCCTTGGACGCCCGGTAGCCGAGATCGATGTCGCCCCAGCTGTGGTGGAAGACGTGATCCATCTGGCCGATCCGCTCGACCACCTCCGACGGCACGAGCACCGCATTGCAGTTCATCGTCACGATCGGCGCCCGCTGGTCGAGGGGTCGGTGCCGGAGTTTCAGCCGATTCCAGCGGGAGTCCCGCAGATATCCGCCGTAGGTGAACAGGCCGGTCGTCGGATCGGTGGTGGCACCCACCGCAACACCCGGACCCACCGATCCGTCCTCGGGATGATCGGCGGCGATGATCAGGCGCTCGAGCGCATCGGGCAGCAGGATCGTGTCATCGTTGAGGAGGAAGTAGTAGTCGAATCCACCGTGGTCGATTGCCGCCTGCCACGCACGGTGCATGCCCCGGTTCCAGAAAAGGTCACCGGTCCCGTCGATCACCCGTACCTCGGGATGCCTGGCCCGCACCGCGTCACCGGTGCCGTCGGTGCTCCCATCATCGACCAGGAAGACGCTCAGCTCGGCCATCGGCTCGGTGTTCCCATCTCCGGTTTCCCGGCTCACCGCGCTCTGGTGGGGTAGACGATCCAGGCAGTCCAGCGTGATCTCCTTCCGATTGAAGCAGGTGAGGATGACAGCAACGGCTCGCACCGGTTCGAAGGTACTCGCACCTACGGACGCCGTCGTACCATCAGCTCCCCTTTGTGGGTAGAACCTCCCGATTCGGGCAAAGACGATTCCCAGGCTGCCGCCGGGTTGCTAAGTTCGCTGACAGAAGGTTGTAAAGAACCGAGCGGCATGAAGGCGAACCGATGACGGCGCAGTACCCAGCAAGTCAGAATGATCGGCGGCCCCGGGAACGGGAGGACGCGGTGCTCGGGCGGGCGGCCGTGACCCGCAGTCAAACCCTGTACGAACGATTCGCCAAGAGACCCTTGGACATCATCTTTGCCGGTGGGATACTCCTGATCCTCTCGCCGGTTCTCGCCCTGAGCGTCGCTGGGCTCCGGCTGATGCTGGGCCCCAAGGTCGTGCTCACCCAGGATCGGGTCGGACGGTACGGCACGACGTTCAGCATGCTGAAGCTGCGGACGATGCACCTGGACCGCCGCCGGGCGTCGATGGATTTCGACGGGGAGGATCGACGCGAAACGCACAAGAGCGAGGAAGATCCGAGGCACACGCCGTTCGGGCGGTTCCTGCGCAGCGTCAGCGTCGACGAGATCCCCCAGCTGATCAACGTTCTCAAAGGCGAGATGAGCCTGGTCGGCCCTCGCCCCGAGCTCTACTCGGTCGCCAAGGACAAGGGAATCCTGGATCATCCCCGGCATCTGGTACGACCGGGGTTGACCGGCCTGTTCCAGACGTCGGGTCTTCGCAGCAAGGTCCACCTGTCCGAAGGCCTCCACCTCGACATGGCGTATGTGATCAACCTGTCGTTTGCGACCGATCTGAAGATCCTCATCTGCACGACGGGAGCCCTGGTACGCCGCACGGGCGCCTAGAGCGGCAACACTGTTCCTCTATGACCTCTGGGGACACACGCCGACGGATCCTGTTCCTCTGCACGGCGAACATATGTCGGAGCCCGACAGCCGAATACATCGCCCGCCATCACTTCGGTGCAGACACCTTCCACGTGCGCTCGGCCGGTTTCATGGCATCGGATCGTTCCTGTCCCGAAGAACTGCAGCGTGTCCTGGCCGCTCGCGGTATCTCGGTGGCCGATCATCGCAGCTATCACCTGGATCAGGACACCGTCACCGCGGCCGACATCATTCTGACGATGGAGTCGCGTCACGTTCTGGAGGCGACCGCACTGGACCGGCGGGCGCTGGGCAAGACCATTCCTCTCAAGGAGGCGGCGTGGACCCTCGACGAGCGAATGAGCATCGAGGCGTTCCTGGACCGAACCAACGCTCAGCGGAACACGGAGAAGTATCTTTCGGCGATCGATCTCGATGTGGCCGATCCCTACAGGAAGCGTTTGAAGGAGTACGCCCGGGCGGTCGACGAGATCGATGGACTCGTCAAGACGGTTCTGTCCAGACTGCGCTGAGCGTCGCCGCCGCACACAACGCAAACCAGGCGATGGTCGGTACACGCAACGTCGGTTCCACGATTCCGTCGACCACGATCACCGCGACCGTGGCGAGCACCCACGTGCGGGATGGCGAGAAGGGGGCCCGCCACGCCGCCACGGTGATGACGGAGATCCCGATGGACACCAGCACCAAGCCCGGTACGCCTGTGGTGAGCAGGAGCTGCAGGGGTAGTGAATGAGTGTGTTCTGCGTCCCACGTCACCCGTCCTTGGGCTCGAAAGGGTGCGACGACGATCCGATCTCGGCCCAGGCCGATTCCGACCAGCGGCGTTTCGGCGGCGACGTCGAACACCTCGGGCCACAGGACCGTGCGTCCGTTCAGTGTCGTCAATTCGCTCGGATTGGCAGCTTCA
>JAHEJO010000195.1 GCA_024638805.1 Acidimicrobiales bacterium
ACGTTCTAGCGCCATTTCGAAAACCTCCGCCTCGGTTCGCTGCACGGGGAACCGGATTACCCCATTCGACAGCAATCGATTGCATGACTGTTGGTAGAGTAGACGAAGGTCCGCCCGAGAGCGTCGGGGGTGATGGCCCTGGTCGGTCAGGCGGGCACTACCGATAGCCGAGGAGGAGTCATGCCCGAGTTTCCCGTAGCCACCACACCGTCGCCAGGCATCATGGGAGTCGACTGGGAAGTGCGGGTCGACTTCGAACGGCTCCGTCAACACCGAATCGCCAGGGTGCGGGAACAACTCGAGACACACGGGCTCGGTGCCCTCCTGCTGTTCGAGACCTCCAACATCAGATACGCGTCCGCGACAGCAATCGGCTACTGGGCGTTCAACAAGGGTGAACGTTGGGTGGTCGTGACCCGCGACGACCTCAAGCTCTGGGACTTCGGTTCGGCGGCCAAGGCCCATCGCCTGCAACTGCCTCACATGTACGACCATGAGAACTCGATCGGCGGCAACACCGGCCTCCAGGGAGCGATCGGCCCCGAGGCCGGGCTTCATGCCAGAGCCGCCAAGGAGATCGCCGGGTTCCTTCGGGACGCCGGCGTGGCGAACGAGCCGCTCGGGGTCGACATGGCGGAGACGTCGGTGTTCCTGGCCCTCCAAGCGGAAGATCTCAACCTCGTCGACGGCCAGCAGCCGATGATGCTCGCTCGTGAGATCAAGAGTCCCGACGAGATCGTGCTGCTCACCCAGGCGAGTGCCATGGTGGACGGTGTCTATCAGGACATCTTCGAGGCTCTGAAACCCGGAGTGCGTGAGAGCGACATCGTTGCGCTGGCTCACGCTCGGCTGTTCGAGATGGGATCGGAGTTCGTCGAGGCAATCAACTCGATCGCCGGCGAGCGCTGCTCACCCCACCCACACGTGTTCAGCGACCGGATGATCCGCCCCGGCGACCAGGCGTATTTCGACATCATTCACGCCTACAACGGCTACCGGACGTGCTACTACCGCACGTTCGTCGTCGGCCGAGCCAGCCAAGCGCACCGCGATGCCTTCAAACAGGCGCGGGAGTGGATGGACGCCGCGATCGATCTCGTCAGGCCTGGCAACACCACCGACCAGATCGCCCGCGTGTGGCCGGAGGCGCACGAATTCGGCTTCGAGGACGAAATGGACGCCTTCGGCCTCCAATTCGGGCACGGCGTCGGGATCGGCCTTCATGAGCGTCCGATCATCAGCCGCTTGAACTCGCTCGACGACCCGATCGAGATCAAGGAAGGCATGTACTTCGCACTCGAAACCTACGCACCGGCCAACGACGGGCACTCGGCAGCGCGTATCGAGGAGATGATGGTGGTCACCGCTGACGGCCCTCTGGTCACGACGCTCTTCCCATGCGAGGAGCTCATGGTCGCCAATGAGTACTGATATGTTCGATCCGGAGTTGATGGACTACGCCAACCGCGAGCCGCGGCTGCCCGAGCCCGTCGACGAGGGCAACGCCGATCTCGGGATCGACCTCGAGCAGCGGCTCGACCTCTACGAGCGCCAGCAGGTGCTCCGCCAGTTCGAGAAGCGGGCGTATGACATGTTCCTCCAGAACCTCGTCAAGGGCACCAGCCACCTCTCGCTCGGGATGGAAGCTGTCTCCGCCGGCTTCGGCGCCGCCATGCGGCAGGACGACTACACCTTCGCCACCTACCGGGGCCACGCCCACACACTGTCGCGTGGCGTTCCGCTGGGCCCGGTGATGGCCGAGTTGCTCGGGCGTGAAAACGGCCTCCTGAAGGGCAAGGGCGGATCGATGCATCTGACGTCGGTCGAGCACGGGATGATGGGGAGCTACGCCATCATCGGCGCCCATCTGACCATGGCGAACGGCGCTGCCTGGTCGTCACAGATCAGGGGCACCGATCAGGTGACGGTGTGTTTCTTCGGCGACGGCACGACGAACATCGGGGCGTTCCACGAGGCACTCAACTTCGCCGTCATCTGGGACCTGCCGGTCGTGTTCGTGTGCGAGAACAACCTCTACATGGAATACACGCCGATCGATCTCATCACCGCGGTGCCAAACCCCGCCGCCGATCGTGCCTCGGCGTATGGGCTTCCTCGGATCATCGTCGATGGCAACGACGCCGACGCCGTGTACATGACCGCACTCGACGTCATCGCCAAGGCCCGGTCGGGTGGCGGTCCATCGCTGGTCGAGGCGGTCACCTACCGCGAACAAGGGCACAGTCGTGCCGACCCTGGCAAGTACCGCCCGAAGGACGAGGTGGCGGCGTGGAAGGCCCGGGACCCGATCCCGATGTATCACCAACGGCTGTTGCAGCTCGGCGCCACCGAAGGTGACCTCGCCGCAATCCAACAGGATGTGGCTCGGCGAGTCGACGAAGCCACCGAGTTCGCAAAAGCCGGGAGGCATCCAGGCGAAGAACACCTGATGAGCGATGTCTGGGCGGATGGAGGCTCAGCATGGCGGAACTGAGCTATCGGGACGCCGTCGCTCACGGCATCGCACAGGAGATGCGCCGCGATCCACAACTCGTCATGCTGGGCGAGGACATCGCCGGAGCGGGTGGAGTCTTCAAGACCACGGTTGGCCTCCTCGACCAGTTCGGCCCCGACCGGGTCCGCGACACCCCGATCTCCGAACAGGCCATCCTCGGCGCGGCCATGGGCGCAGCGATGACCGGCGTGCCGGTGATCGCAGAGATCATGTTCTCCGACTTCCTCGCGGTCTGCTTCGACATCGTCGCCAACGAGATGGCCAAGTCCCGGTACATGACCGGCGGCCAGATGAGCGTCCCGGTCGTCGTGAGAACGGCAAACGGGGGCGGCTCTCGATTCGGTGCTCAGCATTCTCAGAGCGTCGAGAACTGGTGCATGATGATCCCGGGCCTCAAGGTCGTAGCACCCTCGACTCCCGCCGACGTCGTAGGGCTGCTTGCAGCCTCGATCCGCGACCCCGACCCGGTCGTGTTCTTCGAGCACAAGTCACTGATGGCTTCCAAGGGCGAGGTGCCAGACGGTGAGGTGATCGACGAGCTCGGGAAGGCGAAGACCGTCCGTGAAGGCTCGGATGCAACGATCGTCGCCCTGGCCTACATGGTGCCCAGAGCACTCGAGGCAGCAGAACGGCTCGCCGAAGATGGCATCGATGCCGAGGTGATAGACCTGAGGACGCTTGTGCCCCTCGACACCAATGCGATACTCGGATCGGTCGCGAAGACCAGCCGGGTCTTCACCGTCGAGGAGAACCCGCGCCTATGCGGATGGGGCGCCGAGATCGCTTCGATCATCGCCCAAGAGGCGTTTTGGGACCTAGATGGCCCGGTGGTGAGAATCACCACGCCACACATCCCGCTG
>JAHEJO010000078.1 GCA_024638805.1 Acidimicrobiales bacterium
GCCCTCACCGCCATAGCCTTCGACGACGAGGCGGATGCGATCCGGCTGGCCAACGACGTGCCATACGGATTGGCCGGCTACCTGTGGACCGCTGATGTGGGCCGAGCCCATCGTGTGGCCTGTGCGCTCGAGTGCGGCATGGTCTGGGTCAACTCCCAGAACGTGCGTCATCTGCCCACACCGTTCGGCGGCTCCAAACGCAGCGGTATCGGTCGCGACGGTGGCGACTGGAGCTTCGATTTCTACACCGAGACCAAGAACATCAGCATCGCATTGGGCGCCCATCCCATCCCTGATCTCAGCGACTGAGATGTCAGGGCCGGACCCTTCTGGTTCTGTAGGCCCAGATCACCAGTTCCACCCGGTTGCGGGTGCCGATCTTCGTCATGAGATGGGTGAGGTGCGCTTTGACCGTCCCGAGCGACACGAAGAGTAGCTCTGCGATCTCGGTGTTGGTGAGACCGCGGGCCACGGCGGCGAGCACCTCCTCCTCCCGGTCGGTCAGCGCAACCGCCGGTTGGGATCGTTCGGCGAGACGACCGCCGGCGTCGATGTGTTCGAGCAGGCGTGTCGTGACCGCCGGGGAGAGCAGAGCATCGCCCTCGGCTGCCGCCCGGATGGCCTCGATGAGCAGCTGAGGGCCGGCGTTCTTGAGAAGGAAGCCGGTGGCGCCCGCCTCGAGTGCGCCGTAGACGTGCTCGTCGGTATCGAAGGTGGTGACGACCACGACGTTGAGCGGCTCGGCGACGTCGGGTCCGGCCACGAGACGGGTTGCCTCGATCCCGTCCAGCTCTGGCATGCGAACATCGAAGAGGCATACGTCGGGTTTGAGATGCTGCGCCTTGGCGACCGCATCACGACCGTCGCCGGCCTCCCCGACGACCTCGATTCCGTCGACAGCGTCGAGGATCATCCGGAAACCGGCGCGGACCAAATCCTGATCGTCGGCGATGAGCACCCGAATCATCGGCTCCTGCCCGCATCGGGATCGCCGGGGCCGGGAATCCTGGCGGTGACGCTCCAGCCACCGTCCGGCAGCGGTCCGGCGACCAGCTCTCCGCCCAGCGCCAACACCCGTTCCTCCATTCCGATCAGACCGTACCCGTCATGAGCTCCGACCGACTCGAGGGCTCCGTCGTTGATGACCTGGAGTACGACCACCTCCGGAGTCACGGCACAGGTGATGTCAATGCAGGTGACACCGCGGGCGTGTTTGCGAGCGTTGGTGATCGCCTCCTGGGCCACGCGATAGATGGCCACCGCGACCGATGGTGACATTCCGGTGAGATCGGTTTCGCCGTTCACCCGAACGCGTGGACTCAGCGTCGAGTCGGCGAGATCTGCGAGCGAAGCCGATGGCACAGTCCGGGCGATGTCATCGCTGCTGCGCAGGACACCCACCATTCGCCGCATCTCGTCGATGGCGCGATTGGCGGTCTGTTCGACGTCCGCCATGGCGGCAGCGGCTGCCATCGGATCGCTCGACGCAACGAACTGTGCGGCCTGCGCCTGTACGGCGATGGCCGAGACGTGGTGAGCGACCGAGTCGTGCAGTTCTCTGGCCAGGACGTTGCGCTCGGTCAGCTTGGCCTGTTCGACCCGGTTCATGTTGAGCACGCTCCGATACCGCATCACGAGGGCTGCGAGGCCGACCAGCAGCCACGGCATGATCGACTCAGAAACGGATGGGTTGGCGAGCGCAACGCCGCTGATCGTCGCAGCCACGATGACGACGGCGAACCCGGTGAAGAGCTGGCGCGGGGGCGCCCACCGACACAGCGAATAGACCAGTAGCAGACCGGCCAACTGCTGGGCGCCGGGGACGCCGCTGTCGACCCGACCGGAGACGCGAATACCGATGTCGATGGCGGCCTGTAGTCCCAGTACGACAGCGACTGGAACGAGCACCTGTTGTCGTCGCCACGGAATGGCCGCCGAAACACCCACGACAAGGACGAACTGAACGAGCGGAAAGGCGTAGCTCGTCTCGTCACCCACCATCTCCAGCGAACCGAGGAGAAAGGCCGAGAAGGCGAGCCACCAGTCCGCTCGCCGCGGCAGCGAACCGGTCTGGCGGACCGCCAACGTCGCCTGTATGTCCCGCCATCGAAGGCCGGCGGCCTCCAACCGGCGGGATACGGGCGAGAGTCGGGCCACAGCTCAAACGTTAGGACATCTGCGGCCAGCCGCTCCGTTCCTCACGCCGAACGGAGCGGCCCGGTGACTCGTCCGGTACTAGGTTGCCTCCGTGACCACCGTTGCCGAACTCACCATCGACGCCCTCCGCAGACTCGGTGTCGACACGCTCTACTGCCTGCCCGGCATCCAGAACGACGACTTCTTCGATGCCCTCGTCGACGCCCGTGACATCCGCCCGATCGTCACCCGGCACGAACAGGGGGCGGCGTACATGGCGATGGGACACTCCCAGGTCACCGGGGCGGCGAGCGCGTTCTGCGTGGTGCCGGGACCGGGGATGCTCAACTCCACGGCTGCTCTCAACAGCGCCTACTGGGCCGGAGCTTCGGTGCTGGGCCTGATCGGCGCCATTCCGACGTTCCTGGCCGGGAAGAACATCGGCACCTTGCACGATCTGCCCGATCCGGGAGCGATTCTGCGACAGGTCACCAAACACACGGGCTATGTGAGCAACGGAGGCGAGGCGGCAGAAGAGATCCAGGGAACTCTCGATGCTCTCGTGACGGGTCGGCCCCGACCTGTGACCGTCGAGATCCCGTCCGATGCGTGGAGCGGGGATGTGGACGGACGGCTGTCCGACCCGGTGGCGGCCACGTCCCAACTCGACACCGCGGTGGTCGATCGAATCGCCGCCGTTGCCGGCTCTGCGGTGCGACCGCTCATCGTCGTCGGAGCTGGGGCCTACGGTGCCAGTCGACAGGTCGTTGAACTGGCCGAGACGCTCGAAGCCCCGGTGTTCACCCGCCGCCAGGGGCACGGCGTGATCGACGCCCGACACCGCTTGTGGGTTCCACTGACCGTCGGACATGTGCTCTGGGCTGACGCAGATGTGGTCATCGGCGTCGGTACCCGCATGGAATTCCCACTGCTGAACTGGGGAACGGACGACGATCTGTCCGTCGTTCAGATCAACATCGATGCCGACGAATTGGATCGTCACGGGATCGGGACGATCGGTCTGCACGCTGATGCTGCACAAGGACTCGCCGCCATCCTCGAGGCTCTGGGCGACCACAGCCGGACCCGACCCGACCGAACCGATGAACTGATCGCTCTGCGCGCCTCCTTCGATGAGAAGACCTCCCACTTTCATCTGCAGAAGACGACGATGCGGGCGATCCGGGATGTCCTGCCCGACGACGGCGTGATCGTGGAGGATGTGACGCAGATGGGATTCGCCGCCCACCTCTTCTTCGAATTCCGACACCCGCGCACCTTCCTCACGTCAGGACCGGCCGGAACTCTTGGGGCCGGTGTCGCTCAGGCGATCGGCGCCCAGGTCGGCGCCGCTGATCGATCGGTGCTCGGGGTCATCGGCGACGGGGGTTTCCTGTTCACCGCCAGCGAGCTGGCCACCGCCGTCCAGCACGACGTGCCGGTCACCATCCTCCTCCACGACAACGGTGCCTACGGGAACGTGAAACGAATACAGGAGGAGCGATTCGGACCGGACCGAACGATCGCCTCGACATTGCGGAACCCCGACTTCGTGAAGTTCGGCGAGAGCTTCGGTCTCCAAACTTTGCGAGCCGATACCGTCGACGACCTCCGGCCGGCGCTGGAGACCGGATTCGGTCATCCAGGACCCACGCTGATCGTGAGTCCGCTGGGCGATGTCCCGAGCCCTTGGCCCCTGATGCGTTTGCCCCGTGTGCGGGGCCGCAGCCGAAAGCCGACAACAGCCGCCTGAGTTGTCTAACTTGTGAGCATGGCTTCAGTAACGCTTCGTGGCAACCAGGTACAAACGAGCGGCGATCTCCCGCCGATCGGGTCCGACGCTCCAGAGTTCTCACTGGTCGGCAACGACCTCGCTGACGTGAGGCTTGACGAACTGGCAGGCAAGGATGTAGTACTCAGCATTTCTCCGAGTATCGATACCGGCGTGTGCGCTACCTCGGTCCGCGAGTTCAACGAACGGGCCGCTTCTCTCGACAACACCGTGGTCGTGCACATCACGGCGGATTTGCCCTTCGCCCAGCAGCGGTTCTGCGGAGCCGAGGGCATTGAGAACGTGATCACCCTTTCGACATTCCGCGACGCCGACTTCGCCTACGACTACGGCGTCAAGCTCGTCGACGGCCCGATGGCGGGCCTGTGCACCCGTGCGATCGTCGTCATCGGCACCGACGGAACCGTCAAGTACACCGAGCTGGTACCCGAGATCACATCCGAACCGGACTACGACGCGGCGTTGGCGGCTGTCTGACCGCCGGAGGCGGGCAGCACGCACCGCGTGAAGCATTGTTCGAGCGACAGCGACCCGAACGACGCGGGCGCAGCAGGCGCCCGCAGAAGTGAGGGCGATGTCACTTCTGCCAGGCTGGACCGCCGGAGGCGGGCAGCACGCACCGCGTGAAGCATTGTTCGAGCGACAGCCACCCGAACGACGCGGGAGCAGCAGGCGCCCACAGAAGTGAGGGCGATGTCACTTCTGCCAGGCTGGACCGCCGGAGGCGGGCAGCACGCACCGCGTGAAGCATTGTTCGAGCGACAGCGAGCCGAACGACGCGGGCGCAGCAGGCGCCCGCAGGAGTGAGGGCGATGTCACAGTCAGCGACCCGAAGCGAAGCGAAGGCGAGGACACACTCGTGAGGCTGCGCAGGGACGGAGCAGCACACCGACGCGGAGCCGTTGACCGAGCGACAGCGAGATCGAAGCGACCCGAAGCGAAGCGAAGGCGAGTGGAGAGAATGAAACAGTGCCGGACACCTGGGTGTCCGGCACTGTTCGGTTGGAGGGGGGTGTACTGGATCAGGCGGAGCCGAGCGAGGCGTCGGTGTCGTCGGCGGCCGGTGGGCCGAACCGGCCATGACCATGACCTCCGAGGGGACGGTCAGCGGTGACCCGTGCTTCGATCCTCGCCTCGAGGTCCTCGAGGATGGCGTCGGCCCGTTCCTGGGTGATGTCGCCGGCGGCGAGCTTCTCGGCCACATTGGCCTGGGCCTCGGTGACGAGCGCATCGACCAGCGCATCGGTCCCGACACCCTCAGCCTCAGCCATGTCGGCCAGGCTCTGCCCGTCCTGGAAGCCTTCGCGGATCTCGTCCGCGGTGAGGCCGAGCAGATCGGTCACGACCTCGGAGGCCGCACCTCGGAACGGGTGGTGCCGCCAGTGACCATGTCCGAATCGGCCGCCGTGCTCGGCCCGGAACTCCTCGAACCGTTCCCGGATCGTGTCGGCCTGCTCCTGGGTGATCACGCCTTCGTCGACGAGATCACCGAGGATGTCGGGCCGTTCGACCGGAGCGGTTTCGGTTGTTTCGGGCGCCAGGTCGTCCTGGGCGCCGGCCAGTGCTGGGAGAGCGACGAGTCCGCCAACGAGGGCGGCCGCTCCGATTGCAACGCCCGCCAGTCCGGTTCGGATCGGCGAGCCCTTCTTTACGTCGGTGGGGGTTGTCATGCTCTGCATTGTGGGCGAGTCATCTGAACACAATCTGAAAGCCTGAACACCTTTCAGAAACCGGGCGCCATCCTCGGCACGGGCAGCTTGATCACAAACCGCGCCCCCCGAGAGTCGGCTGCTTGCAGCGTGATCGTGCCGCCATGGTTCTCGAGGATCGCCCGGGAGATCGCCAGACCCAGCCCGCTGCCGCCGGAGTCCCGATCTCGGGCCTCGTCGGATCGGGTGAACCGCTCGAAGATTCGCTCCCGCAAGTGCTCTGGCACACCCGGGCCGTCGTCTTCGACGACCAGCGAGACAAGGCCGCCGGATTCGGAGAGCGAGACCGACACGTTGAACTCGCAATGTCGCACGGCGTTGGACAGCACGTTGCGGACGACACGCCTCAGCTGGTCGGCGTTACCCATGACCTGTGCGGCCGAGACGGCATGGGCGTCGATGGAGCACTCCGAGGCGTTTCGCTGGCTCGAAACCTCTGACAGCACGAGGTCGTCCAGATCGACGTTCTCCATCGGTATGTGCACGCCGTCCTGGTCGGACCGGGCCAGTACCAGAAGGTCCTCGACGAGGGCCTGCATTCGTATGGTCTCGGCCAGCATGTCCTGCTCGGCCCCGCTGCGCCCGGGGGCCCGTGGGTGGGCGATGTTCACCTCGAGTTGACTGCGGATCCCGGTGAGAGGGCTGCGCAACTCGTGGGAGGCGTCGGCAACAAACCGCTGCTGGGCTTCGACCGAACCTTGGATCCGGTCGAGCATCGAGTTGAGCGTGGCGGCGAGCTTACTGAGTTCGGTCGTGTCGGGCGTGGTGAGACGGGTGTGAAGTTCTTTGGACGAGATGGCGTCGACCTCACTTCGCATGGATTCGACCGGTTGTAGGGCTCGGCCGGTGATCACCCAGATCAGCAGGCCCAGCAGACCCGCCAGCAACGGAAGAAGGACGAGGAGGCTCCGGCGCAGGGCTCGCTGCGACTCGTCGACGTCGGCCATCGAGTAGCCCACGACGAGGGCGAAGTTGTTGCCGACCGGCGTGGCCGCCACCCGAAAGCGCTCCCCGTCCTGACCGGCGACCGTGAGGAAGTCCCCGGTTGCACCACCGCTGAAGAGGACCTCCGGAGCGATGATCGCGGTACGGCCCTGGAGGTCTCCTGTCGAGATCTCCACCACGCCATTGGCTCTTATGAGCTGGGAGTTGGCCGCCAGCAGCCTCAGGGCCTCACGGTTGATCGGTCGACTTCGACCTCGAGGTGCCCGAAAGCTGACACCGAGCTCGAGCTGGGCGTCATCGACCGAATCCTGGAGGGCTGCGTCGACAGCAGCGTCGAGTTGGCGTTGCTGGGCGACCAGCAGCGACCCCGCCACAACGAGGAGCATCACCAACGTGACGCCGGTGGCGACGATCGTGATCCTGGCTCGGAGGCTGCGCCACCACACAAGGTTCACGATTCGGATTCGAGCCGGTAACCAACACCGCGCACTGTGGAGATCGTCCGGCACCCGAAGGGCTCGTCGATCTTCTTCCTCAGGCGCCGTACGTAGACCTCCACGATGTTCGGATCGCCCTCGAAGTCGTAGTCCCAGACGTTGTCGAGAATCTCGCCCTTGGTCACGATCTGCCCGGAGCGCCGCACCATGTAGGACAGCACAGCGAACTCTCGTGCGGTCAGATCGATCTTGGTGCCCGCTCGCTCACAGAAATGCCGGGACGGGTCGAGCATCAGATCGCCGGCCTCGAACGACGAGCCGTCCTGAGCCGAGCCGCTCCCGCGACGCAGCATCGCTCTCAAGCGGGCGGTGAGGACGACGAAGGAGAACGGTTTGGTGAGGTAGTCGTCCGCGCCGGTGTCGAGGCCCTCGGCCACGTCGAAGTCGCCGTCCTTGGCGGTGAGCATCAGCACCGGCGTCCAGTTGCCCTCGTCCCGAAGCATCCTGCACACCTTGAAGCCGTTGAGTTTGGGGAGCATCACGTCCAGGATGATGGCGTCGTAGCTGCCTTCTTGTGCGCGCCACAGGCCGTCCTGTCCGTTGTCGGCGATGTCGACGTCGTACCCTTCGGCCTGGAGACCGCGTCGCAGGGCCGAGGCTACGGTCCGTTCGTCTTCGACCACCAGGATGCGCACCCTTCCAGGTTGTCACGCCGAACTGAACACGGGCTGACAATCGGGTGCATCAAGATCTCAGCGGTCAGGTTGCGCTCTCTTCTTCGAACGTGACGAGAACCTGGTTGGACTCGGTCTGATCGCCCGGGGAGACACGGACGTCGGCGACGACGCCTGGGCCGTGCGTCCGCAGTGAGTGCAACATCTTCATCGCCTCGATCACCACGAGGACCGCACCGGCCTCGACCGCGTCACCCGGCTGACACTTAACCTCGGTCACCACCGCCGGGAAGGGCGAGACGATCGCGCCGGCATGACCGTGACCCTCATCCGAAGCCGGTCCCCAATGGTCGGACCGCTCGAGTACGACGAAGGTCTCGCTGGTGCCGTCGTGGTTCACCGCCACCTGGTTCCCCACGACGAGTCCGGCGGCGAGCCTGGCCTGCGAATGGTCGGGGCGAACGGCGACCACCTCCCCGCCGAGGTGTTGGAGGAAGAGCTGTCGGGCCGGCCGGTCGGGGGTGAGGGAGAAGTCGGGCAGCGAATGCCATGGACCGGTCGGCGCGCTCGTCCGCCGTTCCGACGACCACAATCCAGCGGCGACCGATGCCGCGTCTGTGATGTCGCGGGCGGCAGGAATGTCGGTGTCGTCGAGGAAACGGGTGGTGACCCGACCGCCGACCACCGGAGCTTGATCGATCAGCCACCGGTGGAAACCGGCGTTGGTGACTACGCCACCGATGACCAGATGCTCGAGGGAATCAGCCAGGGCACGAAGGGCGGTCGGACGGTCCGGTCCTTCCACGATCAACTTGGCGATCATGGCGTCGTAGTGGGGCGAGATGACCGAACCCTGCTCGACCGCCGATTCCCACCGGACCTGGTCGGGCACGACGAGATGGGTGACCGTCCCGGTCTGCGGCATGAAGCCCTGGGAGGGATCCTCGGCATTGATGCGAGCCTCGATCGAATGGCCGGCGAGCGCGATGTCGTCCTGGCTGAGGACCAGTTCCTCACCGGCGGCGGATCGGATCTGGAGTTCGACGAGGTCCAGACCGGTGACCGCCTCGGTGACGGGATGCTCGACCTGCAGTCGCGTGTTCATCTCGAGGAAGAAGAAGTCGCCGGTCTCGTCGTCGACGAGGAACTCGACCGTGCCGGCCGAGTCGTAACCGATCGCACCGGCGAGCTTCCGGGCGCTCTCCCGCAGGCCTTCACGGGTGGCGTCGGGCAGGTTCGGGGCCGGTGCCTCCTCGAGGAGCTTCTGGTAGCGGCGTTGCACCGAACACTCGCGCGTGCCGAGATCGACCACGTTGCCGTGTTTGTCGCCCACGACCTGCACCTCGACGTGACGGGGACGCTGGATGAATCGTTCGACGATCATGGCCCGGTCGCCGAAGGACCGTTCGGCTTCACCGATCGCTTCGTCCAGGGCGGCGTCGAACCCCTCGGGGTCGTGCACGATCCTGATGCCTTTGCCTCCTCCGCCCGCGGCGGCCTTGACGAGCACGGGGAACCCGATCCGTCCAGCGGCAGCTGCGAGCGCGCTACGGCCCTGGGAGGCGTCGTAGCCGGGGATGATCGGCACGCCAGCGTGTTCGGCGAGGCGCCGGGCCTCGATCTTCGAGCCCATCGACTCGACCGCCTCGGGGCGGGGTCCGATCCAGGTCAGGCCGGCGGCGGCGACCGCCCGGGCGAAGGCGGCGTTCTCCGACAGGAAGCCGTAGCCGGGGTGGACGGCGGTGGCACCGGCGTCGGCGGCGGCGTCGAGGATGCGGTCGATCGACAGGTAGGACCGAGAGAGCTCGGCCGGGCCGATCCGGTGGGCGACCGTCGCCTCTCCGACGAAGGGGGCGTCGGCGTCGGGGTCGGCAAACACGGCGACGGTCTGGTGGCCGAGCCGGTGGGCGGTGCGAATGATGCGTCGGGCGATCTCGCCCCGGTTGGCGATGAGAATCTTCACGTCACGTCACATCCGGTAGACGATGCCGGGCCCGAGGGCCGGTTCGTCCTGCCTGGCGGCCAGGGCGAGGCACAGCCCGAGCGCGTCCCGGGTGTGGATCGGGTCGATCAAGCCGTCATCCCACAGCCGCGAGGTTGCGTAGTAAGGGTCGGACTGGGTTTCGTATTGTCCGCGGATCTCGGCCCGGATCTCGGCCAGTTGTTCCTCGGTCGTCTCGGCCCCCTTGAGCCCGCCGATGCGGATGTCGGTCAGAACGGTTTCCGCGGTGTCGGCCGCCATCGTCGCAATGCGGGAATTTGGCCAGGCGAACAGGAATCGCGGTTCGAATCCCCTCCCGCACATGCCGTAGTTCCCAGCACCGTAGGATCCGCCGATCAACACCGTGTATTTCGGAACGGTCGCATTTGCGACCGCTGACACCATCTTGGCTCCGTTCTTGGCGATACCACCCGCCTCGGAGTCCCGGCCAACCATGTAGCCGGAGGTGTTCTGGAGGAACAGAAGCGGGACACGCCGCTGTTCGCACAGCTCGATGAAGTGGGTGGCCTTCAGCGCGGCCTCGGAGAAGATGATGCCGTTGTTGGCGATGATCCCGATCATGTGACCCCATACCCGGGCGAAACCACACACGATCGACGTGCCCCACTCGGGCTTGAACGGTGAAAACTCCGAGCCATCGACCATGCGGGCGATGATCTCGGTGCTCTCGAACGGGATCCGGTCGTCGGCGCTGATGATGCCGTAGATCTCCTCGGCCGGGTGCAGCGGCGCCCGAGGTTCGACATGGTCGAGCCATCCCTGACGGTCGTCGATGCGGCGTTGGTGGGTGGTTTCGCAGATCTCCCGCAGCCGGCCATAGGCCTCGTGTTCGGTGTCGGCCATGTAATCGCTCACCCCGGACACCTGGGTGTGGAGTTCGGCGCCGCCGAGGTCATCCGGGGCGATCACCTCGCCGAGTGCGGCCTTGACGATCGGGGGGCCGCCGAGGAAGATCCTGCCGATCCCTTCCACCATGATGACCTCGTCCGACAGAGCCGGCACATAGGCGCCGCCGGCGGTGCACCCGCCTAGGACCACCGAGAGCTGGGGCAACCCCTTGGCCGACAGCCTGGCCTGACGGTAGAACGAGCCGCCGAAGTGGTCCTTGTCGGGAAAGATCTCATCCTGCAGAGGCAAGAACGCTCCGCCGGAATCGACGAGGTAGATGACGCCGAGGTCGTTCTCGTCGGCGATCTGCTGGGCCCGCACATGTTTCTTGATCGACACCGGCAGCAGCGACCCGCCCTTCACGGTGGCGTCGTTGGCGATGAACATGTACGGCACGCCCTGGACCAGACCGATGCCGGTGACGATCCCGGCTCCGGGGGCGGAGTTGTCGTACTGCCCGTAGCCGGACAGAGTCGACAGCTCGAGGAAGGGGGTGTCGTCGTCGATCACCAGGTCGATGCGATCGCGAACGAGGATCTTGCCCCGCTCCAGATGCCGCTCGATGCTCCGAGCCCGCCCGTCGCCGCCCCGCACCGCCCATTCCATGCGCGTGCGCAGTGTGGTGACCAGTTCGGTGTATGCATCGGCATTGGCCGCGAACTCCGGCGACCCTACGGCGATCTTGGTGGCGACGGCCCGCATCAGGGCGCCGCCTGTTCTCGTCGGGCAGTGCCGGTCTCGGCCGGCACCTCATCCGAGCCGTTCCTGGCGCCCCGGACGACGGCTGGTGCAGCGACGATCCATGGTCGCAGTGTGACCTCGTTCACGATGCGTGACCCTACCGAAGGTTCGCGAGACGCACCAAGCTCATGAGCGGGCCTGACGTCGCCTCCTCGGTTCGCCGCTTCGATCGCGCTAGCGCCGTTCGAGATGGCGCCGTTCGACCGGGTGAACGATGTCGGGCTCGGGCCCGCAGCGACCGTCGGACCACACCACGCCGTCGACACAGTGGGTTTCGATCTCACCGCCGCCGAACTGGTCGTCGTAGAGCTTGCGATAGGCACCATCCACGTCGATCAGCTGATCATGAGTGCCCGATTCGATGATCCGGCCGGCGTCGACCACATGGATCGTGTCGGCCGCCTGAATGGTGGAGAGTCGGTGGGCGACCGCCAGCGTGGTGCGGCCCGACACCAGCTCGCCAAGGGCGGCCTGGATGCGCCGTTCCGAGGCGGTGTCCAACGCCGACGTGGCCTCGTCGAGCAGGAGCACTCGGGGATCGTGCAGCAGCACCCGGGCGATGGCGATCCGCTGCCGCTCCCCGCCCGATAGCCGAAAACCGCGTTCGCCGACCACGGTCTCGTAGCCGTCTTCGAACTCGATGATCCGGTCATGGATCGCAGCTGCCCTGGCCGCCTTCTCAACCTCGCCGTCGGTGGCGTCGGGACGGGCGTAGGCGATGTTGGCTCGGAGCGTGTCGGCGAAGAGGAAGCTCTCTTGGGTCACCATCCCCAATGACTCCGACAGCGAAGCGAGGGTGAGATCCCGCACGTCGATGCCGTCGAGTTGTACCGAGCCGTCGTCGACGTCATAGAGGCGGGCGGCGACGTTGAGGATGGTCGACTTGCCCGCCCCCGAACTCCCGACAAAGGCGGTGAGGGTGCCAGGCCTGGCTTCGAAGCTGATCGATTCGAGCGTTGCAATCGAGCCGTCCTCGTAGTGGAAGTGGACATCGTCGAAGGTCACGACACCCTGAGCATCGAGCCCGTTCAAGGAGACGGCGTCGGGCTTTTCCACGATGTCGGGCTCGGTGTCGAGATAGGTGAAGATGCGCCTGAACATCGCCCGCGACGACTGCAGCTCGACAAAGGTCTCCAGCATCCGGGCGACGGGAAAGAACAGACGGTTCTGCAATGTTGTGAACGCAACGATCGTGCCGGCGGTGATGTCGACGCCACCGTTCAGCAGGAGGCCGGCGATCAGGTAGACGAGGATGGGTGTCGCCCCGAGGAA
>JAHEJO010000196.1 GCA_024638805.1 Acidimicrobiales bacterium
TGACTGTGTAGGCAAGCTTCGTCATCTTCATCTCCTTTCGCTAGGGGAGTGGTCGATTGGCCTTTGTGCCAGGGCGGGCGTCGGGCTCGGCTGCCCCGGACACGGCGACGCCGAGACCCCTATTCTCATCAGCGATGCCCATTGGCGCCTTTCTCGTCGAATGCAGCAGCGCATCTGAACGAATCGAGGGATCACCCGGAAGCGATCGGCTGCCGAAGCTCTGTCGGTCGATGTCCTGGTAGACACTGGATGTCCTTTCACGACCGGCCGTGGCCGAGGCGGTTCGCGTGGCCACCGGCGAGCTGGAGCCGGGGTTCCGGAGCGAGCAGGGCGCCGAGCGGAAGTGAGTTCCGTAGTGGTCTTCGTGCGGATGAGAGACACCGGTATTTGGCGATTCGTCTGCGCAACGACGGCCTTGTGACCGGATCTCGTTGGGGATGGGCCGAGATGGAAGCCCGTGGTTTCTGGAGCGATGGTGCTCGAAGGACTCTGTGGGCCGTGGCGATGCCCTGGCCGTCGAGTCAGCTGAGACCTTGTTCTACCGAATGCTGGGTTCTCTGTCAATTGCTCCGGGCTGGTGCAGCCTAGAGAATTCACTACGAGCCGCCATGCTGCTCCGGTGGGCCAGCCAGCACGACATGGCGGCGGTCGTTACTGGTCCAGCCACTGGGTTCACGATCTTCGATGAGTTCGGCCGACCGGGTGGGTCATCGACGCCGGCCGCAGTTGTCGGCGTGGTCGTAGAGCACCTCTCGTGAGTCGGAGGTCACGAAACTCGGCGTGCCGGCCCCGGCTCACAGCGGAGTGGATCAGCAGGGGAGTCCCGACGAGGTACCCAACGATGATCCCAACGGCAGGGATAGGTCAAGGTGGCGCTCAACGGGACGCTCAGTGGGGCGCTCGGCGGGACTGCGGAGGGGCGGCTCCGGCGTCCCGTGATGGACCCGGCTGACCACTCCCCACACATCGTCGTCGTCGAATTGGAGCGCCAGCAGCGACCACCGGGACCAGCCGAACCCGAGCTGACCTGGTGCGTGGGTGTAGGCCAACCCGGCCGATGGTGGACAGTCGTCGGTCACAGCTCAACCGAGCCCCTCGTCGATTCATGATGATCGGTCAGGACATCGCCAATGCCCTTGGTACTTGGGCCCGATCCAGTCAAGAGCGACGGTTCTCGGCGCCCACGTCGAAAACAAATGCAGCCCGCAAACCTGAGCTTTGGGCTTCCGGTGCCGGTGATTGGGGAGCCCAGCGCACCGGGTGGGAATCGTCTACAAATGCAGCCCGCAACCCAAGCTTTGGGCCACCAATGCTATGCGAGGGGTGGTTCTGGGCACCGGGTGGGAATCGTCCACATGATATCACCAACGGTGGGTACCCTTCCGGGCCCTTCGCCGGGCACTGGATGCCGTAGCGTCCGGTGGTGATGATGGTGTCGAGCATTGCGAAGCTACAGCCCCGGGTTCGAGGCCTACCAGCTGGTTGGGTGGCCAAGGGACTCGACGCCGACAACAGCCGAGCCGGGAGTCGCCGGGCCGGAGGTTTGGGAGTGGGACGGGCCGGACTCAGCCCGGACGGTGAGGTTGATGGGGTGTCGTTGCTCGTCATGGCCAGCCTGGCGCCCCTGGTGTGGTGGGTTGGCCCCGAACGGGACCCGCCTGGTCGCTAGTGCCCGGCGGGTGCCCAGGTTTGATTTGGCCTAACACCGGCCGGACTCTTCGTTACCCTTCCAAGCCGACATATGTCGCCACGTTCACTAGAATCCGCGGAGTACAACTGGGGAATCTCGGCGAGCAGCGGCAACGTTGCGTGCGATACTTGAACGACCCCTCCAAAGGAGGTGGGCAATGGCCACGAGGATGGCGCTTTGGAAACTGAACTCGGATGGCTCGGCCACTGCCTTGCCCGAGGAGAAGCTCACAAATGAAGAGCAGATCGAGTCTGCTGTTGAGTCAGCGCCTGAACTCCTGGGAATAGATGTGCTCATTGTTGGCCGCCAGACCCAGACTCCTTCCGGTACACTAGACCTACTCGCCCTCGATGGGGACGGCCGGCTGGTCGTGATCGAGAACAAGCGTGATAGGACCCCGCGAGATGTTCTGGCGCAGGCAGTCGACTATGCGGCGTGGGCGAGTACTCTAACGTTCGCCGAGGTGGCTCTCTTCTATACGAAGTACCGTCGAAGTTTGGGCGACGACGAGGCGGACCTTGCCGAGGCGTACGAGGAACGGTTCGGAGAAGAGCTTGATGCGATCGCGGAGGCTCCGAGGATGATTGTGGTTGCATCTAGACTCGATGATGCGACCGAGCGAATGATTGACTTCTTGGCCGACAGCTTCGGTGTACCCGTCAACGCAGTCCTGTTTCAGCCGTTCGAGGGTGGTCTGATCGGGCGGACCTGGCTCCGTCCCGATGAGCTCAGTTCGAGAGCGGTCGGGCGCCGAACAGCGTCAAACACTGCGTCACGTGAGGCGGCGAAGACGTTCTGGGATGCGTGGCTTGATGTGAGCCGGTCGGCGTTTCCGGATATTGGTCTGCCGAAGAACGGACCACGTTCGGTACTCATCAAGCGTCGAATCATCTCCGGCATTCCAGCCGCTCTCACTGTCTGGGTTTCAAGCTCAGAGGCCTACGCCGAGATTCAGTTTGATGACGATGATCCGGCCGTGAACGAGGCACTCCTGGCCGCGCTCAAAGAGCGCCGAGAATCAATCGAAGCGTCGTTCGGTGGGGCGCTCGATTGGCGAGCGCTTGAGGCAAATGAACTCATGACGAAGCGGACGAAGGTCGTCACGCCCAAAGTCGGTATCGGGGATCGGGCGAACCCGACGGTGAAGGCCTCAACGGTCTGACCGATCTCGCGCGTCGCATCCTCGATGCAGTGAAGCCGCATCTCGCTGAGTCGTTCGAAACCGTGACGGCCATCACAGACGACAGCGATGCAAGCGAGGACGACTCGGCTGTGATGATCGAGGAGCCCACCGCAGCGTCAACGCTCGCGTGATCCAGGCGAAGCTAGGGAAGGCCAATCGCCGGCCCAACACACAAAGCCGTGGCCTTCGCGTTCGTGTTTGGCGACCAACTGGTTGGTGTCCCGCATCTTGTCGAAGGCCCGGCCTGACGACTGCGCCCCGCTTGCCAGTGATAGCCAATTCGATAGCCATCAGCACCCGGTCCACCCACCACTATGCAGCATCTGGCAGCCGTAGATCCGCTGATTTGAGCGCTTCACAGCATCCCAGCGACCACTGATCCGGGCTTGGAGAGCGTGCTACCCACGTGCTGGCAGCTCGCCTCAGTGCATACGTTGCCATGAGATTTCCGAGCGCTCGGAAAGTGCCGTAGTAGGACGGGTCAGGGGCATCC
>JAHEJO010000079.1 GCA_024638805.1 Acidimicrobiales bacterium
AATCAGTCACAGCGAGTCAAGGGTAGTGAACGATTCATCATCTGCGTGGTCAGCTGTGCTGGGCATCATCACAGGCCGAAGTAGCTGTTCACAAGCTCCTTCGCTATCGGTACCGCCGTCCTGCTCCCACTCTGTTCTGGAGAATCCGGGTCGGCCGCCACGAACACCGCAAAGGCGACGTCAGGGCGGTAGCCCGGGTCCCCGGCGAACCCAATCACCCACGCGTGTGAACTCCCGAAACCCTCCGCCACCTGAGCCGTCCCAGTCTTGGCGCCGATCTCCAGCCCGGAGATCACCAGTCCCCGTGCCGTTCCTTGGATCACCGCACGTTTCATGTCCTCGCGCAGCGTGATCGCGGCTTCGGGACCCACGGCCGTTTTCCACGGACCGGATTGGATCTTGCGGACCGTCTCACCCGCCGAGCTCCGGATCTCCCCAACGACATGGGGGGTTGGTATCTCGCCGCCGTTGGCCACGGCCGCAGCGACGAGAACCATGGTCAATGGTGAGGCCGACACGCTGTTCTGACCGAGGGCGGCCTGGGCCAGCAGGGCGCTTCCCTCGTAGATGCCAGCTGGCACCTCGTCGTCGGGATCCCGGAGCTCCTCGCCATAATCGGTTGGGAAGACGCTGGCGGCAGCACCGGCAACGTCGAGTGGCGGGACGGCGTTGAAGCCAAAGGACTCCGCCGCGGCGATCAGGGCAGACGGGCCCAGCTGCTCGGCCGCGAGGTAGGCGAAGCCCGTATTGCACGAACTGGCGAGCATCTCGGCAAGGGTCCCGCCGCATGCTCCGCCTCCGCTGTTGCGGATGGGGCGTGAGCTCACCAGCGGCGGGTAGTACTCGGCCACGGGTGCCACATCGATCATGTCCGGATCGATGCGGTCGCTCTCCAGCAAAGCCGCCGCGGTCACCACCTTGAAGGCCGAACCCGGGAAGTAGATATCGGCGTAGGCGCTCGGTCGCCGCGGATTGCCGGCGGATCCGTCGATCAGCTCGGCGACCGTTTCGGCGGCCCGGCCATCGTGTGTGGCCAGCGAGTTCGGGTCGAACGACGGTGAACTGTACATCGCCAACACCGCCCCGGTGTCCGGCTCGATCATCACCACCGATCCGACCCGATCTCCGAGCTGAACCTGCGCCCTCTCCTGAAGAGAATGCGAGAGCGTCAGGTGGACGTCGCCTGGATCACCCACACCGCCGAGGAAGGCGCTCAGACCGCTGAGACGAAGCTCGGTCGAACGCCCGGACAACGAGTCATTGAAGGCCTTCTCGACTCCGGACGCACCCAAGTTGAACGAGTAGTAGCCGGCGACATGGGCGTACAGATCACCTTCTGGATACCTCCGCTGGTAGTCGAAGAGAGTCCCGAACACCTCGTCGGACCGCGCCACGACGACGTCGTCGACGGTGACGATCCGCCCCCGCGGTCGGTTGAAGTCGCGCAGGATCGACCGAGCGTTGTCGGGGTTGTTCCGCAGTTCCTCGGCGTCGATCACTTGAACCCGGCTCACCTGGACCAACAACACTGCGAAGCAGGCCAGCAGCACGAGTAGCAGACGTCGCAGAGAACGGTCGATCATGACGACCCATGTACGGTCAGTTCTTCGCTGGAGCCGCGTGAGGTGGTCGCCGCCGACGAGTCCGAGATGCGGATCAGAATCGCCAGAATCACGTAGTTGGCGATGAGCGACGACCCGCCGTAGCTCACGAAAGGCAATGTCACACCGGTCAGGGGCAACAGCCGGATCACCCCGCCCACGATCACGAAAACCTGGAACCCGAGGAGAGCGGTGAGCCCGCCGGCCAGCAACTTCTCGAACGGTTCGCTGGCCCTTGTCGCAACCCTGAACCCGGCCCCGACCAAGAGCATGAAGCACACCAGCACGGCCGCGGAGCCCAGCAGCCCGAGTTCCTCACCGATCGCGGCAAAGATCATGTCGGTCGTGACCGCCGGAATGACCCCCGGGCTGCCCTCACCGATCCCGGTTCCGATCAATCCGCCATCGGCCATCGCGAACGCGGCTTCGGCCACTTGGTAGCCGGAGTTGTTCACATCGGCAAAAGGGTCGATCCATGACGACACCCGACGCTGGACGTGCCCGAACAACTCGTACGCGGCTGCCGACCCTGCCGCAAACAACACGAGACCACCGAGTACATAGGCGACACGCGACGTGGCGAGATACATCATCACGACGAACAACGTGAAGAAAAGCAGCGACGATCCGAGATCGCGCTCGGCGACCATGATGAACAACGCCACCGCCAGAGCGAGAAGGACCGGGCCGAAATGGCGAAGGTCGGGCAGGTGGACTCCGGCCACGCGTCGCGTGCTGATCGTGAGGAGTTCGCGCTTGTCGACCAGGTACCCGGCCAGGAACATCGTGAGGACGACCTTTGCAAATTCGCCTGGCTGGATGGTGAAGGCACCCAGCGACACCCAGATCCTCGCGCCTCGGACCTCCAGACCGATGAGGGGAAGTAGCGGGAGCAGGAGCAGGATGACCCCGGCGATTCCGAGAAGGTAGCGATACTGCGCGAGTCGTCCGATGTCACGCACGGCTGCCAATGTGATGGTGAAGGCGGCCAGGCCTATGAGGGTCCACACGGACTGGCGGGCGGCGAGATCCTCGTCGAGGCGTGCGATCATGACATAGCCGATCCCGTTCAGGAACCCGACGAGCGGGAGCAGGCTGGGCTCGGCATTAGGAGCCAGCCGCCGCACGACGACGTGGGCCGACCCGAGCAGCAGAAGCACCAGGGCCAGGAACGGAATGACGTTCGGTGGTGTACCGGACCGGTTGGCCAGCGCCGCCAGACCGAAAGCAGCGCTCGTCAGCAACCCGACGGCGACGAGAAACCATAGCTCTGTGGCTCGTGGTCCGCCTCGGCCCACGGAAATCGCCGTCATCGCGCGATCCCTACTCGGAGGTTCGGACTGTGGACAGTTCGAGCTGGTCGACGAAGGCGCGAGCGTCGGCGAGCGAGCCGAACACCGGCTGGTCATCGACGTCGTTGCGGGAAGCCGGATTCAGATCGTTGACGTTGATGCCGGTTGGCTCGACAGCTTGCGGCTCGATGAACAGAACTCCTCCGGGTCGTCCACGGTAGATCACCACCTCGTTGGCGGAGGGTTGTATGAACCATGCGTTGCGGCCATACGCGACCAACCCGCCGGCACCCAGGGCCAGGAGGGCCAGCACGCAGAACGCAAACACGACCGCCCTCAAACGGCTCGACCGGCGCACGGGCGGCAGGCCAACCATCGGCAACTCCTCGGTGGCCTGCTCGGTCACATCCCCATCGGAGGTATCCTGCGGCGGCGATTCGTCGACGATCGCATCCTCGAGATCGAGACGGTCCGTCCCTTTGCCGGACCCGGGCTCGAGAGCCGCGCCGACCCCGACGTCGATCGGCTCGACTGTGGGTTCCGACGATTGCGCGATCGAACTGGCGCTCTGGGGCGGGGCGACCTCCGGTGCATCGTCGAGGACTCGGGCGAGCACCACGCTGATGTTGTCGTTCCCCCCGTTTCGATTGGCAGCTCGAACGAGCTCGTGCGCGGTCAGATCCAGATCCTCGGCGTCGGACAAGACGGCGACGATTTCGGAGTGCGCGACCTCGTTGAACAGGCCGTCGCTGGCCAGCAGGAAGAGATCCTGGTGGCGGACCGCCAGCTCGAAGATGTCGACATCGGGGTCCTCACCGATGCCCAGGACGCGGGTCACCACGTTCTTGTGCGGATGATCCCGCGCCTCGTCCTCGCTGATCTTTCCCGCCCTGAGGAGGTCTTCGACCAGCGAGTGGTCCCGGGTGATCTGATCGAGTTCGCCGGCGTGGAAGTAGTAGGCCCGACTGTCACCCACGTTGGCGATCGTCACCGAACGACGATCCGGACGGAGAAGGGCGGCAACCACGGTGGTACCCATGCTGGACATTCCCGTGCGATCTGCTGCGTCCAGAACTGCACGATTGGCGGAACGGATCGCGTCAACGAGATCGTCGGCGTCTCGCAGGCGCGGGAAATGCCGGATCTCCTCGACAGCCGTCTCAGCCGCTAGTTCACCGCCGGCATGACCACCCATACCATCGGCGACCACCAGCACCCCCGGCGCGATCAGCACGCGGTCCTGATTGGTCTCGCGGATCATTCCCGGATCGGTGGCGCAACCGGTGTCCATTCGCATCAGCGAACCTCCATGACCGTGCTGCCGACCTGGAGGCGAGAGCCGCGACCGATCGGTATCGGTGTTGTTACCCGTTGACGATCCACGTACGTCCCATTCGTCGAGCCCAGGTCTGACACCATCAGGCCGCTGTCGGTGCGGGCCACACGGGCATGGTGGGAGGAGACGAACGTGTCGTCCAGCGTCACATCGCAGGACGCGGATCGTCCGATCGTCAACTGGTCCTCAACCGCGAACACCAGGCCAGCATGCTCGAGCGGCTCGAGAATCACGACAGCGGGGTTCTTCCGGTTCCGCCTCGAGTTCTTGACCGCGCCGTCGAGAGCAGGTTGTGGCCCAGCGACGGGGCCGACCGAGGTCCATATAGCCTGTGCGATTCGAATGAAGAAGAACCAAACCAGCGCCAGGAACCCGAGGCGCAAAAGGGTGAGGATGGCGTCGGACACTGTGGCCGAGCGTAGTTCTTCACCGCGGTCGGAGTGTTCCGCCCTCACCGACGTTCGCCGGTTCCCCTCAGCAACTACCGTGGGTAGCCATGGCGCTACGTGCTATGGAGGGTCAGATCGAAGAATTCGTCGAGGGGCTGATGGCTCGCGCGTTCGGTTCGGGACTCCAACCGGTGGAGATCGGACGCCGCCTCCGGCGGGTTGCAGTCCGTGACCGACGGGTCAATGTCAAAGGAATCGCCATCGCTGCGAACCGTTTCGTCATCGAGTTGTCCGAGGCCGACCACGAGCGCATCCTCGGTCCCGGTTCGTCGATCTCGCGCGACCTCATCGACGAGGTGAGAGAAGCAGCGGCCCGCGAAGGGCTGTCGTTCGCAGGCCCGGTGACGGTCGACATGACCATTTCGTCCACTCGCCGCACAGGCACGTTCTCGATCTCGGGAATGTTCGACGACACCCCGGCACCCGTCCAGCCCGCCGTGCTTCAGCTGAGCGATGGACGCGTCATCGAGCTCGACGTCGCCGGCGTCAGGATCGGACGACACCACGAGAACGATCTCGTCATCGACGAGTCCAACGTCAGCCGCTTCCACGCCCAGATTCTTCCGGGCGACGAGGGCTGGCGGCTGATCGACAACAACTCCACCAACGGCACCCGGGTCAACGGTCTGGTGTGCACCGTCCGCGATTTGAGCGATGGCGCCATCATCAACATCGGCCCGGCCACGATCCTTTTCCGCACCCCTACCTGACACTCACCGCAGCTCCTGAGCGAGGACCGGCTCGAGGATCCGGCTCGGGCGGTCAAACTGCGAGGCTCAGTCGAGTTCTTCGATCTGCTGGATGATGGTGGGCCAGAATTCTCCGACGACCGGGTGGATCGGGAGCCACGTCCGGAAGGCGGTGTAGGGCACGCCAGCGTGCATCATGATGGAGATCGTTGCAACGATCTCGTCGCCCGTCAGTCCGAGCGTGGCCGCGCCGAGGATCTGTTCGGTGTCGAGATCGACGAGCAATTTGATGAGGCCGGCGGTCTCCCCTTCGAGCGCCGCCCTGGTCAGAGTGGCCATTTCGAACCTCGCCATACCAACCCGACGCCCTGATGCCCGGGCATCCCGCTCGGTCATGCCGACCCTTCCGAGTGGAGGATCGGTGAACAGCCCGTAAGTGACGACCCGATCGGCGACGTGCCGCTCACCGCCGGCGAGATGGTCGGCGAGGATTTCGTAGTCCTGGTATGCGGTGTGCGTGAACGCCCCCTTTCCGTTGACATCCCCGACGGCGTAGATGCCGGGCACCGTCGTGAGGAAGTGTCGATCGGTTTCGATGTAGCCGCGTTCGTCGGTGGCGACCCCGACGGTTTCGAGACCGAGGTCATCGCTGTTCGGCCGTCTTCCCGTGGCTACGAGAAGATGACTGCCGTCGAGCACGCCACCATCGGAAAGTCCGACCACGATCGCACCGTCCGGATCCATTCGCACCGAGGATGCACCGACGCCCGTCCGCACGCTCACATCCTCCTCGACCAGGAACTCGGTGATCGCAGCCGAGATGTCCTCGTCCTCGCGGCCCACGAGCCTGTCGCCGTACTCGATCACGGTGACCTGCGCGCCGAAGCGGCGGAACATCTGGCCGAACTCGAGTCCGATATAGCTGCCTCCGAAGACGAGCAGGTGCTCGGGCACTTCGGTGAGTTCGAGGATGGTGGTGTTGTTGAGCGTGGGCACGCCGTCGAGGCCCTCGATCGGAGGCATCGTGTGGCGAGCGCCCGTGTTGATGATGACCCGTGGCGCGGTGAGCGTCATGTCGTTGACGGTGACACGATGAACCGTCCCGTCCGAACCGGCCAAACGGCCCCGGCCGACGTGGTAGTCGATCGATTCGTGTTGGCCGAAGTAGCGCTCGGCCCCTGAGCGCCAGTTGTCGATCATCTTGTCCTTGCGAGCGACCACCTCGGCGAGGTCGACGTGCACATCGCTGACGGTGATGCCGTGGCCGGCGGCGGCCGTCCTGGCGGCGTAGGCAACCTTGGCCGATGCACGGAGGGCCTTGGTGGGTCGGCAACCATCGTTGAGGCAGGTGCCACCCAGAAGCCGGGCCTCGATCAACGCCACCTTCTCGCCCCGCTGGTAGAGGGTGTTGGCGAGCGCCGGGCCGGCCTGACCGGCCCCGATGACGATGGTGTCGTGCGATGATTCGGTCATGAGTGCACAAACCCGCAAGCCGGCCTCGGCTATTCCACCGGGTCGACAACCGCATCGATCGCAGCGGTGCGCGAGGAGGGACTTGAACCCTCACGTCCTTTCGGACACAGGAACCTGAATCCTGCGTGTCTGCCAATTCCACCACTCGCGCGTGGGAAGACGAGAAGCGTAACCCGACGCTCGGGTGATTGACCACCGGACGCCGCCTCGGTTCTGTCGTTGCGCCCCCACCCGAGGACGCATCTGTCGTGCTCAATCCACGCCGGAGGTGGGGGGGACACGATTTTTCGGGGAGCGAGGTCGGTGGTTGATCGTTACCGTCGACGTCGATGAATCCGTTGGCCAGTCTTCCCGACACACCTTCGCTCCGCCGTTCCGCCCTGCGACAGATCATCATCGAGGGCGGGGTCACCGAACTCGACGAACCCGTCGAGTTGTCCTCCGGCGCCATGTCCCGCTACTTCATCGACGGAAAACGTGCACTGTGCTCGGGCGCTGACCTGGCTCTGGCCTGTGTCTGCATACTCGATCTGATCGCGGAACAGCGCGTCGAGGTCGACGCGGTCGGGGGCTTGACGTTGGGAGCCGACCAGTTCGCTCACGGCGTTGCGATCCTGGGCGAGCTGCACTGGTTCGTCGTCCGCAAACATGCCAAGGGCCGGGGCACCGACAAGTTCGTCGAAGGTGCCGAGCTGGCGGGCAAACGCGTGTTGCTCGTCGATGACGTCATCACCAGTGGGGGGTCGAGCCTCACCGCCAACGAGCGCATCCGAGCCGAGGGAGCCACGGCGGTGCTGGCCACCACGCTCGTGGCGCGCAGCGACGAGCCCTTCGAACGTTTCGCCACGGCCGGAATCCCTTTCATCCCTCTGTTCACCTACGCCGACCTGGGACTGCCCGCGGTCGGAACCGAATGATCGCGCCCGACTCCAGCGCACGCGAGGTCGGCTTCGGTCCTCATCCTCGGCCATGGCCAGACGACAACCGGCTCGATCCTCAACTTCTCGAAGAAGGCGATCGTCGCAACGTCATCGACCGCTACCGCTACTGGAGTGTCGACGCGATCGTGGCCGACCTGGATACCCGCCGCCACGGCTTTCACGTCGCGATCGAGAACTGGCAGCACGACCTCAACATCGGCACGATCGTGCGCACGGCAAACGCGTTCCTGGCTGCCGAGGTCCACATCGTCGGCAAGAAGAAGTGGAACCGACGGGGGGCGATGGTGACGGACCGCTATCAGCATGTACGACACCACCCCGAGCCTCAGGACCTGGCCGCCTTCGCCGTCGAGCACCAGCTGACGCTGGTCGGGATCGACAATCTCCCCGGGTCGACACCGCTCGACGACCGTCCCCTTCCGAGGGAGTGTGTTCTCGTCTTCGGCCAGGAGGGCCCGGGCCTCAGCGAGGTGATGAAGTCTTACTTGGATCAGTGCCGATCCATTCCCCAGTTCGGATCGACCCGCAGCATCAACGCCGGCGTCGCGGCCGGGATCGCCATGCACGGTTGGATTCGGACCTATGCGGCCGGTTGACCCCGTTTGGAGCGGGACCTCATGATCTGCTCGACGACGACGGTCAAACCGAGGAGGCCGAGGAGGATGATCACCCAGCGGATGATCGTCCGCATCGAGTTCGGGAGTCCGGTGGGAGGATTGGTCGCCAACTCCTCCAGGAAGACCGCCGACAGTTCCTCGGGGGAACCGTCGAGCGCCCGGGTGGCGGTGAGAGCACTCAGACGATCGCTCCCGAGATCGTCGATCGCCTCGGCCTCGATCTCGCCGTCGAGCCCGAACCCGAGCACCACATCGAATTCACCACCCTGCTGCACGCGTAGGACGAACGCACGCAGGTCGGGCAACGGATCGGCGGGGACGATGATCGCCATCCGAATCCCGAACTCGTCGGCGGACTCCACAACATCGGCCAGTCGCTGCCGATCGATGTTGTTTTCGCGACTGGAGTGCACGAACACACCATCGGTCGACAGTGCTGAGATCACGGGACCGGGCTGTTCGGCCGACACAATCTGGGCGAAGCCGAGCACCGACGCGAGCAACCACGCACACGTCAGGGCCAGGTATCGAAGCGGTTTCACCGCTTGGATTCTTCCACAACCTCACCGCCGGTGTGGGTGAGGGATCAGGCTATGACCCGCCGACGTCGGAAAGGAACCACTCCCGGCTCTTGTCGTGATCGATATCGGCCCGCAAGAAGGCACTGAAGGCATCTTCATCTTCGTCGGAGGGGGGCGTGATCCGTCCCGAGCGCGGCTCCGGAGTCTCGATCGGTCTCGAAGGTTGAACGAGGTCAACGTCGTGGGGGACCTCGACGTTCTCCGCAGCGGGGGCGGGAGTCGTCCCAGCCACCAGTTTGACCCGCTCGGCCCGCAACTGTTCGAGCTCGGCCCTCAGAGCAACGAGGTGGATCTCCATCTGGCGACGATGGTCGAGCAGCCGCTTGGTCTCGTCACGGACCGAGTTGAGCTCATGCAGGACCGAACTGACCTGTTTGCCGAGATCAGTGCTGGCGCGACGCTCCGCTGCGAGCCGGGTGGAGGATTCCTTGGTAATCAGCATGTGTGCTCTGCTCCGCAGCGGTCCGGTCCTCGGACCACCCCTCAGGTTTCGGAGTACCTGTCGGCAGTTCTGGAACAACCTGAAGATCTCGCGGCCAAGATCGCCAGCGTCACCACCGGGTGACGCCGAGACGCCGGTGGATCGATCGGTGTCACCCGAAGAGCTGAAGCCACTGTTCGACCGTGGGCGGCCGGAAGACGATGTTGTGGGCTCGGGTCTCGCCCATCGTCTGGGTCGGTTTCGGCGAGTATTGGTGGCCAGGACACAAAATCACGTCGTCGGGCACGTCGGCGAGACCCGCGGTGATCGAGTGGTAAAGGGTCTCGGCGTCACCTCCGGGCAGGTCGGTCCTGCCACAGCCGTCCAGGAAGAGCGTGTCGCCTGATACGAGGCGCTTGTCGATCAGGATGCATTGAGAACCCGGAGTGTGGCCCGGGGTGTGAATCAAGTGAATCGGGATCCCCCCGACTCGGATCTCGTCACCCGGATCGTGACCGACCAGACTGTCCTCGCTCACGCCGGTTGTCTTAGTGACGAATTCGATCTCCGGGCGTTGAAGGTGGATCGGCACGTCGTGCCGGGTGAGCAGCTCGGCGATCCCCACCACGTTGAAGCCCATCATGTTGCCGCCAACGTGATCGGCGTGATAGTGGGTTCCGATCACGCCGGTGAGTCGTAGGCCCTCTTCGTCGACGATGTCGAGCAAACCGTCGATGTCGTAGGCCGGATCGACCAGGAGTGCTTCCCCGGTGTCGCGATCACCGATCAGGTAGCTGAAATTCACCATCTGCCCGGCGATCGGATCGGCCGCGGCGAAGTCCCGACCGGAGAGAAGTTGTCTGAAAACCGGCGATGTCATAGGCGAAAACGATAGGTCGACGAGCGGGTGGTGCAGCAGCGGCCCGACACCAGCATCACCGACTCAGCAACGCTGGTCGAATCCCATTAGGAGACTGCTGAGCAATGCTGATGGATGCCAGGGCGATCAGCCGCTCGGCAGGCAAGGATCGAGATCTCGCCACGACTTGTGAGCATCATGGCGAGGTCGAGGACCCAGCGTGGCGGGATGGATGGTCGTTCTGGCGCAGTCGTGATGACTCAGCGGTCTCCTAGGTGGGGATCTGGCCGAGGAGGCTGTCCATCCAGGCCGAGGCCTCATTCCAGGCTTCGGTGGAACGGAACCGGTTCTCGTCCGAACCGTGTCCGGCGGCGGGATAGCTGCCGAGGAACTTCACATCGGCGTGTTTGGCGCGGATGTTCTTGAGGCAGTCGGCCACCACATCGTTGGCGATGTGACCTTCGAGATCGACGATGAAGCAGTAGTCACCGAGGGTCTTCTTGGCCGGTCGCGACGTCAGTTTCGAGAGGTTGATGTTGCGGGCGGCGAACTCCTGGAGGATCGCGACCAACGACCCCGGATGATCGTGGCGTTGGGTCAGGACGACGGAGGTCTTGTCATGACCGCTGGGGGCCGGTATTCCGGAGCGGGCCACAACAAGGAAGCGGGTTTGATTGCCGGGATGATCGGCCACGTCGGAGGCGATCGTCGCCAAGCCGTACTGGGATCCGGCGAGCTCCGGCCCGAGGGCGGCAACACCTGGCGTCTCGGCCGCGATACGAGCGGCATCGGCGGTGGAATTGGCCGGTTCGACGTTGGCATCGGGCAGCTCCCGACGAAGAAAGACCCTGCACTGGGCATTGGCGACCGGGTGGGAGGCGACGACCTTGACGTCGCCGAGCTTCGTGCCCGGCTGGGCCATGAGTTGCATCTTGATGTCGAGCACGACCTCGCGCTGGACGAGCAGATCGGTGTCGAAGGCCAGTGTGTCGAGCGTGACGTTGACCGTTCCTTCGATCGCGTTCTCGATGGCGACGAAGCCCATGTCCACCTCCCCGGCTCGCGTGGCGTGGAGGACATCGACAAAGGTCCGCATCGGCACTTTTTGCTCGCCGAGCAGATCCTGTTGTGTGAGGAGGGCCTGTTCGGTGAAGGTGCCGGCCGGTCCCAGATAGGCGATGGTCACTGTGCGCTGCTCCTCGAAGAGTCTCCCAGTGTCCGCAAGGTTAGGGCCATTCGCACGAACCGCCGAGCGCGGCGTGATCAGCGGCATCGCCGCTCAGCCGTCGAAGGGGCTCGAGATCGTTGGATCGACATAGCGGTTGGTGACGACGTCATCAGTGGAGAGGTCGTCCGGAACATCGATACCCCGGTCGGCGAAGATCGGTGCTGTCAGGTCGACCAGCCGACCGACCCGGTCGAGGTCGAAATTGCCGAACGTGTCATCGTGGCCGTTGCCACCGATCCCCGTGGCTCGAAGGATGTCCATGCCCCGCCGGTTCAACGCCTCGGAGAGAGTCCAGTAGGTCTCGAATTCGGCGTTGATCGAAATCAACGCCTCGCCTGTCTCAGCTGGATCCAGCAAGAAATCGACCCATGCCCGTTGCAGCTGCGGGACGAGCACCTCGAGGCAGGGGTTCAGTTCGTCCAGACGCTCGGCATCGACGGCGTAGGTGGCTGGGTAGTCGGGGAAACCGAGGTCGTGAACGAGCAGGAAATCCACCGGTTTGGACCATTCGTCGTACTCCTCCTCGTAGCGGAAGATCTCGTTGGTGGCGAAACCGGTCTGGAGTACGTCACCATCGGCAAGAATCCATCGGTCCGGTGACCCGGTGTACGAAGGATCGAGTTGACCCTCCTCGATGTAGCCGGCTCCGACCAGAAACTCCATGTAGGCATCGCCTTCGAAGTAGAGGATGGGAAGACCACTCTCGGCCAGTTCGGTCGGTCGCTCGGCCGAAAACGAGTAGCGGGCGGGATCCCATTGGATCATCTGGGGGCTGATGTCGAGCGACGACATCACCGCGATCGCCGGTATGGACCGCTTCGCTATCACATCCGACAAATTAGCGAATGCGATTATAACGTCATCATCGGTACGCAATTGTGCGAGTGCTGGGAGTCCACCGATCGCATCGCCGCCGGCGCGGACCTCGACGGTCTCGATCCCACCGACCGCGTACTCTTCCCGAATCTGACCCCGGTAGCGAAACGGTGCAGTGTCCACCTCTCCCCCGCCGCCGATCAACTGATA
>JAHEJO010000080.1 GCA_024638805.1 Acidimicrobiales bacterium
CCGGATACAACAGCTCCTTGTCCAGGAAGAAACAGTAGGTGCAGGCCAGGTTGCAGACCGCACCGGTCGGCTTGGCCATCACGTGGAAGCGAGGAGGCACCCCCATCATCGGGGGCTGCACTGTGCCTCTCGATTCGGCGGGTCCCATGCCCGCAGCGTATCGGCGCCAGCGGTTGGGGTCCCAGAGTGCATATCGGTGAATCGACGCTCGATCCCCTCACCGTTTCGTGCGGTCATCGTCCCCCTCACACCCAGGCAATCGTTGCACAGCGCAGATTTCTAGGACTCGTCGCAGATTCTTGCCACCTGGCTCGCCGGAGGGTGACAGGCTGTAGGCATGTCGTGGTTGCAGCGAGTCCTCGGTTTGGGCCGGTCGCCGCTCCGAACCAGTGGGCGTCCAACGTCTGCCAACCGGGCCTCGAGCATGCATCTCTTCTGGGACGTGCCGCCCGATCCGTTGCGATCCGTGGAGGTGACGTTGATCGTCGCCGATCCGCCGCTGGTTCCGGAGCTGTATTTCTGGGCTCTTCAGGTCAGTTTCAGCGATGGATCCGGTCGGACCGGGGGCGGCCACCTCGGCCTCCAGCATCATCCCCGTTACCCGGGATCGTGTGCAGCCAACTGGGGCGGCTATCACCGAGAAGGGGGAGAGCTCAGCGGTGAGATGTTCCTGCCTTCCTCGCTCGGCAACCCGAACACCTGTGACTTCGGCTGGCGGTCAGGTGTGCCCTATCGGCTACGGATCGAGCCGGGACCGGGCCACGGCTGGCGGGGTTCGGTGACCGACCGGTCGACGGGTGAGATGACCGTGATCCGGGATCTGCGCGGAGGGGGGAAAGCTCTTGTCGCTCCGGTCGTATGGAGCGAGGTGTTCGCACCCTGCGATGCGCCGTCGGCTGCGGTGAAGTGGACCGAACCCTCGGTGGAGACGATGTCGGGGGAGGTTCTTGCCGTGGACTCGGCCCGGGTCAACTACCAGACCGAGCGGGACGGAGGCTGTTCCAACACGACCGTCGAGCCGGTAGCCGACGGCGTGGTTCAGCAGACCTCAGTGGCCCGGACGACGCCGGCCGGAGCGACGGTTGCTTTTGGTTCACGAACCTGAGCAGGTCGGTCGCTCGAGGAATTCCCGACACTCGTCGTCGGACAACTCTCGGGTCACAGTGCCCTGGGCGAACAGGACGAGTTGGTCGACGTCGAGCGGCATGGCGACGACACCTCCAGACGCCTCGGTCTCGGGGTTTCTGGTCGTGCCTGCCCACACCCTTCCGTTGCGCACCACCGGGGCCCCGACGTGGTCGCCGATATCGAAAGACCACAAACGGGCAAAACGGGCATCGGCCTCGAAGGCCTCGATGCGGCCGTCGGCGCGGGTGACGATGACGATGTCGTCGCCTGGCGCAAACGTGACCCCGACGCCCGCGGTGCCGTCGTCCAGCTCGCCGCCGATGCGCGCTTGCCACGGCTCTTCACCGATCAGGAGCTCCATGTCGAAGAGGGACACATTGCCATCGCATCCCACCGTGGCCGCGCTGGCGTCGTCGCTCGAGATGGCCACTGCGGTGATGCAGTTCTGTGGCGGACCCCTGTTGATCAGGCTGCCGTTTGCCGTATCGATCAGCCACAGGCCCGAGCCGGGAAGAGCGGTTTCGTTCACAACCCGTGCGATCGGGATCGCCGCGATCGTGTCGTCGGAGGTGAACGCCGCCCGCTCACCGTCCAGCCGGGAGCCGATCCGGTGGCGCTGCTCGCCGGTCTCCGCGTCGATGATGGCGACGGTGTGTCGCGCGTCGTCAGGCTCGCGACTCGTGCCGGCGACGAGCAACCGTCCGTCGTGGGAGAGCGCAAGTGGACGGGAGAACCCGTCGGGCCCGATCGAGCGAACGCGGACCCGATCGGCAATGTCGATCACCTCCACGGCATTGTCCCCGGGCACCGCGACCGTCGAACCGTCTGCGCTCGCAAGCGCCGGAACCGCCCACTGACCACGAGGCGCGAATGACTGCTTGAGAGCACCCGTTGCGTCGAAGATCTCGACCCCGCCTCTATCGGACCCGAGCACGAGATCGCCCGACGGCGTGAAGTAGGTGACGGTCGGCGGGGGAGTCCGACCGGGCCAGAACGCCACTTCGGCGTTCGGGATGCCGAAGTCCCAGACGACGATTGCGCCTGGCTGGCTGACGACCAGACGCCGATCCGAGATCCAGGTGACGGACAAACCCCAACGGAACAAGTTCCGTTGCTCGGTGAGCGCTCCGATCGACCCATGAAGCTCCGCCACCTCTTGCCCGGATGCCGCATCGAACACATGGACCGGCTCGCTCGGGCTGCCGACTGCGAGGAGCTGGCCATCGTCGCTCGGCTCGACGAAGCTGGCCCCCGAGATGTTCGTGTCGAACGCCGAAATCTCCTCACCAGTGCGCACGTCGAGCAGCCGTAGCCGGCCAGCTCCCAAGACCCAGATCTGTTCACCGGATGCGCTGAACGCGGCATCGCGCACCTCGGTTCCCAGCAGCGCTGCCTGCAGCGCGGCGGTAGTCACATCTTCCCATGTCTCGGTGCTGTAGATCCGCAGGACATCGCCGACTTCAACGACCATCAGCTGTCGACCCGACGGAGAGGCGACGGCTTCGACGGCTACCTGCTGAGTCCGAAACACGCTGTCACCTCCAATGCCTTCCAGCGCGACCACTCTGAAGAGCAGACCAGGCTGGGTGCTGGCGAACTGGGCGTAGACCAATTGGCCGTCGATTGTGAACAGGGGCCTGACCGGGCGGCGGGCGGCGTCGACCGACGTCACCCCGTCGCCCGCAGGATTCCAGATCTGGATCGTTCCGTCGGTTTGGCCGGTCGCCAGTAGGCCCTCGTCGGCCAGCCAGGTTGAACCGAAGGCGTCTCCGGGCAGGTCGAGGCTTGCGAGCACGACTTCGGCGCGGGCGTCGACAATCGAGGCCGTTGGTTCCAGGATGGAGGTCGTCACAAACATCGTCCCGTCGGGGCTGGACTCAACGGTCACCAGATCGCTTTCAACCCTGATTCGAGAGTCGACCCTGTGGTCGAAAGCGAACTGGTACAGGGCGCTCGTCACCGAGACGTCGTCGGTGTCGGCAGTTTCCAGCAGGGCCTGAGCCTCGAGAGCGAGGAGCAGCTTCAGGTCAGGATCATCAAGGGATCGGGCTCGTTGCACGACGGCGCGTGCCTGGTCGATCGAGGCGCCCCGCTGCGCTTCGTTGCGTAGTCGTTCGGCCCTCTCCTCAGCCTCGATGGCGACAGCCGATTGCGCGCCTGCCTCCGCGGCCAGGTCGCTGGCTCGATTCCGCTGAGCCAGGACGCCCAGCGCCCCTGCCAGCGACATCACCGCCAGCGCTGCGATGGCCGCGAGGGCGAGGCGTCGGCGTGTCGCCGCTGCCGTCGACCGCCTTTCTTCCTCGACTCGGGACTCTGTGAGGAAGGCCTGTTCCTCGCTGGTGAACGAGACGGCGGTCGAGTCGGCCCATTTCTCGAAGGTTTCGAGGCGAGTCCCTGACATCAGGAAGCCGGGGTCGCGATCCGCCTGTCGCCACTCGGTCACGGCGCTTGCGAGGCGCTGCTGGGTGCGGAGATCGCCACGTCGTTCGTCGATCCACTCCCGGTAGCGGGGCCATTCACGGATCAGCCCCTCGTGGGCGATCTGGACGGTCCGACCATTGGTTATGGGATCATGATCGAACGAGAGCAGCCGGGAAGATCCGTACGTGCTCATGACGGTCTCGAGGGCATGGGGATCGATCGCCGGGACGTCGAGATCGGTTTGCCCGATCCGTCGTCGTGTGTCGTCGGCCTCGTCGCCGACCGAGACGAGTCGCACGAACATTTCGCGGGCAGCCGTGCGACCCGGGGTCGATAGGCCGGCGTAGATGTCCTCGGCCCATCTCGCCGCGGCACCGACGACGCCGCCGAGACGATCGTATTCGGCGATGGTGAGCGGGCCACCCCTGCACGCATCGGCAAGTTCGGTGAGCACACACTGCAACATCGGCAGGGCCCCCGGCTCCTGGTCAACGTCTCGCAGGATCGTGGGGACCAGGCCGGGCTCGACGTGGAGTCCGAGACGCTGTGCCGGTTCGGTGATCGCCCGGGCAAGGCTCGAGTCGCTCGGGAGCGTCACCGTCGTCGACGCTGCATTCAACAGTTCCGCGAATCTCGGGTGGAGTGGTGGCTGGTCGAGGAAGTCGGAGCGCATCGTCAGGACGACCCGGATCCTGCTCCGCTCGTCGTTCGCCGCAGTCACGAGTTGAGCAATGAAGCTCTGGCGGACGGGCTCACCTCGAGTCAGAACGAAGAGCTCCTCGAATTGGTCGATGATCAGGAGGAGCTCTGATTCGCGGCTTTCCAGGATCTGCCGGGAGGCCCGCAGCAGTCCACCTTCATCAGTACGGAGATCGTCGCGCAGGTTGGTCGGGCGACCAGGAGACGCCCGAACCAATGCGGCGTGGAGTTCCTGGAAGGGATCGGACCCGGGAGACATCTGTGCGATGATGACCGGTCGCCCGCCAAGGTTGCCCCTCCGAGCAACGGGAATCAGACCTGCCAGGACCAGGCTCGATTTGCCGGATCCCGACGGGCCCACCACTGCGGTAAGGCGGTTGGTCGACACTCGATCCACCAGCTCCGACACCAATGCGTCACGACCGAAGAAGTCCATGGCATCGGTTTCGCCGAACGCTTGTAGTCCCTTGTACGGGTTGCGCACGTCCGCCACCGTGCGTCCGGCCGGACCCTCATCGACGTCGAATGCTTGATGCAGGGCCCGGAGAAACCCTTCCACCTGTTCGAATCGACGAAGGGGTTCCGGATCCGTCGCCCGTCGGATCACCTGACGGAAGCCGCGGGGGAGTCTGACGGGCGAGAAGAGAGCGTGCTTGGGCAGCGCCACGCCGGTCAGGATCTCGCAGGTCAGCACGGCCAGGCAGTAGACGTCGGCGGCTGGGCCGACCGGGTTTCCCGCGCTCTGCTCGGGTGTGACATAGCACGATGACACCCCGGCGTCGTCCGCCCCAGGTTCGGAGTGGCCTCCGGGTTCGAAGTCCGACAGGTATGCGTTGGCGCCCTCGTCGAGCAGTACCGCCGACGGGCGGACCGCACCGTGGACAATCCCGCACCGGTGCGCATGGCTCAAGGCGGCCCCGATCTGATCGAGCAGGCGGAGTGCCTCGGGTGGCCGCCACGGACCTTGTACGAGCGATCGTTCGAGCGTTTCTCCCCGCAGCAGCGGCATGGTGAGGTAGGCACGATCAGCGTCACGCCAGCAGTCGAGCGGTGTGACGATGTGGGGGTGCTCGAGCTGTGACAGCAGTTGGCATTGGGCGTCGAACGACTCGACAGAGCTGCGCCGGTTCGCACCGTCGGTGGTGATCGCCTTCAACACGACCTCGCAGCCGACCGATACCTGATATGCCCTGTAGACGGTCACACCGCCCCGCTGTCCGAGCCGCTCGCGCAGCTCGTAGTCGTTGACACTCGATCCGTGTGTCCCAGTGTCGCCGACCTGCGGTGTCACCACGACGACCGTACCGTGTTGTTGCCCGGTGGTTGGGATCGCGCTGTCGAACCGTCACCGCCGGCTCGAACGATGGGTCGTCGGCACCAGCGGGTGAATGACGGCCTTCGCCCTCTCGGGTCGCACTCCGATGTCTCAGGGTTGGCGCTGCGATCCGGGTGTCGAAGTACGGCTACCCGTTCTCGGTCTGCTCGTCGAGGTCGTCGCCCTGGAGGGTGTCGGTCGGGGAGGAGAACAGTGCCTCGAAATCGCTCAGTGGTTGGCTCGCACCATCAAGGCCGTTCTCGGCCAGAAGCTGCGACAGTGTGGATTCGGTTCGGATTGTGTCGCGGGACATCGTGTACGGGCGTTCGTCGACGTCGGATATGACGTTCATCATCCGGGCGCCGATCGCTGCGGTCTCGGCGTCGGCGATCCCGTCGAGATACCCACCGACGATGCGACCGATGATTCGATTGCCGATCGGTCCTGCCAGTCGGGCTGCGAGGCAGTTCGGCCGCCACACCGTCGATATCGTGAGCGTCGATTGCCCCGACGATCGATCGAGAATGATCGCCTCGGTTCCGATGAAGGGATGGTGATCGAGCGTGGAATAGACGAGGCCGAAGTGGTCCTCGTCGCTGATAAGTGCGACAACGCGCCCGGTGGCGGTGATACTGAAGGGGTCAAACGGGATGACGAAGAGGAGGTCCTGCCCCATCAAGATCGGGGGGACTTCAGGGGCCAGCGTGATCCCAGCCGCCTCGTGCCCGGCCCAGTTCCAGATCGCCTGGCGGGAATCCCGATAGCTCGGCACGGACCGCGAGCTGCGGTGCAGCCGATATCCCGCCGGCGCCTTGTCGACCAAGGGGTTGAGGTCGGCCTTCGAAACCTGCGGGGGGAGGTCCGCAGCCAGACGGCTGATCTGTTCTCCAGTCGGCGGGCCCAGGTGGAAGAACGTCCGGCGTTGGCCGGCGGTGGGTTCGGCGGTGAGAAGGTTCAAACCCAGCAGTGCCGGGACGACGAACCCGAGGGCGATCAGTGGGCCGTCGAACCTCCGCATCAGATCGATCGCCTCTCCGTCGAGGTCGAAGAAGGCGAATGCCTGGGCGGCGACGAGGACCCCCGCGCCGAGACCGAGGGCGACCCCTCCGGACTGGAGTCCGAGCTGGGCTCCGACTGACTGTTCGGCACCGACCCGAATCAACAAGACGGCCACCCATGCACAAACGAGGCCGATCAGCCCATAGCCGACGAGTCGAGGGATGCCTCCGACGACCAGCGCAACGGCGCCGACGGGGATGCTCAGCGCCAGCACCTGTGGAATCCACCAGCGGTCGCTCCGCCGGCGGGCACATTCGGCGGCCGCGAACGGAACCGCGAACGCCGTGGCTTGGAGTCCCACGTTCGAGATGAGTTCGGTGCCCAGCCGATCGAGTGTGAATGAAGCCCCGGTCATGCCCACCATGACGAGCCCGGCGTCCATCCCAACCATCGGATCTGCGAGCGATGGCCGGCTGAGGAATCGGAAAAGACCAGCGACGGCGACGAGCGAGGTCAGGAAAAACCAGGGCAGCGACAGCAGGAAAGAGAGAGGTCCCGACGTCAGCAGGGACAGCGACGACACCATCGCAACAGGGACCGAAAGCGCACGCAGCCACGAAATCGATGCGGTGGAGGGGCCCGATGTCGCCCGTTCGGCGAGTCGGAGGGCAAGTGGCAATCCGACGAGGGCCGACAGCATCCAGAGTGCGGCCCCGATCTCGCGAACGAAACCCATGACCAACCCGAGCCAGACGAGGGCACCCAGCACCGTTTCGACGGCCGGCACACGAGCGGTCAAGAGGCGGTCGAGATACACGTCCGACACGAGCAGTTGCTTGACGTCTCGCACTTTGACCGCGTACACAGAGGCTGTATCGGCCATGAACGGGTCCGACCTTCGCAGTATTTCGGGAGTCCGGTGGGTCGGAGAACCCGAGCGCTGAAGCGCAGTTGATCGCCTCTCCCGTTTCCCCTGTTCACCGCACCACGACGAGCTCTCGGTCCGGCTCGCAGCGGGCAGCGCTGTTCGTCTGCGCAGGGGGTTACCGTCGGGTGATGTCGGCCGGGACGATCATCAACGCGGATCCGCCCTGGCGATCCGTCCTCGGGTACCGGTTCCTGGTGCTCGGCGACCCGAGGATCCGGCGAGTGGCGCAGCTCGTGCCCGGTCTGTTCCTGTTCGGCTGTGCGATCGCGTTGACCGTGGCTGCCGAGCTCGGCACCAACCCCTGGACGGTCTTCGCTCAGGGCGTGTCCGAACGCACCGGGATCTCGGTTGGCACCGTGGTGGCTCTGACCGGTGCGGTGATCCTGATCGGGTTCGGACCGCTGCGTGAGCCACTCGGGCTCGGGACCGTGCTGAACGTGATCGTCATCGGCCCCGTGATCGATGTGGTGCTCGCCGTCATCGGCGAGGACAACAGCCTCCCGACACGGATCGTGTTTCTCACGGTTGCACCGGTGCTGTTGGGACTTGCCTCGGGCCTGTACCTGGGCGCCGGGCTCGGTCCCGGCCCTCGGGATGGACTGATGACCGCCCTCGCCCGTCGAGGTGTGCCAATCGCCAGAGCGAGAACGATGATCGAGCTGACCGCGTTGAGCGTGGGATGGATCCTGGGGGGCGTGGTGGGGATCGGCACCCTGTATTTCGCTCTGACCATCGGCTTCTGGGTCCGAACCTTCCTTCCGCCACTCCGGGTCGACAAACAACGAGCCTGATCGACCTGACCTGGCGCAAGCGGTCGTTGTGCGAACCGTACGATCACGACGATGAGCACGGTCGGGGACCTTCGGCTCTGTCGTGGCGGCCCGGTGCGACCAAGAGTAGTGAGATGAGCACGATCCTCGAGGCGAGGGTCTTGGTGCCCGATGTGAAGCTGTTCCGGGTGCATGCCCCCAAGATCGCCCGCAAGCACCGCGCCGGCCAGTTCGTGATCGTCAGGGTCAGCCCCGACGGGGAGCGGATCCCGCTCACGATCGCCGCCGCCGATCCCGAGGCGGGCTCCATCACGCTCGTCGTTCAGGCGGTTGGCAAGACCACCACGCTGTTGAACGCGCTCGAGACCGGCGACGAGATACTCGATCTGGCGGGTCCGCTCGGAACTCCATCGGAGGTCGCACGGTTCGGCATGGTCGTCGTTGTCGGTGGCGGAGTGGGCACGGCGGTCACCTATCCGTCGGCGGTTGCGCTGAGCCAGGCCGGCAACACGGTCATCGCCGTGATCGGCGCAAGGAGTCGAACCCATCTGTTGTTCGAAACCGAACTCGCAGCGGTGTGTGATGAGGTGCACCCCTGCACCGATGACGGCTCGTTTGGCCGGCACGGCTTTGTTACCGATGCCCTGGCCGACCTGGTTGCGACGAGGAAGGTCGACAGGGTCCTCGCCGCGGGGCCGATCGCGATGATGGCGGCGGTAGCCGAGACCACCCGCCCGTACGACGTTCCCACCGTGGCGAGCCTCAACCCGATCATGGTGGACGGCACCGGCATGTGTGGCGGTTGCCGCGTGTCGGTGGGCGGCGTCAACCGTTTTGCCTGTCTCGACGGCCCCGACTTCGACGCCCACCTCGTCGACTTCCATCTCCTGGAGCAACGCAATCGGGCCTATGCCGGCTGGGAGGCGGCACGGCGAGATGAACTCGGTCCGTGCGCCGCTGTGCCGGTAGTTGTTGACGGGGCGGCGTCGTGAGCGACCTGAGCCGTCGTGAGCGGATGAAGCGGGCCCCGGTGGCGATGCCCGAACGCGCCCCCGATGTGCGACGCACCGACTTCGAAGAGGTCAACGATGGCTACACGCCGGAGATGGCCGTCGCCGAAGCCGAGCGTTGCCTGTTCTGCGCACGCCCCACGTGCGTGACGGGATGCCCGGTCGGCGTCGACATCCTCGAGTTCGTGCGGCTGGTCGGCGCCGGCGAGTTCCTCGAGGCGGCCGACGTCATAGCGGCGGACAACTCCATGCCGGCGGTGTGCGGTCGGGTCTGTCCCCAGGAGACGCAGTGTGAAGGCGCGTGTGTATTGGCGAAGAAGGGCAAGCCGATCCACATCGGGCATCTCGAACGATTCGTGGCGGACCACGCCCGCAATCTGGGGTCAACGGTGCCGACGCCTGCTGCCCGGACCGGCAAGCGTGTGGCCGTGGTCGGTAGTGGCCCAGCCGGGATCGCATGCGCAGGAGATCTGGTCGGCGCCGGCCACGAGGTCACGGTGTTCGAAGCACTTCACGAACTCGGCGGCGTCCTGGCCTACGGCATCCCCGAATTCCGCCTGCCCAAGGCGATCGTTGCCGCCGAGATCGACCGTCTGAGGAAGCGCGGTGTCGAGTTCGAGACCAATGCGGTCATCGGCATGGTCGACACCGTCGATGATCTCCTCACCGTCGAGGGCTTCGACGCTGTGTTTCTCGGCGTCGGGGCCGGACTTCCGAGGTTCCTGGACATCCCCGGAGAGAACCTGATCGGTGTGTACTCGGCCAGCGAATTCCTGACCCGGGTGAATCTGATGCGGGCCTACAGCGGTGAGAGCGACACACCCCTCATCGACGTACAGGGCAAGTCGGTGGTCGTGTTCGGTGCCGGCAACACGGCCATGGACGCGGCCCGCACCGCGGTGCGCCTCGGTGGCGCGCCGGTGCGGATCGCCTACCGTCGCTCGCCGGATGAGATCCCGGCCCGGAACGAAGAAGTCGCCCATGCCGAGGCCGAGGGGGTCGTGCTCACCACCCTCGTCGCTCCGACCGAGCTGACCGGTGACGAGGACGGCCGCCTGACCGGTGTGCGGTTGCAGAGAATGCGTTTGGGGGAGTCGGACACCGATGGTCGACGACGCCCGGAGCCGAAGCCCGGTGAGTTCATCGACGTCGAGGTCGATGTGGCGATCATCGCGATCGGGAATATGCCGAACCCACTACTGCTGAGAGCCACGCCGGATCTCGACCGCACCGAACGGGAAACCGTCGTGGCCGATGTCGACACCGGCCTCACGTCCAAGCCCGGCGTATTCGCCGGCGGCGACATCGTCACCGGCGGCGCCACCGTCATCATGGCCATGGGCGCCGGTCGCCGCGCCGCACGAGCCATCGACGAGTTCCTGAGGACCGAAACCGCCCGGCGGTCATAGAGCTCCTCCGAGATTGATCCCCGTGCTGGCCGGTACTACGTGTGCGCTCTTCGCAGCTCGACCAGGATGCACGACAGCTCGGCGTCGAGTCGTTCGGTCTGTCGATACCGTTCGATGAATCCGTCGGTGAGAACCCCGAAGGTCGATGGATGCAGCGGCCACGGCGGCCCCTGCGAGTGATTGCCGCCGCCATGGACGAGCGAGACAGCGACCAGTGTGCCGCCGGGTGCAACGAAGCTTCCGACGATGGAGGCCGCTTTGCTCTGGTCGACCGGATCGATGGATTGAATGGTGAAGACCTCGACGACGAGGTCGAACGATCCGACCCAGTGGGCAGGCGGTGCGAACAGGTCGGCAACGTGCCAATCGACGCCGGCGTCCGGGTGGCGGGACTCGGCCCAGCCCACGGCGGTGGGGGAGTGGTCGAAGGCCACCACGTTCAGGCCCAGGCCGGCCAGCCTGGCGGCGTCATCGCCCAGACCGGCGGCCACCACCATGGCGTGCTCATGGCCGGCGGGCTCGAATGCTTGGAACCAGTCGCCGATCACGCGGCGGGAGATCGCCTGCTGCCACGGGACCCCGGCGTCATCGCCCTCGGCCCGGGCGTACATCGCTTCGAAGAAATCGGCGGTCATGGTGATCACCCTATGACCCCGCAGGGACGCAGGTTCCGGTCCCGATGAACCAATCCCCTGCTCGAGGGTTTGCGATCGCAGCTTGCCTCTGAGCGATCGCAACCGACCTCGGAGTCAGAAGGTGATCAATGAGGGTAGGTAGTCATCGGGGGCGTCGAAGCCGAGCAGGTTGAACACGGTGGCCGCGACGTTACCCAGGCCGGGCGGAGTGCCGTCGGCGGGTTGCGCCATGTGGTACTCACCATCGTAGTTCGGGTCGTGGATCGCGAACGGCACGGGGCTGAGCGTGTGTGATGTCTTCGGCGACCTCACGCCGTCGCTCTCGGTGTACATGATGTCTGCATTGCCGTGGTCGGCGGTGTAGAGCAGCACGCCTCCGAGTTCGTCGATCACGTCGACGAGTCGATCCATGCACTCGTCGATCACCTCCATCGCCGCGATTGTCGCATCGAGGTGTCCGGTGTGCCCGACCATGTCGCCACTGGGGAAGTTGAGCCGCCCGAACCGGTACTCACCGCTGCGCAGGAGGTCGATCGTCTCGTCGGTGATCTCCCGCACCTTCATGGCCGGCGTCGTGTCGAACTCGACGTTGTCCGACGGGATCTCGATATAGGTCTCCAGTGACTTGTCGATGTATCCCGACTTGTTGCCGTTCCAGAAGTACGTGACATGGCCGAACTTCTGCGTCTCGCTGATGGCGAAGCTCCGGACTCCCTCGGCGCAGAGATACTCACCCATCGTCCGATCGATGGCGGGCGGCGCCACGAGATACTTCTTGGGAATCAGCGCATCACCGTCGTACTGCAACATGCCGGCAAAGAAGACGTCCGGCGCCGGCTCACCGTGTGCACCGGTGCGGTCGAACACGTCGAAATCGGCTTCTTCGTAGGCCCGTGAGATCTCGATCGAGCGATCGCCGCGGAAGTTGTAGACGACGACGGCGTCACCGTCGTGCATCGTGCCGACCGGGACCCCCTCAGTATCCACAACGACGAATTCGCCGAGGTACTGATCGCCGGCATTGCTCTCGGCATACATCGTCTCCACGGCCTGTCTTGCCGAGGTGAACACCCGACCCTCGCCATGGGTGTGGCAGCGATAGCCTCGCTCGACCATCGGCCAGTCCGCCTCGTAGCGGTCCATCGTGA
>JAHEJO010000081.1 GCA_024638805.1 Acidimicrobiales bacterium
GCGCTGTGCGGCTGTGAGTCGGTCACGTTCAACCGCACGGCGGCTGAGATGGGCTTCGCATACGAACGCATCGAGTACGGGGCATCGTTCACGATCGACATCCGTGGCCGTCTCGGCGAGCGAGGTGTCACCCAGCACTTCCAGACCGTCCGCCTGCAGGCGGTAGTGACGACGGATGAATCGGCGAGTCGACTGGCCGAGGTCGTCAAGGAGACCGAGGCGCGGTGTCCGGTGTTCAACCTCTTGAACGATGCGAAGGTCAAGTTGCAGGTGCAGTGGATCTGCCAGCCACCGGAGGCCACCTGAGGGTCGGACGGTCGTCCTGTCGCGTCACCAGTCCGCAGCGATGTACTTCGTCTCGAGGAACTCCAGCATGCCCTCGTGTGAGCCCTCACGACCGATGCCCGATTGCTTCATTCCACCGAACGGCGCAGCCGGGTCGGAGATGAGACCGCGATTGACCCCGATCATTCCGCACTCGATCGCTTCCGACGCCCGCAACGCACGTGCCAGGTCCTGGGAGTACACATAACCGGCCAGGCCGAAGATCGTGTCGTTCGCCATGGAGATCGCGTCCTCGTCCGTCGCGAACGTCACGACGGGCGCAATCGGGCCAAACACCTCACGACCGAGGATCGGGTTGCTGCGCTCGACGTCCGACAACACGGTGGGCTCGAAGTAGAACCCGGGCGATCGTCCCGTCGATCCGCCGGTGACCACCGCAGAACCGGCACCGATCGACATCTCGACGGACTCGGCCATGTCGTCCTGGGCGGCCTGGTTGATGAGTGGGCCCAGCTCGACTCCTGGCTCGAGCCCGGGCCCTACCTTGAGGCTGCTCATCGCGGCCGAGAGCTTCGCGGTGAAGTCAGCCGCGACCGCCTCATGAACGAGAAACCGGTTCGCGGCGATACACGACTGACCACCGTTGCGCACCTTGGCGATCATCGCGCCGGCCACCGCCTCGTCGATGTCGGCATCTTCGAATACCACGAACGGTGCGTTGCCGCCGAGTTCCATGGAGGTGTTGACCACGGAGTTGGCAGCCTCGGCCAGCAGCACGCGGCCGACCTCGGTCGAGCCGGTGAACGACACGAGTCGAACCCGATCGTCACCGAGAATCACCGGCACCACCTTGGACGACCGATTCGACGGCATCACGTTGAGCACACCCTTTGGCAAACCTGCCTCCTCGAGGATGCCGGCGATGGCGAGCGCCGTCAGCGGCGTGTCAGACGCCGGTTTGAGAATCATCGTGCAACCGGCTGCGATCGCCGGGCCGATCTTTCGTGTCGCCATCGCAGCCGGGAAGTTCCAGGGCGTGATGAGCAGCGAGACGCCGACCGGCTGGTTGATGGCGATGATCCGCTTGCCGCCGCCCGGCGCAAGCATGACGCTGCCGGCGTTGCGAACCGCCTCACCGGAATACCAGCGGAAGAACTCCGCGGCGTAGCTGACCTCGCCGCTGGCCTCGCCGAGCGCCTTGCCCATCTCCCGGACGATCAGCTCCGCGATCTGCTCGCGACGTTCGATCATGAGATCGAATGCGCGAAGCAGGATCGTGCTGCGTTCTTGGGGCGTCGTGGCAGTCCACTCGGGCTGGGCTCTCGCGGCCGCATCCACAGCGGCCAGCGCGTCGTCGGCACCGCCGCTCGCCACGGATACCAGGGATTGTGCGGTCGACGGATCGAGCACGTCGATGCGTCCGCCGTCGTCGGACTCGCGCCACTCACCGTCGATGAACAGCTGGGTGTGCCCCCTGTCGGTCAACTCCGTCAGCAGATTCATGAACCCAAGCCGTCGTCGACGTCCCGGTTCTCTGATTCGAGTGTCTGGCCCGACTCCTCGTATGACTTGGTCACGAGGGCGGCGAAATCCTGATCGCCCATGCCGCGGCCGATCCCTTCGATGACGATCTGGTGGACCAGCGCCGACGCCGGCAACGGAACGTCGAGCTCCCGGGCAGCACGCAGGCCGAGCTCGAAGTCCTTGCGCAGCAGTGGCCACGTGAACGTCGGAGTGAAGTCGAGGTTGACGTACGCCGGACTCTTGTACCGGGTGAAAACCGACCCCATGACGCTGTCGTTGAGAAACTCGAGATAGTCGTGCCGGCTCACGCCCGCCTTGCCGACGAGTGCGCACGTCTCGGCCATCGTCTGCGCGACGATGCCGAGCATCAGGTTGTGGCAGATCTTGACCAACCGCGCCTCGTCGCCCTCCCCGACGAAGGTGACCTTCTTGCCGAACTGTTCGAGGTACGGCAACACGGTCTGGAACGCGTCCTTCGGTCCCGAGGACACCACCGTGAGCCCACCGGACGCAACGACCTTGGGGTTACCACTGACCGGTGCGGCGACGACGGCGGTACCCAGCCCAGCAGCGCGCTCACTCAGTTCGGCCGAGGTGGCTGGGTCGATCGTGGTGGCGTCGACAATCACCGAAGGACGATGCTCACCAGACAGGACACCGCCCGCTTCAACTGTGACGTCGAGCACGTCTTGTGGGCCCGCAACCATCGTGAACACGATGTCGCATTCAGCGAGATCCAACGGGGTGTCGACGACGGTGGCGCCCAACTCCGCCAAAGGCGCAGCCTTGGACTTCGTCCTGTTGTAGACCGACAGATCGACCCCGGCGCCCAGGAGGCGGGTTGCGATTGCATACCCCATCCGGCCGACGCCGATCCAACCGACTCGGTGCGGAAAACGTGCTGTGGTCATCGATTCCTCCTGGAAGGCTGCAATCGATTGTAACCCTGCGCTCCGATGAACGGAAACGATCACGGATTCGGGTTCGCTCCGGCTCGTGTCGAGCCAGACGAGCACCCCAGGCCCGCCAGGACACGATCCGAGGTGAACGGGATGTCGCGGAATCGCACGCCGACTGCGTCGTAGACTGCGTTGGCGATCGCCGCGGCAGTCGGCCCCTGCGCGGCCTCGCCGCAGCCAAGCGAACGCTGCTCGGGACGATCGAGCAGCACCGAACACACGGGGAACGACTCGGAGAAACGCAGAATCGGATACGTGTCCCAGTCATCGCTGGCAACGCCGTCGGGGTTCACGCGAACCGATTCCTTCAGCGTCCAGCTCGCTGACTGTACGCACCCGCCTTCGAGCTGGTTACTCACGCCGTCGGGGTGCACGATGCGTCCGGCGTCCACGGCGAGCACCGCTCGGCCGATTCGGATCGACCCGCTGGTGGGGTCCACGCCGAGCTCCACGACGGCCGCGAGGTACGCGGCGCGGTTCTTGTACTGCGCGAACGCGACTCCTCGTCCCAACGCCAGACCCTCAGCGTCGTCCCCGGGCCCGAAGCAGGAGACCGGCGAGCCCCAACTCGCAGCCTCTGCGGCGGCACCGATGACTGCGGCGCCCCGCACATCCTCGAGTTGCCGAAGTCGGTACTCGACCGGGTCGACGCCGGCCGCATGCGCCAGCTCGTCCATGAACGACTCCAACGCGAACACGTTGGCGTAGGCCCCCAACGCCCGCAACGCCGACGTGCGAAACGGAGTCTCGGTCGCCACGTGCGCAAGGATTCGCCTCCGAGCGAACGAGTAGGCCGGGTCGGCGTTCCGGTGAGCGCCAACCGTGTGCCGGCCGCCGACGTCAGCAGAGCGCGGGACCATCGGCTCGCGGAGATGCCATGCCGCCAGGAGGCCCGACGTCCCGTCACCGCCGACCGTCGGTCGCGTGACGTGCGGGGCGCTCCAGATCTCGGACTCGTATGACTCGACCTGCCCGTCGGCGTCCAGCGACGCTCGGATTTGCACCACCATCGGCGAGCCGTACGGCTCCCACCGGTGTTCATCCGATCGCGACCACATCACCTTGACGGGCCGGCCGCCACTCGCTGCCGCCAGCAGCGCAGCATCGAGTGCGACGTCGTCCGCCCCGTTGTGCCCATAGCAGCCGGCGCCTTCGGCGTGGATGACCCGCACGTCGGCAGGATCCATGTCCAGTGCCTCAGCCACCGCATCTCGGAGGAAGAACGCGCCCTGGGTATGGGACCAGATCATCAGCCGGCCATCGACGACGTGCGCGATCGCAGCGGACGGGCCGATCGAGGCGTGCATCGTGAGCGGCTTGGTGTATGTCGCGGTCACGTCATTCGGCTCGTGAGCCTCGGCCGGCGGGAACTCGCTGAGGTCGACCGGGTCGCCGTCGACGACGCCGTAGTTGCGGGTCGTGGCGGTGAGGAGATCGTCGATCGGATCCGGCAGCTGGGTGTCGTTGCGCCATTCGGCGGCCGAGCACAAGGCCGCATGGGCCCGATCGGCCTGGTCCTGTCGTTTCGCGATGACGCCCACGAAGCTCCCGTTGCGCACCACAGCCAGTACGCCCGGCATTGCGCGGACAACGCTGTCGTCCACCTCGATCAGTCGGGCCCCGTACGCGGGTGGTCGTAGGACACGCGCGTGAGTCATCTCCGGCAGCACGAGGTCGTGCACGTACGACGGCTGACCGGAGACCTTGCCGGGCAGGTCGACTCGGGCGACGACCTCAGGCGCACAGCCAGCGGACCGTTGAAGGCGCAACCCCGCTGTCTCCACAGGGTCGGTGAGCCGCCGGTGGAAATGGCGACCCCCATGCAGTTCCCAGTAGGTGACCGTGCCCGAGCCTTCAGGATCGCTGATCGTGCCGTCGTCGACGACGAGCTGCTGTTCGGCGACGCCGAGGTGCGTCGCCGCGAGGCCGAGCAGGACGCGACAGGCGGTCGCAGCCGCCGAACGGATCGCGACCCCACTGGTCTCGATGGACATGCTGCCGGCGGTGTGGCCCTCGTCTGGCGTGCGAGCCGTGTCGGCGGCCACGACGCGGATCCGCTCGGCTGAAACGGCGAGCTCCTCGGCGGCGATCTGGACGAGTGCGGTGCGAATGCCCTGCCCCAGCTCGGCCTTTCCGGTGAACAGCGTGATCATTCCGTCGTCGCTGATCGACAACCAGTCATCGAGTTCGGGGTGTGCCATCGCCGACGACGTCAGCGGATGCGCCGTCGTGGCGAGCGGTGGCTGGACGTGTACGCGCCATGTCCGGTCATCGTCCGGTTGACCGATGCGATATCGGATCGCGCGACGGATGCGGTCGTAGACGCCGCAACGGCACAGGTTGGTGTCGAGCGCCTCTCGGATCTGTGCGTCGCTCGGGTACCTCGTCTGGTTCAGCAAGCCCTGGGCTGCGACGATCATGCCGGCGATGCAGAACCCGCACTGCCCGGCCTGTTCCTCGAGGAAGAAGTCCTGCAGACCGTCGACCCCCTCGACCGTGGTGACCGGAAGATCACCGACGTGACCGACGGGCAGTTGGCAACTCGGTTGAGCCCGCCCGTCGACGAGCACGCAACAGGCGTAGCACTGCTCCTGGGCGCAGCCGCGCTTGGCTCCGCTCAGCCCGAGATCATTGCGCAACACGGTGAGCAACGGGGTGTCGGGTTCGGCATCGACCACCCACCGCCGACCGTTGACGCTCAGCTCCACCACGGCTCGACGGTGCCCTCCATCACCAGACGATACCCCGGCACCAGACGAGGTCGCGGGTTCGATTCCCGCGGTGCGACTGACGCGGCGCCGGTCGCCGGGGGGTCCATGATCGCCCCGGCAGTCCTCGAGCGGACGCCGTCGGCGGATCGGGGGTTCTAGAGTGAGTGGCTGAAGCAGAGTCTCCAAGGTGGGCCGATGTCCGAGATCACAACCGAGGCAGCCCGCCGCCGGACCTTTGCGATCATCTCGCACCCCGACGCCGGGAAGACCACCCTCACCGAGAAGTTCCTGCTCTACGGAGGCGCCCTCACCGCCGGCGCAGGTGCGGTGAAGGCTCGAGGTGGTCGTCGATCGGCAACCTCGGACTGGATGGAGATGGAACAGCAGCGAGGGATCTCGATTACATCCGCCGCCCTTCAGTTCGACTACCGGGGCCGCATCCTCAACCTTCTCGATACACCCGGCCACCGCGACTTCTCCGAGGACACCTACCGGGTGCTGGCGGCCGCCGATGCGGCGGTGATGGTGCTCGACGCCGCCAAAGGCATCGAGCCGCAGACCCTCAAACTGTTCGAGGTATGCCGCGAACGAGAGATCCCGTTCATGACCTTCATCAACAAGTGGGATCGCCCCGGGCGCGGCGCTCTCGAGTTGCTCGACGAGATCGAGCGCACACTGATCGTCGAACCGACCCCGGTCACCTGGCCCGTCGGCCTGGCCGGCGAATTCAAGGGCATCATCGACCGGGCCACGGGTGACTTCATCCGTTTCGAACGCACCGCCCGGGGTAGCACGGTCGCCCCGGAGGAAATCGTGGCCCCCGATCGTGCCGAGATGGAGGAAGGTGAGGTGTGGGCGTCGGCATCCGAGGAGAGCGACCTGCTCGAGATGCTCGACCGAAACATCGACACAAAGACGTTCCTCGCCGGCGAATCGACACCGGTGTTCTTCGGTTCGGCGCTCACCAACTTCGGTATCCGGGCCCTTCTCGACGGCGTGGTCGACCTGATCCCGTCCCCTGCGCCTCGACCGCTCGCCGACGGTTCGCGCCGGCCGCTCGATTCCGACTTCTCCGGCCTCGTCTTCAAGGTGCAGGCAGGTATGGACAAGGCCCATCGCGACCGCATTGCTTTCGTGCGGGTCTGTTCGGGCGAGTTCAAGCGGGGCATGATCGCCGTCGGTGGTGGTACCGGCCGGCAGTTCTCGACCAAATATGCACAGACCCTGTTCGGTCAGGAGCGCGAAACGGTCGACCTGGCCTATCCCGGCGACATCGTCGGGCTCGTGAACGCCAACGAGGTACGCGTGGGCGATGCCATCTATGCCGGCGAACCGTGCGAATTTCCCGTCCTGCCGGCATTTGCCCCCGAACACTTCATGGTGGCCCGGGTCAAGGACACCTCGAAGTTCAAACAGTTCCGCAAGGGGATCGCCCAACTCGACGAAGAAGGCGCGGTGCAGGTGCTTCGGGATCCCGACATTGGCGATCAAGCACCGGTGTTGGCGGCGGTCGGCCAACTCCAGTTCGAGGTGGCTGTGAGTCGTCTGGAGAACGAGTTCGGTGCGCCCGTCGAACTGACTGCGACCCGCTACACGATCGCCCGGACGACCGACGCCGCCAGTGCCCCCGAGCTGCGGGCCATGCAAGGCGTCGATGTACTTCAACGGGCCAACGGACTGCACCTCGCCCTCTTCGAGAGCCGCTACTGGATGGATCGTGTGCTGGCGGACCATCCCCATCTGACGCTCCAGCGGATGGTGGCCGAGGGAGGCCTGTTCTGACGATGCACCGTTCGGTTGGCTTCTTGGTGGTGTCGTTGATCATCGCTGCCACGGCGGCAGGTCTGTGGACCAGTCGTCTGCTGGGCGACGACGGCGAAGAGGCCGACGCCGCTCCGGCCGTCGCCGGACGGACAATGAGCGTGGCCGACGACACCTATGACAGCGCCGTCCCGACCACCACGACCGGTCCATCGACGACGATGATGACCACCACGACCCTGCCCCCCTACGACGGCTGGGTCGATCCCACATCCGCCGGTGCACCGTGGTCCGACCTGGGGGCGGTCGAGGGGCTGCTCACCTTCCGTGGCAACCCCACCCGCACGTTCTACGGCAGGGGCGTGCCCGAGAATCCCGCCGTGGTCTGGACCCACGAGATCGGGTGCTCCAACTCGCCCGTGGGCGGCGTGACCAAGGTCTGGTGCGGTTCGGGGTGGACCGGACAGCCTTCGGTGTTCCAGCCGCCGGCCTCCGTGGGCGCCGCCACGGGGGCGTGGTGGCTCGCCTTCGGCGGTTATGACCGCAACGTGACATTCCTCGACCTCGAGACCGGTGCCGAGGTCTACGGTCCGTACACCACCGGCGACATCATCAAGGGCTCGGTCACGGTCGACCCGGACGGCTACCCCCTTCTGTACACCGGCAGCCGCGACAACAACTACCACATCGTCGCCCTCGACCGGCCCGAACCCGAGGCCCTGTGGAAGCTGAACAGCGACGCGGTCAAACCGACCAAGTGGAACGACGACTGGGACGGATCCGGTCTGATCATCGACGACTACCTGTTCGAAGGCGGGGAGAACAGCCGCTTCTTCATCGTCAAACTCAACCGGGGCTTCGACGCCGACGGTCTCGTCACCGTCGACCCCGAGATCGTCTTCAGCACCGAGTCCTGGGACGCCGAACTCCTTGCGGCAACGTCCAACGAGATGAGCATCGAGAACTCGGTGGCGATAAGTGGCAACACCGTCTTCTTCGCCAACTCGAACGGTTTGATACAGGGTTGGAACATCGGTGCGGTCGGCGATGGCGACGTCCCTGAGCGTGTCTTCCGGTTCTGGGCCGGCGAAGACGTCGACGCGTCGCTGATCGTCGATGGCGATGGGATGGTCTACGCCGGTGTCGAATACGAAAAGGGCCGGGCCCGAGCACAGGAACTGGGTCAGGTGCTGAAACTCGATCCGTCCCAACCCGAGGACCCGCTCGTGTGGAATGTGCAGGCCAACGTGGGGATCAAATCCGGCGTGTGGGCGACGCCGGCGCTGCACCGGGACATTCTGATCGTCGCCACCGACGACGGTCGCATCCTCGGGCTCGATCGGGTCGATGGATCGCAGCGGTGGGAGCTCCGCCTGCCCGGACCCCTGTGGCAGAGCCCCGTGGTCGTCGATGACGTCCTGATCCAGGGCGACTGCAACGGGGTGATGCACGGCTTCGACGTCTCGGACACGACGTCGGTCCCGACAGAACTCTGGTCGGTTGTTCTCGGCGAGGGCTGCATCGAGTCGACGCCGGCGGTCTGGGACGGTGGGATCTACGTCGGTTCCCGCAACGGAACCTTCTATGCCCTGCGCGATGAGTGAGGGCCTGCTCACCGGCGTTCGTGTCGTCGACTTCAGCCAGTATCTCGCCGGTCCAACCTGTACTCGACTGATGGTGGAGCAGGGCGCCGACTGCATCAAGGTCGAACTTCCCGACCACGGCGATCCTTCCCGGAGCCTGGAACCCCGAGTCAACCGGCGCTCGGGTTTCTTCATCCAGCAGAATCGCGGTAAGCGCAGCGTCTGCGTGGATTTCCGGACCGCAGCCGGACAGGAGATCGCGCGGCGATTGGTCGAGCGGGCGGATGTGGTCGTGGAGAACTTCGCTCCCGGGGTGATGGCCCGTTACCGGCTCGCATATGACGACCTCCGGGCTGTCAAACCCGGTGTGATCATGGCGAGTATCTCGGGCTTCGGCCAGACCGGACCCTTGGCTGACCGGCCGGCATTCGATTTCGTCGCCCAGGGCTACAGCGGCATCGCCCACATGACCGGCTTCGCTGACGGACCGCCGCTGCTGGTCGGGTCAGCCATCGCCGACTCGAACGCCGGTGTTCATGCGTTCGCTGCGATCGGCCTCGCTCTCTACCGACGCCAACGTACAGGCGAGGGTGCTTTCCTCGACATTTCCATGGTCGACGCCCTGATCCACATGCACGAGACCGCAATCCACGCTCCGGCAATGACCAAAGGTGACTACACCCCGATTCGCCACGGGCGTGACTATCAGCCGCTGGCTCCCGCCGGTGTCTTCAAGGCTCCGCAGGGCTGGATCGTGATGATCGTCACCGTGCACCAGGTGGATCAACTGTGGGAGGCCCTCGACCGGCCCGATCTGGCGACCGATCCTCGCTTTCGTGGAAACAACGCCCGGCTGGCCCACAGGCAGGAACTCAATCACATCATCGAGGAATGGATGGCAACATTCGACACCGATGACGAGGTCGTCGAGGCGCTGGCCGCTTATCGAGTCCCGTGTACGAAGGTGAACAGTCCAGCCGATCTGGTCCGTGAACCCCACCTTGTCGCTCGAGGATCGATCGTCGTTTTCGACGATCCTGTGGCCGGCGAGTCGGTGCTCCCGGGTCATCCGTTGATGGTGACCGGCGTCGAGCCGGCAACCGATCTCGCCGTCGAAGCCCTCGGTCAGTCGAACCGCTCGGTCCTCGACGAGCTCGGGTACTCGAGCTCCGAAGTCGACACTCTCCTCGCCGATGGAACTCTGGTCTCCAAGCCCTACGGCTGATCCGAGGACCCCGTCCGCATTCCGTCGAAGCCAGATGCCGCAAACGTGCCTACACTGACCGGTTCGCTCACCGAAGGCCCGAGATGCTCGACAACCCAACCGACCCCGCCTCTCCGGACGGGGCCCGCCCGCCTGCCGAGTCGGCCGGATTCGAGTCGTTGGGACTCGACGGTTCCGTGCTGCCACAGCTCGAAGCTCTCGGTTACGAAGAACCCACCCCGATCCAAACGGAGGCGATTCCGCCACTCCTGGCGGGGCGCGATCTGATCGGTCAGGCGGCGACGGGTACCGGCAAAACGGCGGCGTTTGCACTGCCGATCCTGCAGCGCCTTTCGACGGTGAAATCGGACATCCGCCGGGGTTCGGCACCGTCGGCGCTCGTACTCGTGCCCACCCGCGAGCTCGCGGTTCAGGTGTCCGAAGCGATCCACAAGTACGGCCGAGGGATCGGTGCCAGAGTGCTGCCGATCTACGGTGGCCAGCCGATCGGCCGGCAGCTGTCCGCGCTCAAAAGGGGGGTCGACGTGATCGTCGCTACGCCCGGCCGGGCCCTCGACCACATGGGGCGCTCCACCCTGACCCTGTCCGGAATCGAGTCCGTCGTACTCGACGAAGCCGATGAAATGCTCGACATGGGTTTCGCGGAGGATCTCGAGGCGATCCTCGACGCTCTTCCCCCGGAGCGTCAGACGGTGCTGTTCTCCGCGACGATGCCGCCGCGGATCACCTCGATCGCCAAGGCCCATCTGCGCGAGCCGGTCGTGATCCACATCGACCGGACGGGTACGGACGCCGACGCACTGCCAAAGGTTCGTCAGGTCGCCTACGTCGTCAACCGCAACCACAAGGCGGCGGCGTTGGGGCGGATTCTGGACATGGAAGTGCCCGACAGTGCGCTCGTGTTCTGCCGGACCCGCGTCGAGGTGGATCAGCTGGCTGAAACCCTCAACGGACGTGGCTACCGCGCCGAGGCCCTTCACGGCGGCATGAGTCAGGAGCAACGGGACCGGGCGTTGGGCCGGCTCCGGAGCGGCGTCGCCGATCTCCTCCTGGCCACCGACGTCGCCGCCCGTGGCCTCGACATCACCCAGCTGACCCATGTCGTGAACTTCGATGTGCCGTCGGCGCCGGAGGCCTATGTACACCGGATCGGTCGAGTGGGGCGGGCTGGTCGGGAGGGTGTGGCGATCACTTTGGCCGAACCCCGTGAACACCGTCAGATGAAGAACATCGAACGGGTGACACGCCAGAAGTTCACGATGGAGACGGTGCCGTCGGTGGCGCACCTGAAAGAGCGGCGCATGGAGCTCACTCGCGACCGTCTGCGCGAAGTGCTTCTCGCCGGCGACGGCGAACCCTTTCGCGTCGTCCTCGAGAGCCTGTCCGACGAGTTCGATGTGGTCGAAGTGGCGATGGCCGCTATCCATATCGCCCACCAGAGCTCCGCACCCGAGGTCGACGAACAGGAGATCCCGTCAGCGTCGATGAAGGGATCCGGTAGGCAGAACCGCCGTGAACGCACCGATACGTCCTCGGCTCGCATGAAACATGGTGCTCGACCGGACCGGGGCCAACAACGGAACCGGGGTCACGACGGCGACCGTACCCGCCTCTATGTCGGCGCAGGCCGGACCAACGGCATCCGCCCCAAGGACCTGGTGGGTGCGATCGCCGGAGAGGCCGGATTGGAGGGCCGCGAGATCGGGCCGATCGAGATCCAGGACCGGTTCTCCTTGGTCTCGGTACCGGCCGACAAAGCCGATCACGTCATCAGATCCATGGAGAACGTGGCGATGCGCGGCCGGAGAGTCAAGATCCGCCGCGAGCGTTTCTGAGCCATCTCCGTGAGGCTGCCGAGGGATCGAAGGCAGCATGCAACGCTGTGGTGATTGTTCGAGCGGAGCGAGTCGAACGACGTCAGGAGTGAGGACGGTGTGCCGGTTCGTGAGGCTGCCGAGGGATCGAAGGCAGCATGCAACGCTGTGGTGATTGTTCGAGCGGAGCGAGCCGAACGACGTCAGGAGTGAGGACGGTGTGCCGGTTTGTGAGGCTGCCGAGGGATCGAAGGCAGCATGCAACGCTGTGGTGATTGTTCGAGCGGAGCGAGCCGAACGATGTCAGGAGTGAGGACGGTGTGCCGGTTCGTGAGGCTGCCGAGGGATCGAAGGCAGCATGCAACGCTGTGGTGATTGTTCGAGCGGAGCGAGCCGAACGACGTCAGGAGTGAGGACGGTGTGCCGGTTCGTGAGGCTGCCGAGGGATCGAAGGCAGCATGCAACGCTGTGGTGATTGTTCGAGCGGAGCGAGCCGAACGACGTCAGGAGTGAGG
>JAHEJO010000082.1 GCA_024638805.1 Acidimicrobiales bacterium
GATGCCGACGACGGTCTTCATCGACGAGGACGGCACCGTGGCGTTCACGCACGCCGGCCGCCTGTCCAAGGCCAGCCTGCGGGAACTGATCGACACCCACCTCCTGTAGATCATCGCAGGAGGCGCCGTGATCGATCTCCGGCTGAACTTCGCCCGCTCGGGCTCGATCGATCTGGAGGTGCCGGTAGAGCAGCGCTGAGAGCTATTGGGGCCAGCCGGCGAACGTCGAACCGAACACCACGGACGACACCCGGGGAAGACCGTCGTGATTCGCAGCGGGAATGTCGCCGGCGTGCATGCTGTTCCTCTACCGTCAACAGTCCAGGAGACCCTCTCAACCATGTCCGACCTGTTCAGTCCGATCGCTTTCACCGCCGGCATGGTCGCCCTCGTCAACCCGTGCGGCTTCGCCCTGCTGCCCGCCTATCTCGGCTTCTTCCTGGGCATGAGCGACGGCAAGGCCGACACTCGGCTCCAAGCACTCAACCGCTCACAACTCGTGGGGGCCGCACTCTCGCTCGGTTTTCTCGTCGTCTTCGGGCTTCTGGGGCTGGTCTTCACGGGTCTGCGGAACCAACTCAATCCCATCCTGCCCTGGTTCTCCATGGTGGTGGGGGTGTTCCTCGTTGTGCTCGGCGTCGCCATGCTGCGCGGCTTCAAACCGACGATCAGCCTGCCCAAACTCGACAAGGGCACCGCCAGCTCGTCGATGTTCAGCATGTTCTTGTTCGGCGTGTCCTATGCCATCGCCTCGCTGTCGTGCACCATCGGCGTGTTCCTGGCCGTCGTCGGCACCAGCGTGCCCGGCACCTCGTTCACCGAGCAGTTCGGCGGTTTCCTCAGCTACGGCGCCGGCATGGGCCTGCTGGCGACGGTCCTGACCTTGGCGGTCGGTTTCGGCAAACAGGGCATCGTCCACCGCTTCCGTCAGCTTCTCCCCCGCATCAACTTCATTTCGGGTCTCATCCTCGTGCCGGTCGGCGTCTACGTGTTCCTCTACGGACTCTGGGACCGTCAGGTTCTCGACGACCCCCGCAATGTGACCCCGTGGCTGAACGACTTCATCATCGGGGCCCTCGAGATCCAAGCCGACATATCGACCTTCGTGGGCGACTGGGCCACCGAACTCGGGTGGGCGTTCCTCGCCATCAACGCCGCTCTGATCGGCGCCGGTCTCACCGAACGTTTTCTGAACTCGAGGCGGGTGGCCACGACCTAGCCGCACCGGCCAGGCCATCGATCAACGACTGCAGATGCGGAAACGGTGTCGGGTACCGATCGGCGAGAGGGGTCAGGCCCCGGACGCCGGGCGGTAGTTCGAGTTGCATGCCCTTGTTCCTGGGTCGGTTGACCGGGTTGGCGGGGTGGACCCCGCGGAGGGCCTTGGGGATGTCCCCGAGATGGGTGACGACGTTGTACCGATCGGGGAGTACGGCACGCAGATGCTCGGCGGTGTGAAGCGCCAATTGCCGATTCTGACCACCGCACAGCAGATCATTCCAGTGGCCGTGCCGACCGTAGCCGTGAACGGCGATGACGACCCTGCAATGGTCGATGAAACCGGCCAGCGTGTCGGAGTGCACCGGGTCTACTGTCGCCGACGGGAAATGGTGACGCATGCCGTCGGGCTGGATGACGCTGTAGACCGACGAGCCGCTACGTCGCGCGGCCTCCGCGGCGATTCCTTCGGTCCGACGCTCGAGGTTGCCGCCATGGAATGCCATGAAACCGAACGGGCTGCGCAGTTCACATCGTTCGACGACGTCCGGCAGGTCGAGGACCTGCGGAAAGGTCAGCTTCCGTTGCGGGAGTCGACCCATCACCGCCAACGGAAGAACCTGACCGCCAGGGCCGGACCGGCAAGGGCCCACGCGGCGAGCACCACCCAGTACCGGCCCTCGCCGGCCGAACCGGTCGTGGTCGCCCGGAGCAGTTCGGCGGTGGCCGTGGTGGGTAGCAGGCGGGTGAGCGCGCTCAACCCGTCCGGAAGCTCGGACAGGTCGAATACGATCCCGCTGAACAGGAGCAGGACGACGTAGAGCGTGTTCGCCACCGCCAGCGCCCGTAGGCCTTCGGTCACCGACCCGACGAAGAGTCCGAGTGCGAAGAAGCCGACCGATGCGAGACTGACGACACCGGCGACCGCGGGGTGAAGTTCGGGTCGCCAGCCGAGCGCAACCCCCAGGCCGAGCAGAACGACCAACTGGATCGCCACGATCATCGAGGCGGCGAGGGCTCGCGATCCGAGGAAGTCGATGACCCCCACCGGACTGACCGCGTACCGGTCCAACGCACCAAAGGACCGGTCGAAACCCAGGCCGATCGCCAACCGAACAAACCCGGTGGACAACAGGGCGAGCGTCACGATGCCCGGAACGAGGAAATCGATCGGATCGGTCGACCCGGTCGGAAGCACGTCGACGACCGAGAAGAAGACCAGAAGCAGAACGGGCAGCCCTGCGGTGAGCAGCAACTGTTCACCGTCCCGGGCGGCAACCCTGAGCTCGGTTCGGGCCAGGATGACCATCGGGCCGCTCATTCGGCGAGCAGTTCGGCGTAGACGTCGACCAGTGAACGACTGCCCACCGAGACCGATGTGGCGGTGATGCCTTCGTCCCGGCACCAGCAGAGGACGGCCTGGAGCAGCCCGGAAGGATCCTCGCCGGCGGGGATCATGGTCACCGCAATCGGGTCGTGACCTGCGGTCACCGCGAACGAGGTACCGAGATCGTGGTCGAGTCGCATCATTTCGCTCCCCCTCAGCCCGCCGATGCGGATCTCGGGTACGGCGTCGGTCAGCGCGGCGAGCGAGGAGTCGGCCAGCACTCGACCCTTGCCGATGATCACCACCCTGTCGGCCACCCGTTCGACCTCGTCGAGACGATGGGTGGTGAACAGCACCGCGCATCCCTCGCCGGCACGTCGTCGGATCAGTTCGAGCACCCGACCCTGGCCGGGCACATCCAGTCCGGCGGTCGGTTCGTCCAGGAGGAGCAGATCCGAACCCCCGACCAGCGCCAGAGCCAGGCTCAGGCGCTGCTGCTGGCCTACCGAAACCGAACGCCAGCGTCGGTCGGCCACCTCGGACAACCCGCACTGTTCGAGAAGGGCCGCAGGGTCGATCGTGTTGTGATACAGAGCGGCGAAGAGCCCGACGCATTCCCCGACCCGTAATCCCATCGGCAGTCCGCCCGTTTGGGGCATCACTCCCCACCGCCGTGCGATTCGGGCCCGGTCCCGGACCGGATCTGAGTTGAAGACGCGCACCGAACCGGCGGCGGGACGGACCAATCCCAGCACCGCTGAGACCGTGGAGGTCTTGCCCGCCCCGTTGGGTCCCACGAGGGCGACGGTTTCGCCGGCACCGACATCGAAGCTCGCCTCGTCCACCGCGGTGAGGTTGCCGTAGCGCACGGTGAGACTCCGAACCGCAACTACCGACACCAGGCCAATGATAGGTGGCGGCCTTCGTGGCACCCTCACCGCAAGGGACCATCCTCGGACCGGTGAACAGGTGGGGACCACTGCCCGGCGCGATTGACTGAGCCGATGGACCTTGCCCGAATGCGGTTGGACTACTCCCAACACGGGATCGACGAACAGGCGCTGCTCGACGACCCGATCGCCCAGTGGGCACTCTGGCTGAGCGACGCAGTCGACGCGGGACTCGATGAACCCAACGCCATGGTGATCGCCACCGTCAGCGAGAACCAACCCAGGACCCGTGCGGTACTGGCCAAGGGAGCCTCCCATGGCGGGATCGACTTCTACACCAACTACCACAGCCGCAAGGGCCAGGCATTGGGCGAGGCGGGACCGGTGTCGGCCACGTTCGTGTGGTACCCGCTGCAGCGCCAGGTCACGATGGTCGGGTCGGCATCGAAGATGTCGGCCGCCGAATCCGACGACTACTTCGCGTTACGGCCACGGGAAGCGCAGTTGGGCGCCTGGACCAGCGAACAGTCGACCGCGATCCCATCCCGGGATCTCCTGGACGAACGGTTCGCCCACTTCGATGCCCTCTACCCCGATGAGGTTCCCCGGCCTCCAAACTGGGGCGGCTACAGGCTCGTTCCGGTCGAGGTGGAGTTCTGGCAGGGTCGCACCAATCGGCTGCACGATCGCATCCGTTACACCGCCGATGATGGGCGATGGGAGCGGGACCGCCTCTCCCCTTGAGCCGAACCGGTCTCCACGCCGTCGGACCGCAATGCGGACTACTGTTCGGCCGGGGCCGGAGACGTGGCGAAGCGTTCAGTGACGGTCTCGTAGGTGAGCGGCTCCTGGGCGATCCTGGCTCGCTCCTGGCGGGCGGTGCGGTCCTTTGCCGTCTCGCTGCTCACCCAGCGGGCGAAGATGACCACGATGACCGACCAGAGGAAGAAGCCGCCGCCGAGTTTCATGACGATGCCGGCCGCCGTCTGGTCGGTGAGCACGGTGAGGCCCCAGATCCGTAGCGGCGCATCGGCGTAGTGGTCGTACACCAGCCCTTCGGCGAAGACGAGGAAGCCGCTCGGCACGGTGGGCACGATCGACATTCCGAACAGGTACATGCACTTGCCCAGCGGGTGGATCTGCCATTCGGTGATCGGACCGATGACGGGCATCCACATCAACAGGCCGGCGGAGAAGACCATGAGATGGACCAGGAAGTGGATCGCTCCGGAGCGAGCGGAGATGTCGACGGTGGCGGGAAAGTGGAGCGTGATCGTGAGGGCGTTGAAGATCACCAGTGCCCAGATCGGTTTGGACAGGGTCCGTAGGGTTCGCCACACCCGGCTGCCCTGGGGGATGACCAGCTCCAGAAGCCATCTCGGCGTGGCCAGGACGAACATGGCGGGGATGATCATGCTCAGGAACATGTGCTGGATCATGTGGACGAAGTAGAGGTAGTTCTCGGCGACATCGTGGACCGGGTAGTCCGACACCGCCCACATGCTCACCACGGCGGTGCTGTAGAAGACCTTCTGCTTGCGGGTGATGGCCGGGTAGCCCAGCGCCACCGCCCGAGGCTGAATGACCCTGGCCGCATACCAGCCGAGTCCGATCGCGCCGGCGATCAGGGCCCACACCTCTCCGTGGAGGACGTAGGGGACAGTGCTGGCCATACGGTCCTAGATGTTGAACTGGAACGCAGCGAACACCACGACGTAGACCGACACCGCAAGACCGATCGCGATCCCGAAAGCGACGGTGAACCAGTGACCGTTGAGGATGTTCAGGTCGGTGTATAGATGCATGAAAACACCGGCGACGATCGCGAACTTGATCACCATCATGATCAGAAGCGGCAACACCAGGGCGACGCCTGAAAGACCGAGGTACGACCACGCCACTTCCAAGGCGGTCAGGATCACGAGCGCCAGGAAGGTTAACCAGTAGGTCTTGGCCGTCGGGTGATGCTCGTGGTCATCGTCGTGGGTCGTGGAATGGTCCCCAACAGCCATGCTTTCGGTGCTCATGTGAGATGACTCCTAGTGGATGAGGTAGACGATCGTGAAGATCAGCACCCAGACGATGTCGACGAAGTGCCAGTAGAGCCCGACGAGCTCGACCGTTTCGGCGCGGTCCTTCTGCATCCGCCCCTTGAAGCTGAGGTAGATGAGCGATCCGAGCATGATCAGGCCACCGGTGACGTGTGCTCCGTGAAAACCGGTCAATGTGTAGAAGGCGGTTCCCAACAGGCTTCCGTCGTAGGTGAGCCCTTCCCGGTAGAACGTCGTGAACTCGTACACCTGCCCGGCCATGAACGTGGCCCCCAGCAGCATGGTGGTGCTGAGCCAGATCCTCAGGTTCTTGTAGTTGCCCTCGGTGACCGACTTGTGGGCCAGGACCATCGTGAGGGAACTCATCAGCAGGATGAACGAGCTCAGCGAGGTGAAGGGGATGTCGAACAGCGGCTCGACCGACCCTTTGGTGATCATCTCATTGACCAGTTCGGCGTTTTCGTCATTGCTGATCCCGGCGACCACTTCGGGGTTGCCGGCCACGAGTTCGGTGAGGAACCGGGTCTTGCTCAACAAATAGGTGGAGATGAGCGCCCCGAACAGCAGAACCTCAGAACCGAGGAACAGCCACATCGCCAGCTTCATGTTGCTCAAACCGAGGGAGGTGTAGTGCCCCTCGTGGTGCTCGTCGGCGACCGGTGTCGCCGCCTGGTCGATGATCGCCTCAGCCATGGGTCTGCGCCAGTTCGGGTTCGGGCTCGCTGTGATGATCCTGGTCGAGATCGTCAGCGGGTTCGAGGCTCCAGCCGTACATCGCCGCCAGCAGTAGGAACACTCCGGGGATGCAGAGCCAGAGACTGAAGATCAAGCCGTACCCGATGATGGGGAGGGAGAACGCCACGATGATCGGCCAGTACGACGGGGCGGGCAGATGCACACCCTCGCCGTTGCCCGGTTGGGCCAGTTCCTTGGAACTGGCTACACGACGCAACACCCCGTTCTCGTCCTCTTGATACTTGTGATACCACCAGTCGTCGAGGCTGGTGACGGTGGGCGTGACATCGAAGTTGTGTTCGGGCGTCGGCGATTGGATCGACCATTCGAGCGATCGTGCATCCCACGGGTCCGGACCCGGATTCGGCCGTCCGGCCCGGCGCCAGCCCAGGTAGCTCACCAGCGCGTTGTAGAGGATCGACAGGGTGGCGAAGGCGAGGATGAACGACCCGATCGTGGCCCACATGTTCCAGGTGTTGAAACCCTGGGATGTGTCGTAGGTCTGCATGCGGCGGGGCATGCCCTGGAGCCCGAGGATGTGCATCGGCCCGAATGTGAGGTTGAAGCCCAGGACCATCGTCCAGAAGTTCCACTTCCCGATCTTCTCGTTCAGCTTGTACCCGAATGCCTTGGGCCACCAGAAGTAGAGCCCGGAGTAGAAACCGAACAGGGCACCGCCGAACAGCACATAATGGAAGTGAGCGACGATGTAGTAGGTGTCGGTCTGCTGGGTATCGGCGGGGGCGATGGCATGGGACACTCCCGACAAGCCGCCCAGGGTGAACTGGGTGACGAGTCCGATCGAGAACAGCATCGCGGTGTTGAGGATCAGCTTGCCTCCCCAGAGCGTGGCCATCCAGTTCAGCACCTTCACACCCGTCGGTACGGCGATGAACATCGTTGCCACCGCGAATGCTGTCACCGACAGCGGACCGATGCCCGACACGAACATGTGATGGGCCCAGACGCCCCAGCCCATGAAGCCGATGGCGATACCGGAGAACACCATGAACGGATACCCGAAAATGGGTTTGCGGGCGAAGGCGGGAATCACCTCGGACACGATGCCGAACGCCGGCAGGATCATGAGGTACACCTCCGGGTGACCGAAGATCCAGAAGAGATGCTGCCAGAGGAGCGGGTCAGCACCCTGCGCGACGTTGAAGAAGTTTCCGTCGAAGCGCCGATCGAACAGCAGGAGAAGCTGAGCGACCGTCAGCACCGGGATGGCGAACAGCAACAGAAACTGTGTCACGAGGGTCATCCAGGTGAACACCGGGAGTCGCATCCAGGTCATCCCGGGCGCCCGCATGTTCAGCACGGTGGTGATCAGGTTGACCGCACCGGTCAGCGAGCCGAACCCGGCGATCATCAAAGCCACGTTCCAGAAATCGATGCCGATGCCGGGGCTGTAGGCGATCCCGTTGTTGGGGGCGTAATTGAACCAGCCACCGTCGGGTCCGCCGCCGAGGAACCAGCTGGTGTTGAGCATGATGCCACCGGCCAGGAACACCCAGAAACTGAAGGCGTTGATCCTGGGGAACGCGACGTCACGAGCGCCGATCTGCAGCGGTAACAGGTAGTTGGCGAACGCAGCACCCATGGGCATGACCACGAGGAAGACCATCACCGTGCCGTGCATGGTGAAGATCTGGTTGTAGGCGTCACCACTCAACAGCCCCTGGTTGGGACGGGCGAGCTGCAACCGGATCAGGAGTGCCGGCACACCGCCCCACAGCAGGAAGAACAGCGACGCCACGCCGTACATGATGCCGATCTTCTTGTGGTCAACCGAGGTCAACCAGTTCTTGAGACCGGTGGTGTTCCGCGGCCGGCTGAACACCCCGAGGGGTCTGGCCGATCGGCTCGGTTCGCCGGCGGGAAGAGCCAGAGGTTCTTGTTCGACGATTGCCATTGAGTGCGGCTCCTAATCGAGTGTGGCGAGGTAGGCGATGAGCTGATCGAGCTCCGAGTCGGTCAGACCAGGAAAGGCCGGCATACCCCGGAGATCCTCTGGAGCCATGTCCTTCTGGCTGGGCGCGTTCTTGATCCATCGCTTGAGTTGCGGTCGATTCCATCGGAGTTCGCCCAGTTGGTCATTCTCTTCGGGTATGAACGACGGGAGCTCGAGATACTCGTCGAGGTATCTGTCGTTGCGGTTGCCGGGCTGGAGGTCGTTGGTGTTGGCATCGAGCCCTACGAAGGTCGAGTAGATCGCACCGGCCATGACCGAACGGGTGGCGAAATGGGTGAGGTTCGGCGCCGCCTTGGCCGTCAAGGCTGCCTCGAAGTCTCTGCCGTACAGAGCGTCCTGGCCGATCCCTTCCTCCCAGATGATGTGGCAGCTGGCGCACTGTTGCTGGAAGATCTGACGGCCGGCGGCGGCTTCGGTGTCCTCGGACGGGATGTCGGCAACCCGCGACTGGTTGGCCAACCACCGATTGAACTCGTCGCGTTCGAGGGCGATCACGTTCATGCGCATGCGGGCGTGGGAGAGCCCGCAGTACTCGGTGCACCAGCCGGTGTACTCACCGGGCGTGTCGGCGACGAAGTTCCAGGAGTGGACTCGGCCCGGAACCGCGTCTCGTTTACCGTTGAGGCGCGGGATCCAGAACGAGTGGATCACGTCCCTACTGGTGATCGAGAGATCGATCTGTTCACCGGCCGGAATGACCATCTCGTTGGCGACGGACACGTCGTCGTCGTCGAGGGCGATCTCGAGAGGCCACTCGGCGTCGGCGGGATCCCATTCGTCGGTCGTGTTCAGGACACCGTTGCCGTTGACGTCTTCGAAGAAACCGTCACCGTCGACGTCGTAGCGGTACTCCCACCACCACTGCTGACCGATGACCATCACATCGAGCTCGCCGCCGCCGGCGATGCCGCCGCCGGGGGCGTTTGTTTCCTCGAGGTCCCAGATGGCAAACACCGTGAAGACCGAGATGCCGGCCAGCAGAACCGCCGGTGCCGCGGTCCAGCCCCACTCGAGGGTCGGGTTGCCGTGGGTCTGGGCCGGGAAGTCGTCCGGATCGAAGTCGTCGGGTTTGACCCGGTTCTTGATCGTCAGGACGATCGCACCCCCGACGACGGCCACGCCGATCACCGCTGCAATCAAGAAGATCGGCTGAATCAGATTGTCGATCAGCTCGGCCCGCGGGCCCTGCGGGTTGAAGGTGTTGAGCGGCTTCGTCTCGTCGGCACACCCGGCCAGCAGCAGGCCCACCGGGAGGCCGCCGGCGCCGGCCAGCCACTTTGTGCGAGATTTCACAAGCTGCATGTTCTCACCTGACCGGGGCTGTCACAACTCGCGCCGGGCTCGAAATCACTCATCGATCAACAATCCCTCTTCGGTTGACTCACCTGTTTCGCCATCGTCGGAGTGTTCTTCTTCCCCATGGTGAATCTCGCGTTCGCCGGCGATCGCACCGACGACGCCACCGCCGAGCACGAGGACGGCCAGCGCGGTGACCGCTGCGGAGATGAAGCGCCGGGGAGCGTCGGTCTGGGCCAGGAGAACAGCGGTGCCGAACAGCAATATCGTGAAGATGCTGCCGGCCACGACCGCCCCTGTCTTGGAGACGGCGAGGAAGACCCTCGAGACACCGATCATCATGGCGGCGATCGCCACTGCGCCGAGCATCGGCACTTCGATCGGGCCGAGCATCCGCTCCCGGATGGCCCGATTCGTGTCGGGGTCACCCGTCGCCCGGTCGGACCACGCCAGAGCCACCCATTCGATCGCCACGACAGCGATCACTGCGATCCCGAGATACAGGAAAACCGACGTGAGTGCGACGCCGAGCATGAGACAGGCGATGCCGAAGGCGCTGAGCAGCCCCCAGTAGGAGGGAGCGGTCGGCGGGGTGACCTGTGGGACGGTGTCGGTGCCGGCCAGACGAGCCAATGTCTCGGCCTCGCCATCGCGGGTGGCGAAGGTGACACCCGCCAGCATGGCCAAGACGGTAAAGGCGCCCATGAGCAGGGTGTAACCCAGGTGTTCACCGACCCCGCCTTTGTAGCCGAACGACAGCACACCGACGATGTCACCGCCGGTCACGAGCCCGTAGGCCAGCGCCGCGAGCCATGCGGTGACGGACAAGCCGATGAGATATTTGGGACCCCAGGTGAACACGCTCAGACCCTCATTTGGTTATGTAGATCACGTACCACATGACGAGGTACGCGGCGTAGGTGACGAACCAGAACATGGCCGAGCCGTACAGCCCTTCGAGATCGCGGGCGTTGTACTGACCGCCCAGCGCACGGATCCCCGTCGTGACCAGATACGCCATCGCGAGGAGGGTCATGACGATGTGCGTACCGATGATCGCGTAGAACAGCGGCGGTCGGGCCAGCACGTCGAGAACCTCTTCTTCGCCCGTCGGATAGAGCGGCATTTCCATGAGTGTCAGCAGGTATCCGGTCTGGGCGAGGTAGGCGAACCCCAGGATGGTGGCGAGACCGATGGCGATGTAGGTGTTGGCCCGATCGTCGTTCTTCATCGACACCAGCGCCCAGACGACGGCCGCCACCGAGAGACTCCATGTCGCCAGCATCATGTTGGGCTGGGTCAGCGGGATCGTGACGCCGGTCGGCAACCAGGTCTCGCCGGCGGCGATCACCTCTTGGCGATACCCGACGTACAGGCCGATCAGCCCGAGAAAGCCCATCAGGCTGGCTGCGCTGGCCAGGGCGGTTCCCACGAGCAACAACCGGGGCCGGGCCGCCTCCGCGGCGGGCGCGTTGTCACCGATCGGAGTGAAGACCGAAACGTCGGTCATGCGGGCACCTCCTCGAGCGGTGTCTCGGACGGTTCGGAGGGCCGACCGTCCTTGTCGTCGAGAGGCAGGTGAGATCTCACCGTCGGTTGGGTGGCGAAGTTTGCATAGGCGGGCGGAGACTCGGTGAGCCACTCGAGGGTTCGTCCCCTCCACGGCTCGGCGACCGAACCTCCGCCGAGAACTGCGGACAGAACCGCGTTGACAAGTGTGAGCGCCAGTCCACCGGCGGCGCCGCCAACGCCGAGAGCCACAGCCACGTTGCCGGCGGTGACCAGGTTGTCGTCGGACTCCACGAGGGTGGGCAGGGCTGGCTGCGTGCCGAGACCGGCGACGACCTCGCCGACGGCCCAGAGTGCGCCTCCGCCGGCGATCAGCAGCAACGCCAGTGTTCCGAGGGCCTGGTTGAGCTGATGACCCCAGATCTTGTGACCCCAGTGATGGATCCCAGCGTGTACCGCCACCATGCCGGCGGTGATGACGAACACGGTGATACCGGCGTTGAAGGATGTGCCGTTGAGCAAGAGGCGTTCCGGCACGTCGGGCTGGCGGTTGGCCAGATCGGCGAAGAACCCGACGACCGGTTCGATGATCCCCAGGAGGGCCACGGTGGAACCGCCGAGCAGGAGGAGGCCCGAGACCAAGCCGCTGATCAAAGGCGCGCGGAATCTCGGCGAGCCGTTCCGCAAGCTCTCTGCGCCGAGGGCAAGTGAGCCGAGAATCGGGAGCGGGGCAACCAGCAGCGCCGCAACGAGGACCGCATTGTCGAAATCAACCGGCCGGCCACGGTTGCCGAATGACGTGACATCGGCCGCAAAGGAGACGATCACCATGACACCGATGAGCACGAGCGCGCTCTTGTGGAAACGGATCGGACGATCGGTGTGCACGCCGATCGTCTCGAGGGCGATTCCGAGTGCCGGTATCGCCAGCCAGTAGATCGACGGCGCAATGCTGATCGTGTCCATCACGCCGGTGAGCGGGGTGGTGTCGACGAGGGACTGGTAGCCGCCCCGCACGTCGATGAACGCCAGGACGAGTTGACCGATCTGGATCGGGAGGGCGAGGATGCCGAGGAGGGCGAACACGAGGTAGCTCCAGGCGGTGATCGGCACCATCTCCAGCCGCATGCCGGCGGCTCGAGCGCCGAGCACCGTGGTGGCGATGCAGATCAGCGCCCAGATCACCGAGCCGATCATCGCGCCCAGCGCCATCGCCCACAGCACGACGAAATCTCTTCTGCCCCCGCCCGGGCCACCATTGCCCACGTAGGCGGCGATCAGCATGCACGCAGATATCGCCCACACCCAGAACGCGGCGGCGGCCCCTCGGGGGAAGGCGATCGTGCCCGACCCGACCTGGAGCG
>JAHEJO010000083.1 GCA_024638805.1 Acidimicrobiales bacterium
CTCGGTGCCGGCCGGTTGCCGGGCCCGACGAGACACGTCGAGCGAAATCCTAGATCCCGGCGACGCCGAACCCGAAGAAGGCGTACGCGATGCTGCTCTCATTTCACGCATCGAGACCGCTACGCCGATCGCTGGGATCACGACGACGGGCCGGCTTGACCGTGCGTTGTCGATGGTCCATCGTCCCGATTATGGACACCCCCAGGGTCGATGATCTACCCATCACCACGTCGTGATGGCGGCGGACTAGGGTCGATTTGCACGGGTGGTACGCCACTCGGCCAAACAAGAATCTGAACAGGGAGACGATGATGGCAACCGACGCCGGCGCAGGATGGTACAACGACCCGACCGGTCGCTATTCGAACCGCTACTGGGACGGGGCAACGTGGACCAACGCGGTCAGCCGCGGCGGCGCCAACGAAGTCGACCCCGTCGCACTCCCCGCCTCGCTGGCCCCACCGGCACCCGGCACCACCGCCCGGGCGTCCACCGCCCCCCAACCCTCCACGATCCAGGTCACCACCCAAGGGGGTCGCAGCGGTGGCAGCACCTTCCTCGGATTCGTCGGCGGAATCGTGGCATTGATCTTCGGTCTCATCATCGTGGTCTACGCCATCAACGCCAACCAAGACGACGGCTCCACACCGACCGAAGATCCCCCTACCACCGAAGCACCCGCCGAGGAAGGTTCCTAGCTCCGGGCGATATCAGCGGCACGGTTCTCACGAACCCATCTCGACCGCACCGGATGCGAGGCTACGCAACCACGCCCAGCCCCTGCGTCATGATGCCTGTGCACCGTTCGAGCGCAAACGGTGCAGCTGAGCAGGATTGGAGTCGGCGATCGTGACAGAACCACACGACACGTCCGTCGACGGTCGTTTTGGTCGATGGCGGGTTGCCGCCGCCGCGGTCGCAATCGTCCTGACCGTGGCGGTGCTCGGATTCCTGTGGTGGGCGAACAGCACCGCCGAACCTGGAGAACAGGCCCGCTCAGCGCTCGACACCGACCCGTCGGTCACGGTGAGCGAGAACGACGGGTTCGTGTTCCAACCGACCGATGTGTCACCCGAGGTCGGCTTCATCCTCTACCCGGGTGCACGCGTGGATCCAGCCAGCTACGCAGCAGCCGCCCGCGGGATCGCCGAGGGCGGCTATCTGGTCGTCGTACCCGAGCTGAGACTCAACCTCGCAGTGCTCGACGTGAACGCCGCCGAGGCGATCGTCGCCGAGTTCCCGGCCATTGACCGATGGGCGATGGGTGGTCACTCATTGGGTGGTGCCATGGCCGCACAGTACGCCAATGAGCATCTCCAGAGCATCGACGGACTCGTCCTGTGGGCGGCCTACCCGCCCGCCAGCGTCGACCTTTCCGGAACCGATCTCGCCGCCGCGTCGATCTTCGGCACCCGAGATGGGCTGACCTCGCTGGCCGACATCGACGATTCCCGTGATCGGCTACCGGCCGACACCGAGTTCACGGCGATCACGGGCGGGAATCACGCACAGTTCGGCGACTACGGTACGCAGTCCGGCGACAACACCGCCACGATCACCAGAGAAGAGCAGCAAACCCAGATCGTCGAGGCGACACTGCGCACGCTCAGACGAATCGACTAGGCGACCCTATCCCTGCGATCTCGATCCGGTCCGTCTTGATGATCCGACAGCATCCGGGCAAAGAAAGCTGCGCATTCCTCAGACCCGATACCCGATCCGGCGGAGCAGCTCGAGGCGTTCGATCACGTCGTCGTCGGTTTCGACGCCGCTCGGAGAGGAACCATCGACCACACCGGCGATGCCCCGCCCCTGTTCGGTTTCGGCCACGAGCACTTCGACCGGGTTGGCCGTGGCGCAGATGACCCGACAGACCTCCGGGATCGTCTTGAGCTGGTTGAGGACGTTGACCGGGAAGCCATCGCGCAGGAACACGACGAAGCAGTGGCCGGCACCGATGGCCAGCGCCGCCTCGACCGCCGCGCCGATCAGCTCGTCGTCGTTGCCGGTCCGGCGAACCAGACAGGGGCCCGAGGCCTCGCAGAACGCAGCACCGAACCGTAGCGACGCAGATGCGGTGGCGAGGGTCTCGTGCAGGTCGACGATGGTCTTGATGAAGTGGGCCTGACCGACGATCACGTTGGAGTCGTCCGGCATCGCGAGGGACACGGCGTGCAGTTCCATGCACCGAGCCTCGCCGTTGGGGGCGTGGTGCGCAAGGATGGGGCTTCGTGACGGTCACCCGACCGTTGCGGCGGCGCCACGGTACCGACCCATTCGCGGCAAGGAGGAGCACCCGTGTCCGGATTCGCAGGGATGCAAGATCTCGAGACACTGGCCCGTGAGCAGGTGAGACTGGCGGCGCTCACCCCCGACGCTTGGCGGCCGGGTGCTCATATCGTTGTCGGCGCCGCCTTCGTGGCCTTCGCTCGTGGCGAGCAGGGCCCGGGCCGGGCCGGTGATCACGCCGTCATCGGCGCGGCGGCGACCCGGGACACCACCCCGCTGAACAGCGTGGTCGTCGACGGGCGAGCGGGGGCACGCTACAAGCCGGGCTATCTGGCCGCCCGCGAGGGCGCCATGCTCGAAACCGCCCTGCGAGCACTGATGGACGAACCGGTCGAACTCGATGTCGTGCTCGTCGACGCCACCGGCCGTGACCACCCGAGACGGGCCGGACTCGCTCTCCACATCGGAGCCGTGCTCGACCTCCCGACGATCGGCGTCACCCATCGTCCTCTGCTGGCGACCGGGCCCGAACCTCCCGACGAGATCGGCGGGTTCAGCGAGCTCGTCCTGGACGGCGAGGTAGTGGGCCGCTGGCTCCGGGTCCGCCAGGGCGTACGGCCGCTGGCCGTGCACGCAGCCTGGCGTACCGACGCCGCCGTCGCGTCGGAGACGGTGCTGGGTCTGACAACGGTGGCGCGCACACCCGAGCCGCTCCGTTTTGCCCGCATGGCCGCTCGCGAAGCCCGAGCCCAGAAAGCCCGGTAGCCACGATTCAGGAGGGTTTCGATCAACGAATGGCATGCTGAACGCCATGCGCAGTCCATTGACCTGGCGTCTGCCTTGAACGACCAGAACGAGTCCCTGCCACGGACGCCCGACGACCGGCTGAGACCGACCCTCGCTCTCGTCCTCGGCGATATCACCGCACAGGACGTCGACGCCATCGTCAACGCCGCCAACCGGTCACTGTTGGGTGGAGGCGGCGTTGACGGCGCCATCCACCGAGCGGCCGGCCCCGCACTCCTCGAGTACTGCCGCGCCCTCGGCGGCTGTGAGACCGGTCAGGCCAAGATCACCCCCGGTTTCGAGCTGCACGCTCCTTGGATCATTCACACCGTCGGACCCATCTGGCGGGGCGGCACAGACGGCGAACCGGCCCTACTCGCCTCGTGCTACAGGGAATCACTCACCCGAGCTGACGAAATCGGGGCCACCACGGTGGCGTTTCCGGCGATCTCCACCGGTGTCTACGGCTATCCCACCGACGCCGCAGCACGGACTGCCGTCACGACCGTAGGCACCGCCCCGACCAGCGTCAACGAGGTCCGGTTCGTCTGTTTCGACCAACAGACCTTTGACGCCTACGACTCGCTGCTAAGGAGTCGGGAACACTGATTGCGCCTCGGCCGGCAAGATCGTGGTCGCCGTGTCGTCAGCCTCAGACGTCGCACCCGGCCGGCTGACAGCGACTGCGCTGCGACCGATGGCTTGCCACAGAGAAACGGGCGATCACAGTGCCCAAAGACCCTTGAGCTTGGTTCCTCGAGGCGCAAGGCTTGTCGTGGACTACCCAACGAGGTGAGGAGATCATCAATGCGTGCAGTCGCCGGCGACAAGATAGTGATCCGCGGTCATCGAATCGGGACGGTTCCCCGGTCGGGCGTCATCGTGGAGGTTCGGGGCGAGGACGGAGAGCCGCCCTACATCGTTCGTTGGGGCGACGATCCCAACGAACACCTCTTCTATCCGGGGAGTGACGCCGACATCGAGCCGGCCGCAGACACCTGATCAGGCGGCGAGAACCTCCGAGAACCTCATCGTCGTGTTCCAGCCTTGCGCGCCCCGAACAAAACCGGGCCCGGTCCTGCTCACTCGCTGTCCGGTCTGGAGTAATCAGCAGCTTCGACGAGGGCGGCAAAGCCGTCCAGTTCAGCGGCGTTGGGTTGGTGGCTCCAGACGTACAGCCCATCGAGCAGCTCGGAGTAGGTGTTCTCCTGGCCGGGCTGGACTGCGGCTGCGATCGGCATGTCGTCGGGAATGGTCTCTTTGTAGGTGGCCAGGATGCGTCGGTGGTACTCACGGTCGAGATCGAGTTTGAAGACCACACCGTGGGCTCGGTTGACCTCCTCGCAGACGCCTTCCTCCAGGAGAGGGCATGACTTCGTGGCGCCGGGACCGTGGCATACCCGGACCTCGTGGCCCGACCCTTCCAGAAGGCGCCGTTCGAAGGGTTCGTGATCACCGGGGGTCACATCGAGGATGACACCCTGCTCGTGCTCCATCATGTGACCAGTGTCGGCTCACATCCCGACTCTCCCTAGGGCCCAAAGTCAGTGAGCAGGGCGACCACCCTGCCGCTGGGCCACGAGGCGACCGGGTTCCCGTACGCGCAACGGCCCCGGAACCACCGGGGCCGTCAGCCAAGCTCTGCAGGCGAATCCCGCTCGCTACGGGTTGTCGTCGCCGAGGTGTTCCTCGGCCATGCCGTCGACCTTGTCCAGGTGTTCGGAGAACTTGCCACCGGTCTTGTCGTCGATGGCATCGGTGGCCTTGTCGACGCCCTCGGCGATCTTGTCACCGTGATCCTCGGCGGCTTTCTTGATCTTGTCGAACATTCCCATGTTTTCCTCTCCGGGGCGGCGCCCCTTTTCTGTGGACAACCTATCCGACGCTCCAGGCGGAACCGAGGTCGCGTCATTGTCGGATCAGTGCTACGACACGATCTCCCGTTTGCCGGAGGTCAAGGTCGACCAACCCATCGCCCGGTGCGCCTGGGCACCTTCGAAGTCTGTCTCGTCGGAGTCTCTCCCGAGCAGGCTTCGGGCCGGATGAGGACCTTCCGCCCTGGCTGAGCATCCGGGGTGCCCAGGTAGAGTCGGAGCATGGTCGACTACGCAGCACCAGTGTCCGAACTCCAACTTGATCCAAGCTCCCCGCTCGGTCGGTCCGAGCTGGCCAAGATCATGAACGCCCCGGGTCCGTTCGTGTCGATGTACCTCCCAGCGGACAGTTCGACATTCGATGCCAAAAGGCGGCTCGGCATCCATGCCTCCAATGCGACCAAGGGGCTCGCCGATCACGGTTTCGGTGAGGAGTCGGTCGACCGGGTGATGCGGGCGGTGGTCGAACTCGGTCACCGGGACGGTGCAACCGTCGTGATCATCGCCACCCCTCATCGCCTCCTGCTCGCCGGCCATCTGGCCGATCCGATGAAGGCCAGTACCACGTATGGGAGCCTCCCGAATCTGGTCCCGCTGCTCGACTCCGAACAGCGCTCGATACCCCACGTCGTCGCGATTGCCGATCGGGTGGGAGCCGATGTGTTCATGGTCAGCGCCCCCGGGGCGAGCGACTACACAACCGTGTCGGGAGAGACCGAGTTCATCCATCGCGGGGCGCCGGGCGGATGGTCGCAACGCCGATTCCAACAGCGGGCGGAGAACACATGGGAGGCAAACGCGAAGCTGGTCGCCCAGGAGGTCGCCCACGCCTGCAAAGAGGCTCGCGCCCAGCTGCTGGTCATCGCCGGCGACGAACGAGCGGTGGGATTCATGCGCGAAGCCCTTCCTACCGCACTCGCTCCGATCGTGGTGGTGGTCGATGGCGGTCGTGCCAAGGACGGTGGCCTGGATGAGCTCGCCGGCCGGGTGAATGATGCGGTCGCATCGGAGGTTGCCGAGCGACGGGCTGCCCATCTGCGCGAGCTGGCGGACGGACGCGGCCGCGACCAAGCTGTGGCAGCTGTCGAGGATGTTCTTGCCGCCCTCCGCCGTCGGGCCGTCAAGACCTTGTACCTCTCTACTGGAGCCGGGCAGGACGACGAGCGTGTCTGGTTCAGCCACACCGACCCGGTTCTGACGTCGCGACGTTCCACCGAGCTGGAAGACCTCGGTATCGACCATGCTGACATCGAGGTCGCACCTCTCAGCGCGGTTGCCCTGCGGGCCGCGCTGGCCGGCGGTTCGGAGGTTCGAGTCGTACCCCATTCGCCGTCGTTCAGCGGTTCGCCGGTCGCAGTGACCCTGCGCGTCGATCTTCACTGAGCCGACCGGGGCGTCCGCCTCGGAGCAAAAACGACCACCGCGGCTCGCTTGGCGCCAGGTCGGGAGACCGGCCGGGTCGTGACCCGGCTCCTCAGCCGACCCGCTCGACCGCCTTCGACGCAACCAGACGACCTATCGGGAGGCATGCGGTCGCCGCCGGGCTCGGGGCGTTCAGCACGTGCACCTGCCGTGCTGTCTCGTGGAACGCGAAGTCGTCGAGGAGGACCCCGTCCGGAGAGATCGCTTGCGCCCGAACCCCGGCGCCGGATCGAACGAGATCACTCGGGGTCACGTCGGGTACGAGTCGTTGGAGGGCCGACACGAACGCACGCTTGGAGGCCGACCGATAGAACTCGCCGAGCTGAGTCTTCCAGTACTTGCGGGCCAGCACCCAGGTCGATCTCGATCCTCCGATCTCGGCGAGATCGCCCAGATCGACGGTACGCCACCGATACCCCTCACGGGCGAGTGCCGGAACCGCATTCGGTCCGGCTTCGACTCCCCCGTCGATCATGCGGGTGTAGTGCACTCCAAGGAACGGGAATGCCGGGTCCGGCACGGGATAGATCAGATTTCGGACGAGATCGCGGCGGTCGGCCTTCAACTCGTAGTACTCGCCCCGGAAGGGCATGATTCTGACGTCGGTCCCCACGCCGTCGGTCAGCTTGGCGATTCGGTCCGACTGAAGGCCGGCGCAGTTGACGAGCACGCGCGCTCTCACCGGGCCGGTCGACGTCGCCACCACGACGCCGTCCCGCTCCTCGACGATGCCGGTGACGCACGACCCGAGGCGGAGATCATGCCCCTTTGATCGTATGTCGTCGGCCAGGGCGTCACAGACGCCCGGGTAATCGATGATGCCGGTCGAGGGCACGTGCAGCCCGGCGAGCCCGGCCACGTGCGGTTCGTACTCACGCAGCGCCGCACCGACCAGTCGCGTGGCGCTCACCCCGTTGGCGGCGGACCGCTCGGCGAGGACGTCGAGGGCCGGCAGTTCGTCCGGGACCGTGGCGACGACGACCTTGCCACACACCTCGTGGGCGATTCCCCGCTCGACGCAGTAGTCGATCAGCTCCGCCCGGCCCTCGAGGGTCAGCCGGGCCTTCAGAGAACCGGGCTTGTAGTACAGGCCGGCGTGGATCACCCCCGAGTTGTGACCCGACTGATGTCGACCGACCTCCGGCTCCTTGTCGACGACGGCGATCTCGAGATCGGGTCGCTCCAGCATGATCGCCCGAGCGGTCGCCAAGCCGACGATTCCTGCGCCCACGATTGCAACGTCCACGGCGCCATCTCCATTCATTGCGTTCACGATACGGATAGATGGTCGGAGCCGTTCCACCTTTTCTTGACCGTGTTTCGAGGAGCTGAGCGTCGGCTGAAGTCGAACCGATGTCGACCCACGGCTTCACGACTCTTCATGACCAGTACTCGGGTTTGGAGAGCACATCGGCACATTTGATCCTCCCGCAGCACGAGTCGAGCACCTCGGGACGGAGTGCCCGGACCATCCATGCGTCGTCGAGCCGGACCGGAAACGGCGGCTCCAACCCATGTCGACCAGCGGGTTCGAAGCCGTGGCGCGGGTAGTAGTCGGGGTGGCCGAGCACGAACACCAGGTCCACACCCCGGTGGCGGAGCATCTCCACCCCTTTCTCGATCAACGCACCACCGATGCCCAGTCGCTGAGCGTCGGGCACGACCGCCAGCGGAGCCAGGATCGCCATCGGCGACCCGTAGTGGGTTCCCGTCAACGTGACAGACGTGAACAGGATGTGACCGACAGGACGCCCACCGTCCCGGGCGACGAGCGACAGCTGTGGTCGTGCGCTCGGGTCGTCGAGCAGTGCCTCCACCAAACCGGCCTCGGTATCGGACCCGAAGGCAGCGCGCTCGATCAACAGGACATCGTCCAAGTCCGATGTCGACGCCTCGTCGATGCTGACGAGCCGGTCCGAATGCGAATCCATCGTGCCCATCTCCGAAGTCTGCCCCACGCTTGCCAGTGCTGCGTCCGTCAGTGCTGCGTCGACAACGTCGTGTCGGAGCACAAGTCAGCTCGAGACGGCGCCAGACCACGAGCCGTGTTGTCGACGTTGCATCCACCGGGAGGCTCAGTTCGATGTCAACGTACGTTCCACCTTCGTTGCCACTGCCCGAGCTTCCTCGCAGCCGCTGCGCGTCACGCCTACCTGATCCACCCCGACCATGTCGACCTCGCCGACTGGGTAAAGGACGTGACCGCCGTCGACTATTGGACGACTGCCACTCCAGACTGAGGACCGACCGCGGTCGACCGAGGATCGTCCGAAACTCCATCTCCACCGGGCAGGAGACCTGCCGTGGAGTCAACCCACGTCGGCCACCGCATCGAGCAGATGGCCGAGCGTTTCGAGCCTGGCAGCGTCGGAGTCGCCGGCGGGCGTGACCCTCAGGGTCGTGATGCCGAGGTCTCGGTAGACCCGAAGCCGATCACGAATCGCTCCGGCATCCCCTAGCAGGTTCGTTCTCAACCCGATCTCGATCGGCACGCGGGCGCGAGCTTCGTCCCGCCGACCCGACCGCCAGAGTTGCTCGACGGCGTTGACATCGTCGGCCCAACCTTGGCGAGCAAACGCATCGTTGTAGAAGTTCCGCGCCGCCGACCCCATGGCCCCGAAAGTGAACGCATACCCGTCGGCATGTCGCCGGGCCGTTGCCTCGATGTCGTCGGTGAACTCGACGCTCACCGAGACGGTCAGATCGACGTCGGCGAGCGATCTACCAGCCCCTTGGGCGGCGGTTCGGATGGGCTCGATGAACACGCCGGCGGTCTCCGGAAAGAACGAGTTTCCGATCCAACCGTCGGCCACCTCGCCCGTCAACGCAAGATTGGCCGGCCCGAGCGAGGCGACGTAGATGGGAACATCGACGGGATCGGCTGCGCTGCGGATACCCCGCTGGTCGGGCCCCGGTGGGATCTCGTAGGCCTGGCCTCGGTGCTCAAGACGATCTCCGGCGGCGATCTGGCGAACGATTTCGATCGTCTCCCTGGTGCGTTGGATCGGCCGGGTGAACTCGACCCCGTGCCATCCTTCCATGATCTGAGGTCCGCTCGTGCCGATCCCGAGGATGAAACGGCCGCCGGAGAGCTTCTGCAGTGACATCGCCGACATGGCGAGCATCGCCGGCGAGCGCGCCCCGAGCTGCACGATCGCGGTGGCGAGCTTGACCTCCGATGTCCTGGCGGCCAGGTACGCCAATGGCGTCAACGCGTCATAGCCCCAGTACTCGGGCACCCAGATCGAGTCCACGCCCATCGACTCGGCGTCGAGCAGATACCGGAGCGAGTCGGGCGACGGAGATGCGTAGATCCCGATCTGCAGATTCATCCCTCCGCTGCTTCGGCCAACTCCTTGATGCCGGCCAGGTTTGCCTCCATGTTCGTGCGGAGGTCATCGAGGCGGCGGGCCACGATGCGTTCCTCCTTGTCCGGCATCGCCTCGATCGCAGGGGAAAGCCCCGAGGGTCCTGGCCCGACCCTGACCGACTGCGTGAGCATCACAGCCCCGCCTCGATCCTCGATGTCGAAACGCCAACGCGCCGATGGCTCATCGGCATCGCCGATCCGCCAAGCGAACGATCGCCCCGGAGCAACTTCGGTGATGATCGAGGTCGTCTCCCAGGATCCGATGTACGGGTTCTCGTTGCGCCCCACGAACGAGTCGCCCGGCTGTACCGGCTCGGAGCGGCTGATCCACGACACCGCCTGCAGCTCCTGGGAGAACCGGGCCGGCAGCGTGATATCGCTGGCCAGGTTCCACACCACATCGGCTGGCGCCGCAATCTCGATCGATACCTGAGTGCCGGGACCGTCCTGATATCGCATGGCGTAATCAAAGCAGGCCCCGCCCAACGCCCCAAACCCCGGAACAAACCGTTGCCAGACCTTCGACGGGTTCACCGTGATGGGAATTCGCAGAATCAAGCGGAAACGCCCGGTCGATGGGTCATGGCACCGGTGACGGGCCGTGCACCCAACCATTGGACACAGCGTCGACGCGGTGGCGAGCGAAGGGCAGCGCCTCCGGGCAGACTCCAACGATGGCTTCGAGCAGGCGGCACCTGATCGTGAAGGGTCGAGTCCACGGCGTCGGGTTTCGTTGGTCGTGCCGAGCCCAGGCCGAGAAGCTGGGCGTCGCCGGGTGGGTCAGGAACCTCCCGGACGGCACCGTGGAGGTCGCGGTGGAGGGAGACGACCATGCGGTGCAACAACTCGTGGCCTGGAGCCATCGGGGACCGCTGCACGCGCTGGTCACCGACGTGGATGAACACCCCGAGCCGGTACAGGGCGACGCCACCTTCGTGATCAGGTAGCGCCACCTGGTCGTCGAGCGGGGACCATCGTCCAATAGCCTGAACCCGTGTCAGCGATCGTCGAAATGAACGGGCTGCGGAAGGTGTACTCCCGCCGGGGGGCAGAACCGGTGGTCGCCGTCGAAGGGCTGGACCTCATCCTCGGGCAGCCCGGGACGGTGCACGGCTTCCTAGGGCCCAACGGGTCGGGCAAGACCACCACGATCCGTTGCATGTTGGGCCTCATCCGACCAACGGCCGGCGCCTCCACCATTTTCGGCGCCGACTCGACCACGGCCTATCACCGGGTTGCGGCCCGGGTGGGAGCGATCGTGGAGAACCCGAAGATGTTCCCCAACTTCTCGGGGCGGCGCAACCTCGCGCTCCTGGCCGATCTGGTCGGTATCGGCCACGGTGAGGTCGATCGCGTGCTCGAAGTCGTCGGTCTCGAGGATCGTGGCGGCGACAGCTTCGATTCCTACTCGCTCGGGATGAAGCAACGGCTCGCCATCGCCGCCGCCTTGCTCAAGGACCCGGACCTGCTGATCCTCGACGAACCGGCCAATGGCCTCGACCCGGCCGGCATCGCCGAGATGCGATCGCTGATCAGCGAGATCGCAGACGACGGCAAGGCCCTGCTCGTCTCAAGCCATCAGCTGGCAGAAATGGAACTGGTCTGCGACGACGTCACGATCATCAACAGAGGCAAACTCATCGAAACCGGCTCGCTGGACCACATCCGCAGCTTCGCCGGCGCCGACCAAGTGGTGGCCACGATAGAGAATCGAGACGAGGCAATCGGCGTGCTGACCGAGGCGGGGATCGGTGCCCATCCCCGGCCGTCGCCCACCGAGATTCTCGTCGACCTGGACGCCGAACGCTCCGTCGAGGTCACCCGTGTGCTCGCAGAGCAGGGCCACTATCTCAGCGGACTTCGATCCGAACGAGCCACCCTGGAGAGCGCATTCCTCAACCTCACCGGTGACGCTCCCCCACCACCACCAAAGCAAGCCATCGACGGCGGAGCTCCATCGTGATGAGACTCACCGCCGCCGAGTTCAAGCGCCTCATGGCGCGCCGGATGACCCTCTTCTTCCCAGCCATCCTGGCCGTGCTCATGCTGGGCGGCGTCGTGATCGCCTACTTCGTGATCCAGAACGACGACGACAACACGCCGGACTTCGTCAACGACATCGCCGGTGGCGTCGAGGCGCCGAACATCCTCGAGATCGTCGCCAACCTGCTCCCGATCATGGCGTTCGTGATCGGGGCGTCCTACTTCGGAGCCGACGCCAAGAGCGGCATGATCGAGCAGATCCTCACATGGGAACCCCGCCGCCTGCGCCTACTGACCGCTCGGACCATCTCGTTGCTCGTGGGAGTCGGGGTGATGGGCGCCACTCTGGCCGTCTACTTCGTCGCCTTGTTGTACGGGCTGGCCGCCACCACCGGAACCACCGCTGGAGCCTCAGGAGAGCTGTGGGCCAACATCGCCTTCGGTGTGCTGCGGACCGGCCTGGCCGTCGGGCTCTTCGCCATATTCGGGTTGGGGATCACGGTCCTGATCAACAACTCGGTCGGTTCGATCGTCGGGTTCATCATCTACTGGTTCATCCTCGAGAACCTGATCATTGCGATCTTCCTCCCCAGGATCTCGGTGTACCTGCCCATCACCAACGCCGGCGCGTTCGGCAGCGGGAGCGACGTGCAGAGGATCACCGGCAACGCCTTCAGCCAGG
>JAHEJO010000084.1 GCA_024638805.1 Acidimicrobiales bacterium
AACCGGGGTCGTGGTCGTTGTAGTGGTGGGTTTCTCGGTGGTCGTGGTGGTGGATGGCGCAGCGGTGGTGGATGGCGGAGTGGTGGTCATCGAGGTGGTCGTCGTCACGGCGGACGCGACGGGATCGCTCGAGGGTGATGTCCACGAGGGTGGTGTCGTCGTCGTGGCTGCCGGAATCTCGGCCATCGTCGAAGAAGATGGCTCGTCGGTCGTGGAGACCGACGTGGCTGTGGTCGATGCCGAGGCGGACGTCGGCACTGCGATGATCCCCGACTCGACAACGGTGTCCGACGCCGTGAACGTGGCCGCGGACGCGTCGGTACCCCCGGGTACGGCGTCGTCGAATGCCAGAACGATCTCCTCTTCCGGCGCGGGGAGGATCGCGGTCGACGCGGCGACGGCGACGGTCGCTGCTGCGGCGGCGGTCGCCGCCGGTATGCGCGACACGGTCGTGCCGATCGATGAAAGCGGGAGCTCGCTCAGCCAGGCGAAGGGGCCGACGAGCCAGCGACGCCCGAGCGAGACGTTGAGAAACGCTCGAACGATGGCCGGATCGAACTGGGAGCCGGAGCAGGTTACGAGCTCACGGCGGGCAGCCTCCGCCGACATCGGGTCCTTGTAGGACCGTTTCGAGGTGATCACGTCGTAGGCGTCGGCGACAGCGACGATTCTTCCCGCCAGGGAAATCTCATGACCCTTCAGCCCGCGCGGATAACCGTTGCCGTCCCATCGCTCGTGGTGTTCCGACGCGGCGAGCGCCCACTCCCCGAGCCAGTCGGCCAGAGGCCCGAGCATCTCGCAACCCGCGTCGGGGTGGTTGGCCAGGAGCTCCCACTCCGCCGCGGTCGGTCGACCGTTCTTGTTGAGGATCGCCTCCGGCACGGTCAGCTTTCCGACGTCATGCAGTAGCGCACCCCATGAGAGGCGGATTCGATCCTTCTGGACCAGCTCGAGCTCCTGGCCGATCATGTCGGCGTATGCGCGGACCCTCTCGGTGTGACCTCTGGTCAGCCGATCGTGGCGGGCCAACGCGGCGACGAGTTCCAGAGCTCGGGCGGCGGCATCGTTCGCGTCGGTCGATGGCGAAATCGGGCGAACTTCGCCCACCCTTGCCTTCAGTTTGGGGACCGTTCCCGATCGAAGCGCCACGCCGAATCGGGACGGCGCCTCGTCCGGAAACACGAGGGACATGTTGTACAGCGCCGCCAGCGGGAGTAGGCGACGCGTCACGCGTTCCACGGCCAACGACACGGTGAATCCGAGCAGCGCCGCCTGAACGATCCAGATCGGGAGCCCAAACGAGCCATCCGGCCGCAACAGCGCATCCGACAGTGCTCGCACCACCAGGAAGGACGAGACAAGGGGAACGACGAAGACGATCAACTTGATGGCGATCGCGACGCCGGGCCAGGCCTGCCACGTGCGCGGGCTGGGCTCGGCTGCACCCGTCGTAGGACCGGAAGCCATCTGGCCCCATCGGCACCGAGGCGGGTCGGACAAAGCCCAGGACCAGGGTTTCGTGGCCTCCTCGATCCGTCATCGGCGTCGGATCCGGTTCGGAGGCCCGTCGAGTACGGTCACAGGAGGGTTCGATCTCCTGGCCGAGGAGCCGATGGTGCTCCTCGGTGCCGTTCTGGCAGTCGGTGTGACGGCGACGACCGTTCAGATGGTGTGGGTCAATTGGCTGAGAGCCCGGACCGCAACCGATGCATGAGCGAGATCCTGCTCACCCGAGCTCTTGATGTCGGCGAAGGTCCGGCGGCAGCGGGCCGTTGCGACGGCGTTCTGCTCGACCCACCGGGCGACACGCGTCTCGCTCGACTCGCCGGCGTAGGCCGAGGTGCTTTCCAGCACCGCCGCGGTCAGCTGAGCGTGCTCGCCGAAATACTGATCGCGCAACGCGCTCCTGGCCATCGTCTCCCAGTGATCGTCCCGCGGCAGCGCGATCACGCACTCCCTCAACCAGGCCAAGTCGAGCTCGTCTTCGATGGCGGTGTGCAACGCGGCAACGCCATCGAGGTCGATGCCGGTCCGCTTGGCCACGGTGAGGAGATCGAGGAATCCGAACGCTGTACCGAGGGTTGCCGCTCTGGCGGCAAACTCCGCGGGAACTCCCGCGGCAACGTACCGATCGAACTCCTCTCTGTTGTCCTCGGGTTGGTCCATCTCGGCGGTGCGCTCGTGAAGGCGCCGCACCGGCTCGGCGTAACGGTTGACGACCTCGTTCACGCGGATCGGTTGGGGTTCGTTCCGCAGCAGCCACCGGGTCGCACGCTCACCCAACCGGCGGATGGCCAGGTCGATTTCGGTCTGAATCGCAGCGGGGACCAGATTGTCGAGCGCTCGCACCTCTCGCCATAAAGTCCCGAGATCGTAGATCCGGGTTGCGGCGATGTGCGCTCGGGCGATGTCCGCCTCGGTCGCAGAGGTCTCCTCCATGAGCCTTGGGGTCATCGAGATCCCACCCCGGTTCACGAGGTGGTTCGCCACCAGGGTTGCGATCAGCTCGTCGCGCAGCGGATGACTCGACACGAGCTCCGGATGCGACTCTCTCACCGCCGGCGGGAAGTACCGCTCCAGGAACAACGAGCAGGCAGGGTCGGAAGGCACGTCGGATGCCGCCAGCCGCTCGGTCAGCAGGTTCTTGGTGTAGGCGAGCAGTACGGCGAGTTCCGGACGGCTCAGCGCGCCACCCGAGTTGCGGCGCTCGGCCATCTGAGCTTGGGAGGGCAACGCCTCGACCTTGCGGTCGAGGTTTGCTTCCTTCTCCAGCCATGACATCACCCGGGCATGCACCTGCACCATCCCTCGAGCCTGGGCGACAGCGGCCGACAGCGATTCGTTCTGTGAGTAGTTGTTGTCGAGCACGTTCGAGCACACGTCGTCAGCCATGGACTCGAGCAGTTGGTTGCGCTGTTTGCGGGTGAGGTCGCCGTTCTTCTCCGCCATGGACAAAAGGATCTTCAGGTTGACCTCATGGTCCGAGCAGTCGACGCCGGCCGAGTTGTCGATCGCGTCGGTGTTGATTCGTCCGCCCCCCATCGCGAACTCGATGCGTCCTCGCTGACTCACCCCGAGGTTCCCGCCCTCGGCCACGACTCGGCACCGCAGCGCCGTCGCGTCGACCCGGACGTTGTCGTTGGAGCGGTCGCCGATCTCGAGGTCCGTTTCGGACGACGATCTGACGTAAGTCCCGATCCCCCCATTCCACAGAAGGTCGACCGGAGCGGCCAGCACCGCCCGGATGAGCTCGTCGGGGGTGGCCGACTCGATCGTCTCGGGCAGGCCCAGGGCAATTCTCGTCTCGGGGGTCAGTGCGATCGACTTGGCGGTGCGGGCGAACACTCCACCGCCGGTGGAAATGAGATCTCGGTTGTAGTCATCCCAACTGGACCGGGGCAGGTCGTACAGCCGCTGGCGTTCGACGAAGGCTGAGGCGGTGTCAGGATGCGGGTCCACGAAGATGTGCCGATGGTCGAACGCCGCGATCAGCCGGGTCTTGGGGCTACGCAGCATGCCGTTGCCGAAGACGTCGCCGGACATGTCCCCGATGCCGACAGCGGAGAACTCCGTGGTGTCGACATTGATACCCATCTCCCTGAAGTGCCGCTCCACCGACACCCACGCGCCCCGGGCGGTGATCCCCAGCGCCTTGTGGTCGTAGCCGTCGGATCCTCCGGAAGCGAACGCGTCATCGAGCCAGAAATCCCGGCTCGTTGCGATCGCGTTGGCCGTATCGGAGAACGTCGCGGTCCCTTTGTCGGCGGCCACGACGAGGTACGGATCGTCGGCGTCGTGGCGAAGGGTGCGCTCTGGCGCCGTCGTGTCGCCCTCGGCGATGTTGTCGGTGACATCGAGAAGCGCGTTCACGAACGTGCGGTAACACCCCACGACCTCGGCCATGATGTCTTCTCGGGATCCCGAAGCCGGCAGCTCACGGGCGACGAAACCGCCTTTGGCGCCGACGGGCACGATGACCGAGTTCTTGACGGTCTGCGCTTTCATCAGACCGAGGATCTCGGTGCGGAAGTCCTCCATTCGATCCGACCAGCGGAGCCCGCCTCGGGCGACCCGTCCCGATCGGAGGTGGACTCCCTCGGTGCGGGGGGAGTAGACGAAGATCTCGGCCCTGGGCACCGGCCGTGGAATATCGGGGATGCTCCGGGGGTCGAGCTTGAAGGCCAGGGCCGGTCGGTCGTGGCCGGTCTCGTCGGTCTGCCAGTGGTTGGTTCTGGTGGTCGCTGCGATCAAGGCGACGAACGAACGAAGGATTCGATCGGCGTCGAGGCTGTCCACGCCGTCGATGGCGGACATGATCTCGGCTCGTTCTTCGGCTTCGGTGGTCTCACCTCCGTTGTCGGGATCGAACCGGGCGTTGAACAGGTCGACCAGGTGCCGAGCGATCTGATGGTTCTGGTTGAGCGTCTCGACCAAATAGAGATAGCTGAACTTGATGCCGATCTGGATCATGTAGCGGGCATAGCCCCGGAGGATCACGACATCGCGCCAGGTCAACCCGGCGCTCACGACCAGGCGAGCCAAGCCGTCACTCTCGACCTGGCCCCTCCACACCGCCAGGATCGCGTCCCGGAACCGGCTGCGCCCCTCGTGGTCGAGTTGGATGTCCAGCATCAGCCCGATGTCGTAGATGAACCGGGGGACGCTGTCTCGACGCCGCACTTCGTAGGGCCGCTCGTCGGTCACGACCGCACCGAGGTCGTGGAGCAGAGGTATGAATTGGGACAGCGTGATCGGATGGCCGGATCGGAAGAGTTTGCACCGCAACTCCAGGGCGCCGGCTTCGAGCGGGCGGTGCAGGGCCACGTCCAAGCTCGTGTCCGGTAGTGCCTCGAGTCTGTCGATGTCGTGCACGGCCGATTCGGCCAACACGTTCGAGACGTAGCCGGCGTCGAACGCATGCTGGTAGTCGGCGAGGAGGCCGAGACCTCGGTCCTCGCCGTGGCTCTCGATGAGCGCCGTGCGCAGGTAGTCGTCCCAGGTCCTGGTCACCTGTATCAGGCGCGCCTGGACCGCCTCCAGATCGGGCAGATCCTCCGCCGGCGTGGGGTCGATGTAGATGACCAGATGCAGACGGGCCAGCGGTGCATCGGAGATCTCGGTCGAGAACCGGACGCTGCGGCCTCGGTAGGCCTCCATCAGCGTTTCCTGGATCTTGAGTCGCACGTCGGTGTTGTGGCGGTCCCTCGGGACGAACACGAGACACGAAAGGAACCGCCCGAAGGTGTCACGGCGCACCAGAAGGCTCACCTGGCGTCGATCGCGCAGGTCGAGCATCGCCATGGCCATCGATTCGAGTTCGTCGATCTCGATCTGGAACAGCTCGTCGCGCGGGAAGAGCTGCAGGAGGTTGAGCAGGCGGCTGTGGTCGTGGCTGGTGCGTTGGAAGTTGGCCCGATCGATCACGGCCGCAACCTTGGCTCGGACCACGGGGATATCCTGGACCTGACCCGAGTAGACCGTCGACGTGAACAGCCCGAGGATCCTCCGCTCGCCGGTGACGCGCCCGTGCTGGTCGATCTCCTTGATTCCCACGTAGTCGAGGGGCACGGCCCGGTGAACCGTGGACAACGTGTTGGCCTTGGTCAGGTTGAGCAGCGTCGGCTGCCGGGCTCGAATGGCGGTCTCGGGTGGAAGGTCGCCGAGTTCGAGGGTCGACGGTTCGTCCTGGCGAAGGGTGCCCAGACCGGTCTCGGGTCGTGACACGATCGTCGGGTTGATCTCGTCGTCGTTGAAATCGTATTCGCGGTATCCGATCAGGGTGAATGCCCCGGCCTCCATCCATCGCAGCAACTGAGCGATTTCGACCGGATCGGTTCCGATCGTGGACTCGAACCGGGCGGCACCCGCAGCGGCTTCCTCGGCCAATGCGTCCATCTCCTCGGCGAGGGTGAGAATCCGGGTTCGCATCGCTCGCCAATCGTCGACCGCCGCCCCGACATCGGCCATGATCGATGACAAGTCGTCCTGTAGTCCGTGCAGCTCCTCCCGACGGGACAGACGGTCCACCTCGACGTGCAGTAACGACTCGGTTGGCTCATGGGATTGGTCCGGAAGATCGACCGTTTCCAGTCGACCGTAACCGTCCCGGGTGACCCGGTACATCGGATGGGCCAGAACGTGGACCTGCAGTCCTCGGCCCTCCACGAGCGCCAGGACCGAATCGACGATGAAGGGCATGTCACGGGACACGACGTCGATCACCGTGTGGCTACTCGACCAGCCGTCCTCGTCGCTGTCAGGGTTGTACACGCGAATGATGGTTTCGAGAGGTGATCGTCGCTCCGCCAACTGGAAGTGGCGGACGACCGACGCGTAAAGATCGATCGGATCCTTATCGTCGAGCTCCTGGGGCGCGGTGCGTTGGTAGTAGTGACGGATCAGACCCTCACCGGGGGTCGACACAGACCCGTGACTTCGTCGGCGAGCGAGATCGGTCGCGCCGTCCAGCAGCGCTTCCTTCACCTGCTCTGCGGTGTCAGCCATACTCCCCGAAGCTACTGCGTGGATCGGATGCCCGCCCGCCCAACGGATGGGATCGGCCCTCCACCGCGACGGCGAGCATTTCGGGCGGTCTTGGTGCAGCACCGACCGGACGGGATAACCTCAGCCCAGCACCACGACCCGGAGGCACCAAATGGCAGATCCCATCGACATCCCTGCGTGCGAACACGCCCGACCGGCGACCGGACCGGCGCTTGTCCAGCCCTTGGACCTGACCAGCGATCAGCAGGCGGTGCTCTGATGCGGATCGGCATCCTCACCGGCGGTGGCGACGTTCCCGGACTGAATCCCTGTATCAAGGCGGTTGTCGAGCGCGTGGCCGACGAGGGCCATGAGGTGATCGGCATCCGGCGCGGCTGGGCGCCGTTCCTGCATTTCAACCCCGAAGATCCCCACGACGCCGACAACTGGTTCATGCCGCTCACCCCGAACCGGGTCCGCACCGTCGGTCGGTCCGGTGGCACCTTCTTGCACACCTCCAGGACCAACCCGAGCCGGGTGAAGCCCAACGAAGTCCCCGAGCACCTGGCGGCCGAGGCCGAAGCCATCGGTGGTGAGGGCCCGTTCGACTTCACCGCCCACGCCCTCACGGTGGTGGAGAGCCAGAAGCTCGACGTCCTCATTCCCATCGGCGGGGACGACACGTTGAGCTATGCCCTCCGACTCCACGAAGAGGGGGTCCCGGTCATCGCCATTCCCAAAACCATGGACAACGATGTCCACGGAACCGACTACTGCATCGGTTTCTCCACTGCGGTCACCCGGGGCGTCGAGTTCATCAACAACTTGCGTACGTCCACCGGATCGCACGAGCGCATCGCGGTGATCGAATTGTTCGGCCGCTACAGCGGCGAGACCTCGCTGATCACCTCCTACCTGGCCGGCGTCGACCGCACCATCATCTCCGAGGTTCCCTTCGACATCGATCACCTCATCGACCTGCTTCTGAAGGACAAAGCGGCCAACCCTTCCGGCTACGCCATGATGACGATCTCGGAAGGCGCCACGATCGATGGGGGGGACATGGTGTTGTCCGGCGAGGAGGATGCCTACGGCCATCGCAAGCTGGGCGGCATTGGTGCCCGCACGGGCCAGTTGATCAAGGAGAAGACCGGCGAGGGCATCGTCTACCAGCAGCTCGCCTATCTGATGCGCTCCGGCAGCCCTGACTCGCTCGATCTCATGGTCGCGACCAACTATGCGGCGATGGCGGCCGACTTCGCAATCGAGGGCATGTCCGGTCGGATGACCGCGCTCCGCTCCGGGACGTACACCAGCGTGCCGATCTCGGTCACCAAGGACGGTGTCAAGAGGGTCGACGTCGACGAGTTGTACGACGTGCGCGCCTACCGGCCGACAGTACGCCACGTCGCCGGCAAGCCCATGTTCCTCTATTGATGCCGTCCTTCCCCTGATGCCTGCGGTCCTCGGAGTTCTGACCGCTGGAGGAGACTGCCCGGGTCTGAACGCCGTGGTGCGTGCGGTCGTGGCGCGTGGCATCAGGACCCACGACATGGAGGTCGTTGGCATTCTCAATGGGTGGGACGGCCTCATGGAGGGGGACAGCCGCTCACTGGATCGCGATGACGTGCGCGGCATCCTCGCTCGGGGAGGAACGATCCTCGGCACCTCCCGCAAAGACCCCTACGTTCACGGTGATGGCTGGCGCAGCGTCGAGCGCACGCTCCAGTCCAACGGCATCGACGCCCTGATCGTGATCGGAGGCGACGGGACTCTGCAGACCGCTCTGCACCTCCACCAGGACAGCGGTTTTCCTATCATCGGCGTGCCCAAGACGATCGACAACGACATCGCCGCCACCGACATCACATTCGGCTTCGACACCGCGGTCCAGATCGCCACCGAAGCGATCGACCGAATCGCCACCACCGCCGAGTCCCACAACCGCATCATGCTCGTCGAGGTGATGGGAAGGACCAAGGGCTGGATCGCTGCGTACTCCGGGATCGCCGGCGGAGCCGACATGATCATCATCCCGGAGATCGACTACGACCTCGACGCCATCACCGATGTGATCCGTCGACGCCACCGACATGGCCACAACTACTCGGTGGTCGTCGTCGGTGAGGGGGTCGAACCTCCACCCGAACGCAAGGTCGAGTCGAGGATGGATGCGTTCGGGTTCGAGCGACTCGGCGGCGTTGCCTACGCGCTCGCTCCCGAGTTGGAGGAACGTACCGGTTTCGAGACGCGCGTGACGGTTCTGGGCCACCTGCAACGCGGCGGCACCCCGACCGCCACCGATCGCGTGCTCGCCACCCGCTTTGGCGTGGCCGCCGTCGACATGGCGGCGGCGGGTCAGTCCGGCGTCATGGTGGCGGCGAGGGGCACCGAGATGGTGTCGGTGCCCCTGGGCGACGGGTGCGCGGAGGTCCGGGGTGTCGATGCTCAGCTGTACGACGTCGCTCAGACGTTCTTCGACTGAGCGACTCGGCCAGCCCAGCGTCACCACATCTGGCGGGTTTCGGGCCCGCCCGGCGGTGGGATAGGCCTAACCCGCCAGTAGTCTGGCGAGTCGGCACGGCTGTAGGTGAGCTGTGTCCCGACACGAACCGCCACCACCTACCCCGAGCTGTCAACGAAAGTCGCATGCCCACCATTCAGCAGTTGGTCCGGAAGGGCCGCCAGGACAAGTCAAAGAAGGGGACGACCCCGGCGCTCAAGGGTTCACCCCAGCGCCGCGGTGTGTGCACCCGCGTGTACACCGCCACGCCGAAGAAGCCGAACTCTGCGCTGCGCAAAGTGGCGCGTGTGCGTCTGAGCAGTGGCGTGGAAGTAACCGCCTACATCCCGGGCGAAGGCCACAATCTTCAGGAACACAGCATCGTTCTCGTGCGAGGGGGACGTGTGAAGGATCTTCCCGGTGTTCGTTACAAGATCGTTCGTGGGACGCTCGACACCGCAGGTGTGCGTGATCGCAGACAGGCCCGTAGTCGCTACGGCGTCAAGAAGGACTAGAAGAATGCCTCGTAAGGGACCTGCACCACGTCGCGACCTCGTACCGGATCCGGTCTACCGGAGCGTGCTGGTCACCCAGCTCGTCAACAAGGTCTTGCTCTCGGGCAAGAAGACCGTCGCAGAACGCGCCGTGTACGACGCCCTCGAAATCGTCGCCGAGAAGACCGGCGGTGATCCCGTCGCCACGCTGAAGCGAGCGGTCGACAACGTGCGCCCTCAGCTCGAGGTGCGCAGTCGACGTGTCGGCGGCGCCACGTACCAGGTTCCCGTCGAGGTTCGTCCCCGTAGGGCGACCACTCTGGCCGTGCGATGGGTGGTGAGTTTCTCACGCCAACGCCGTGAACGGTCGATCTCGGAGCGTTTGGCCAATGAGATCCTGGACGCGTCCAACGGCATCGGCGCCTCGGCCAAACGGCGCGAGGACCTTCACAAGATGGCCGAATCCAACAAGGCTTTTGCGCACTATCGCTGGTAGTGCGTCGGCCCTTCGAAGCTTCCCTCCCCCGAGACACGAAAAGGCAAAGAACGAAATGGCAGCTCGCCCCACACCCCTCGAGCGGTATCGCAACATCGGGATCATGGCTCACATCGACGCCGGAAAGACCACAACGACCGAGCGCATCCTCTACTACACCGGCAAGAACTACAAGATCGGTGAGGTGCACGAGGGCGGCGCCACGATGGACTGGATGGAGCAAGAGCAGGAGCGCGGGATCACCATCACGTCCGCTGCGACCACCTGCTTCTGGAATGATCACCGCATCAACATCATCGACACGCCCGGTCACGTCGACTTCACCGTCGAGGTCGAGCGGTCGCTCCGCGTACTCGACGGCGCGGTTGCGATCTTCGATGGCGTCGCCGGGGTCGAACCCCAGACCGAGACCGTGTGGCGCCAAGCCGATCGCTACGGCGTACCCCGTATGTGTTTCGTGAACAAGCTCGACAGAACCGGCGCCGACTTCTATTTCTGTCTCGACAGCATCAAGGACCGCCTGACCCAGGATGTTGCTGTCATTCAGTTGCCCATCGGCATAGAGATGGATTTCGTCGGTGTGGTCGACCTCATCCGGATGAAGGCGATCGTATGGTCCGGCGAAGACCTCGGCGCCAGTTTCGACGTGGTCGACATCCCGGCTGAGTATCAGGACAAGGCCGACGAGTACCGAGCACTGCTGGTCGAAGCGGTGGCCGCCACCGATGATCATCTGATGGAGAAGTACCTCGAGGACGAGGTCATTTCCGAGGCCGAACTGAAGACGGCTCTGCGACGGGCCACCCTCGATGACGAGCTGGTGCCGATCCTCTGTGGCACGGCGTTCAAGAACAAAGGTGTGCAGCCGCTGCTCGACGCCGTGATCGACTATCTGCCGTCGCCGATCGATCTTCCTCCGGTCAAGGGCACCGCCCTCAAAGGTGGCGACGAGATGGAACGTAAACCCAGCGATGATGAGCCCTTCTCAGCGCTTGCCTTCAAGATCATGTCAGCTCCCAACGTCGGCAAGCTGGCCTACTTCCGGGTCTATTCGGGAACCCTGGGCAAGGGTGATCAGGTGCTCAACACCCGCACCGGTCAGAAGGAACGGATGGGCCGCCTGCTCGAGATGCACGCCAACAAGCAGGAAGATCGCGACGTCGCCATGACCGGTGACATCATGGCGGCCATCGGCATGAAGAACGTGCGCACCGGTGACACCCTCACCGACGCCGGCCATGCGATCGTGCTCGAGTCGCTCAACTTCCCGGACCCGGTCATCCACGTCGCCGTCGAACCCAAGACCAAGATCGACCAGGACAAGATGGCCAAGGCCCTCATGTCACTGTCGGAGGAGGACCCCACCTTCACCGTCCGCACCGACGAGGACACCGGTCAGACGATCATCGCCGGTATGGGTGAGCTGCACCTCGAGGTGCTGGTGGACCGGATGCTCCGCGAGTTCCGGGTGGACGCGACGGTCGGCAAGCCCCAGGTCGCCTACCGCGAAACGATCACCTCGGTGGTGGAGAAGGACACCTACACCCACAAGAAGCAAACCGGAGGTTCTGGCCAATTCGCCGAGGTCACGATCATGATGGAGCCTTCCGGCGCCGGCGGTGGTTACGAGTTCATCGACAAGATCTCCGGCGGTCGCATCCCCAAGGAATACATCCCGTCTGTGGACCACGGCGTCAAAGACGCCATGACCACGGGCGTGTTGGCAGGATTCCCCACCGTCGATGTGCGGGTGACGCTTCTCGACGGCAAGTTTCACGACGTTGACTCCTCGGAGATGGCGTTCAAGATCGCCGGAACCATGGCGTTCAAGCAGGTCGCACGTCGAGCCAAGCCCGTGTTGCTCGAACCGATCATGAGCGTCGAGGTGGTGACGCCCGAGCATTACATGGGCGATGTCATCGGCGACCTCAACTCGCGTCGCGGGCGGGTTGGGCAGATGCAGGCCAGGGGACAGAACCAGGTGGTGTCGGCCGAGGTTCCGCTGTCGGAGATGTTCGGCTACTCAACCGATCTCAGGTCGAAGACCCAGGGTCGGGCGAGCTATACGATGCAGTTCAGCAACTACCAGCAGACACCCGCCAACGTGCAAGAAGAAATCGTTAAGCGCATCCGGGGCGAGTGACCCCGACAACAGATGCCGGCCGCCCGAGGGCTTTGCCGGAACCAGGAAAGGAACAGAGCCCAGATGGCGAAACAGAAGTTTGAGCGCACGAAGCCGCATGTGAATGTGGGGACGATGGGTCATATTGATCATGGGAAGACGACGTTGACGGCGGCGATTACGAAGGTGTTGTCGTCGCGT
>JAHEJO010000085.1 GCA_024638805.1 Acidimicrobiales bacterium
CGAAGTCGGTGAGTACCTCGCCACTCGTGGTATCGCCACGCACTACCGTTCGTCGAACTACGCCATCGCTCCGGGGTCGCTGGTCACCAAGAGCGGTAGGCCGTACAAGGTCTTCACGCCGTTCTTCCGGCAGTGGCTGAACGAGCTCCCGGCCCCGGCTCCGGCGCATATCGACATCGGCTGGGGGCCGCGACTGCGATCCGATCCCATCGCCGATGGCCCCGATCCGACCGCCGGCTCGCTGCCGCCGGCCGGTGAGCATGCCGCATGGGATCGATTCGAACGCTTCCGGGCACGCGGTCTTGACGACTTCGACTCCGCCCGCAATCTCCCCGGGGTCGACGGCACGTCTCGCCTGTCGCCGTACTTCAAATGGGGGTCGCTGCACCCGCTACAAATGATCGAACGACTGGGCGACGGTTCGGGGGAGCACGCCTTCGTTCGCCAACTCGCATGGCGCGATTTCTACGCCGCGGTCCTCTTCGACCGCCCCGACTCGGCTCGGAACCCCTATGTGCCGGGCAACGCCGTCGAAGCCGACACCGATCCCGACGCCGACCAGAGGTTCGACCGGTGGAGTCGAGGCATGACCGGTTTCCCGATCGTCGATGCCGGCATGCGCCAGCTCGTGAGCGAGGGCTGGATGCACAACAGGGTCCGCATGATCACCGCATCCTTTCTGGTGAAGGACCTGCACCTGCCCTGGCGAAGGGGTGCCCGCTTCTTCATGCACCACCTCGTCGACGGCGATCTGGCCAGCAACAACCACGGTTGGCAATGGGTGGCCGGCACGGGGACCGACGCCTCCCCTTACTACCGGGTGTTCAATCCGACGACGCAGAGCCGCAAGTTCGACCCTGAAGGAAACTATCTCCGACGATGGGTCCCCGAGATCGCCCATCTGCGCGGCGCGCACCTGCACGATCCTTCATCGTCGACCGGTGGCGGTCCTTCCGAGTACCCCGCACCGATCGTCGATCATGCCAGGGCTCGGGCCGAAGCGCTCGCCCGGTACGAACGGCGGGCCAAGAGACGGTAAAATCGTCGCAACGACAGGAGACGCATCACTCACCGTGCTGGACGACCGTAAGTCAGCCATTCTCAACGCCGTTGTCGGCGAGTACATCGAGACCGCACAGCCGGTCGGCTCCGGCGCGGTTCGCCGGGCTTCGTACATCGAGGTCAGCTCGGCAACGATTCGCAACGAGATGGCCAGCCTCGAGTCCGATGGCTACCTGTACCAACCACACACCAGTGCCGGCCGCGTCCCCACCGAGAAGGGGTATCGCTACTTCGTCGACAAACTCGGTGAAGTCACCCTCGACGGGTCACAATCGGACCGCGTTCTCGATTTCTTCCGCGAGATGGAGGGCCAGATCGAAGGCAGGCTGGAGCAGACGGCCGGCCTGCTGAGCAACCTCACCAGATATGCCGCCGTCGTCGTCGACCTGGGTGCTGCCACGCCGGCTCAGATCCGGTCGGTCCAGGTGGTCAGTCTCAGCCCTCGGAACCTGCTCGTCGTCATCGTGGATGCACTCGGTGAGATTCACCGGCATTCGGTCGACCTCACTCATGATGTGGATCCCGAATCGGTGGAGCTTCTGCAGTCCACTCTGCGCGAGGTGATGGAGGCCCACCGCCTCGACGACGTTCAGCTCGTACCACCGCCCACCGGTGATGAGTCGGTGGATCATCTCGCCCGTTTGATCCTCGCTCAGGTGATCGCCTCAGCAGAGGACGACAGGGTCTACGTGAACGGCGCGTCGAACGTCGCACAGTCCTTCGATGCCGTCGAATCGGTCCGCCAGGTTCTCACCATTCTCGAGCAGCAGCTCCTGGTGGTGAAGTTGATCTCCGACGTGCTCGATCGGGGCATGCGCGTGGCGATTGGAACCGAAACCGGTGTCGAACCGTTGGAAGAGTGCAGTGTTGTTGTGTCCCCTTATCGCGTCGACGGAGAAGTCAGTGGATCGATTGCCGTCCTCGGCCCTACACGAATGCACTACAGAGAGTCACTGGCGGCGGTGTCGATGGTGAGTCGCCAACTCGAACAACGCTTGAGCGAGAGGTAGGAACCCTTGTCCGACCTGTATGACATCCTCGGCGTCGACCGCGCCGCCTCGGCCGAGGAGATCAAGAAGGCCTACCGAAAGAAAGCACGAGAACTTCATCCCGACGCCAACCCTGGCGTCCCGCACGCCGAGGAACGGTTCAAGGCGCTCGCCTCGGCCTACGAGATCCTCTCCGATCCACGCAAACGTGACAACTACGATCGGTACGGCACGGCCGACGTCGGCGGGTTCGGCGGCAACGGTGACATCTTCGGTGGGGGTCTGGGCGACATCTTCGAGGCGTTCTTCAATGTGGGTGGGTCGGCCGGGGGTCCTCGTGTGGCCAACCGCGGCGTCGACCTCGAGACGGTGCTCGAGATCTCCCTCGACCAGGCGATCACGGGTACTGCCAGTGAGGTCAAAGTGCGGACCGCATTGGCATGTGACACCTGTGATGCCACCGGTGCGGCCGCGGGCGCCGAGGTCACCACATGCGAACAATGTCAGGGCAGCGGTCAGGTCCGGCAGGTGCGCCAGTCCATCCTCGGCCAAATGGTCACCGCATCGGCGTGCCCACGTTGCGGCGGCGAGGGCAAGACGGTGAGCGAATCCTGCCGTTCCTGTACGGGCGAAGGCCGGATAATCCAGGACACGAATTACATGATCGACGTCCCAGCCGGTATCGATGGGGGTCGCACACTGCGGCTCAATGGGCGTGGAGCGGTGGGGCCGCGAGGCGGTCCGGCCGGTGACCTCTACGTGGAGGTCAGGGTCAAACCACACCCTGTCTTCACCCGAGAAGGTGACAATCTCCGCGCGGTGTTGAAGGTTCCCTTCACCCAGGCGTCGCTCGGAGCGTCGGTGGATTTCGACACCCTCGATGGACCGATCGAGGTGGAAGTTCCGCGTGGGTCACAGTCCGGGAGGGTCTTCAAGATCGCCGACCGGGGCGTCCCTCATCTGCGTGGTCGAGGGCGCGGCCACCTCCTCCTCGAGTTGAAGGTCGAGACTCCCGGCGATCTCACGCCCGAACAGGAACTTCTCCTTCGGCAGTTCGCCGAGGACAGAGGCGATCAGGTCCACGATGCCCCGGAGGGCTTCATGCGCCGGATCAAGTCGGCGTTCTCGCAGTAGTCGAGTAGGGGCGTGGCAACCGACGAGCGCCTGCGGCGACACCCACTCGTCTTCGTGGACGATCTCGACTCGCCCCGCCTGCGCCAGACAGATCAAGATCACTTGAGCCGCTCGCTACGAATGGATGTCGGCGATCGGATCAACGTTGCCGACCGATCCGGACGATGGGCGCCCGCGACCTTCCACCCCGCCGACGGCACGGCCAACCTGGAGGGGCCGGTCTACTCCGAGACTGCGCCGGCGTCGGTGCTGACGGTTGCCTTTGCTCCCACCAAGGGAGTGAAGCCCGAATGGGTCGTGCAGAAACTCACCGAGCTCGGCATCGATCGAATCGCCCTTCTGCAGTCCGAACGGTCCGTCGTCACCCTCTCCGCCGATCGATCTGAGCGTTTGCTGAGACGATTGGGGTCGGTTGTCACCGACGCATGCATGCAGAGTCGCCGGGTCGCGCCGGCGGTGATTCTCGGCGTCTTGGACCTTGAGGAGTTCACCGCCCTCGACGGTGAGTCGCTCCTGTGTGATCCTGCCGGTCACCCCCTTCTGGGCCGCGAAAACCCTGCAGATTCGCCACTGAGCGTGGCCGTCGGGCCGGAGGGGGGCTGGTCGCCAAGAGAAGCGGCCTCGGCACCCCTCGTGGGCTTGCCCGGACATGTGCTCCGGGCGGATACCGCTGCGGTGGCCGCCGGTGTGAGTCTCTGTGCCCTCCGACGTGGGTGACATCGCCGTAGATTTGACCCGCCTTCATGGTTGAAGCTGTAGTCCGATCGGATTACGGTTCTCGCTGCGTGCGTTTCGGGAGAGATTGCAGCAAAGGATCGAGGGTAGATGCAGGACTTTGGCACGAATCAGGACTCGGGTGACTCAGAGTACGGGCGACGCGTGGGGGAACGGCTCCGAGCGATTCGTCGTCAGAAGCGGCTTTCTCTCCAGGACGTGGAGTCGGAATCGTCACAGGAATTCAAAGCATCGGTTCTGGGCGCATACGAACGAGGGGAACGAGCGATCTCAGTTCCTCGGCTTCAGCGTTTGGCCGGGTTCTATCAGGTCCCGGTGGACCAGCTATTGCCTCGGGCGACCAAGGTGGGTGTCAAACCCAGCGTGGTCGACCTGACCGAGAGGACCGGGCGGGCCGGGGTCACGATCGACCTCACCCATCTGCATGAACTCGCCGGTCCGGAGGGCGACATGCTCTCGCGATACCTCGGCATGATCCAGGTGCAACGGCAGGACTTCAACGGGCGCGTACTGACCATCCGCCAGGACGACCTCCGCGCCGTCGCATGCATCCTCGGTGTCGAGGTGGACCACGCCGTCGATCGGCTCCTCGATCTGGGGCTCACCCGCATCAGGGTCTGAGCATCGCTGGTCGCAAGGGGGGCCTCGATCACAACTCGGTGATGTCGACGGTTCCGGCTGGTCCCCGAGCGATCACGGTCGGGCACCGCCCCTGGCGGTGTACCTCGAGGTGTGTCGCTCCGGGCACCCGGACAGCCGGTTCGGCTGCGTCGGTGCGATCGCTCCGGTCGAAGGTCCACACCCAGAACGTGGTCGGGTCGAGTAGGTACACTTCGGCACCGGCGCAATCGGCCGGAGCATCCAATGCCACGGCCACCTGACCGGCCGTTCCGACACGGATGCGATCGTTGCCGACGACCAGCTCCGGTCCCGTCACGGGTGCCATCTCGGGTCTGGCGCCGGCAGCAAGCCATGCGCCGGCGATGATCACCGCGGCTACGGCCACGCTGAGGCCGACCCCACGCCGTTTGTGGCTTGACGCCGGCGTGCAGATCTCGGCCAGCGCGCTCTTGGCCCGCATCGGGCCCATCGTCGGATCGGCGTCCTCCAGCTGTTTGGCGAGCAGCAACCAGGCGGCGAGATTCTCGGGCGGGGACTGTCGGGCACCCCAGGTGTCGATGCAGAACGTGACGCACTGACCCAGCCCGACCAGATCGTCGGTTCGTTGGGCGGGGTCGGCAGAGGTGTTCGGACTGCACAACACACCCGACGACCCGTCGCTCGACAGAATCACGTGCTCGGGAGCAACCGAACCGTGTTGGAGTCCGCGTTCGGCCAGCGACGCCAGCGTTGCGCACACCGTTTGGAGCGCCAGCGCAGCCGACGCGGGCTCGGGACATGCTGACCGTAGTGTGTGACCACCGGCGAACTCGGTGGCGACGACGGCGCCGCCGCCCCCATGATCGATCGGACGGACCACACCGTTGATCCCTTCGGCCGAGGCCAGCCAGTTCAGCTCCCGTCGGACGGCGGCAAGGTGCAGATCGGCCGTCCGCCCACGTTCGGGGAGAGGGCCGCTGTGGTCCTTGACGACGATGGCACCGCTCGGCCCGTCGGCCACCGTGACGTCGAGAGCGTCGATGGGCATCTGGATGTCAGAACGCGGCCCGGGTGAAGATTGTTCGGGCGAGTGCATGACGGCCTCCTGTGAATCGGTTGGTCTTCGATGGAGGTCACAGCACCCGATCGCGGGTGGTTTCGCCAAACCTCGAGGCGTCGAGACGACCGTAGCGACTCCTCGACGGCGAACGGCACTCCCACAGGCCAACGGGTACCCTGAGCGCATAGGAAGCACGAGCACTCCCATCAAGATCCATGTTCCCGCCAACCACCTGATGGTGCAGTTGCTCGGACATCGTGACGAGCATCTCGACGTCATCACCCATGCCCTGGACGTGGGTGTTCACGCCCGCGGCAACGAGATCACCGTCGACGGCCCCGACGCACCCCAAGCCGCCAAGGTCTTGCAGGAGCTCGTGTTGATTGCCGAGCGCGGCGAAGCGATCGAACCAGCCCAGGTGAGGCGAGCGATCACGATGGTCCTGCAGAACCAGCGCCCGTCGGAAGTATTCAGCGACCGTGTGCTCACCACCGCCCGGGGCAAGTCGGTTCGGGCCAAGACAGCGGGCCAGAAGCGGTATTTGGATGCCATCGGTTCGAACATGATCACATTCGGCATCGGGCCGGCCGGGACAGGGAAGAGCTGGTTGGCCGTCGCCTGCGCTGTTCGGGCGCTGCAAAACCGTGAGGTGGACAGGATTCTCCTCACCCGACCGGCGGTCGAGGCGGGCGAACGCCTCGGTTATCTGCCAGGCGACATGATGAGCAAGGTCGATCCGTACCTGCGCCCGCTCTACGACGCGTTGCAGGACATGGTCGGCGTGGAGGGCCTGGCGAAACTGTTCGAGCGCAACACCGTCGAGGTTGCACCGTTGGCGTTCATGAGGGGCCGCACCCTGAACGACAGCTTCGTGATCCTGGACGAGGCGCAGAACACCACGCCCGAGCAGATGAAGATGTTTCTGACCCGGATCGGGTTCGGGACGACGGTCGTCGTCACCGGCGACGTCACCCAGGTGGACGTGCAGGGGGGACGCAGCGGCCTGGCCGGCACCCAGAAGGTTCTGGAAGGTATCGACGGTCTTGCGTTTGTACGGCTCGGATCGGCCGATGTCGTGCGACATCGCATCGTGCAGGACATCGTGGATGCGTATGAACGATCAACGGCTGCACCCCGCGCAGGCCATGACCGCTGAGTCTTCCTTCGCCGTCGATCTGGGCGGCACCGGCACCACCGTGTCGGTTCACGACGAGCGATCGCATCGCTCTGCGATTCAAGATGTCGTGGATCGCTTGACCGAGGCCATCGCTGACACTCTGGCCGGGGAGGGTGTGCACACCGGGTCGGTCGACGTCTTCTTGGTCGATGTCGAGGCGATCACACGGCTCAATACCGAGTATCTGGGTGTGAATGCGCCTACCGATGTGTTGAGTTTCCCGCTCGACCATCCGTCCGAGGGCGACAGCTTCGGTTTTGCGCCCCATATCGGCGACGTCGTGCTGTGCCCTTCCGTGGCTCTCGATCAGGCGGCGGATCACGCCGGCACGTTCGGGTCCGAGATGCTGTTGCTGTCGATCCACGCAGCGCTGCATCTTCTCGGTCATGATCACGAAGACGACGACTCGAGGCGCCGCATGCAGGCGCTCGAAGCCTCCTACCTCAAACCGTTTGGGTTCGATCATCCCGGAGACCAGAGGTGAGCAGTCTCGAGGTGATCGGCGTGGTCGCCGGCGTCGCCCTACTGGGGGTGGCCCTGTTCCTCGTGATGATGGAGGCGGCGTTCTCGAACACATCGACGGTCCGGCTTCATCACCTCAACGGCGATGATCCTGGAGCGGACGCTCGGGCCGAAGTGTTGGGCGAACTGCTCAGCCGGCCGGAGTCGCTAATCAATCCGCTGCGCCTGGTGGCGACCGGCGTGATTCTCGCCGAGGCGACTCTGGTGGCGCTCCTCGCCCAGAACTGGTTCTCAACCCCATGGGTGGTGGCGGTTGCGGCGGTCAACCTCCTCGTCGTTTTCGTGATCGCTGAGGCTGTCCCCCGGACGTGGGGGATTCTGCACAGTGACCGGTTGGCGATGACGCTCGGGCGTCCCGTCGCTGCGCTCGTCGGGTTCGCTCCGCTGCGCTGGTTCACCCAGACACTCATCGTGCTGACCAACGTCATCGTCCCCGGTCAGGGCCTGCGGCGCGGGCCGTTCGCAGTGCCAGAGGAGTTCATCGCCCTCGCCGATGCGGCGGTCGCCGATGAAGTGATCGAAAAGGACGACCGCGACCTGATCGAGAGCGTCATCGAGTTCGGGCAGACGATCGTGAGAGAGGTGATGGTCCCACGTCCGGACATGACCGTCTTCGAATCCGACATCGTCGTGGAAAGGGCGCTGGATCTCAGTAGTGCGGCAGGCTATTCGCGGTTGCCGGTGGTCGGGGAGAACAGCGACGATGTGCTCGGTCTTGTCTACGTGAAGGATCTGATCAGAGCCGAACTCGACGGTCTCGTCGACGTACCCGTCACGAGGTTCATGAGGGATGCCATCTTCGTTCCGGAATCCAAGAAGGTGGCTGAGCTGCTGCGCGAAATGCAGCATCAGGTGTTCCACATGGCGATGGTGGTCGACGAATACGGCGGCATCGCCGGGCTCGTGACCTTGGAAGACCTGATCGAGGAACTCGTCGGCGAGATCGTCGATGAATACGACCGGGAAGAGCCGCTGGTGGAACGGCAGCCGGATGGCTCGCTGGTGGTGGATGCCAGGATCCCGATCGACGAGCTGAACGATCTCGGCAACCTCTCACTTCCCGGTGGCGATTACGACACGGTTGGAGGTCTGGTGATGGATGTGTTCGGACGGGTTCCCTCTGTCGATGAGAGCTGCGATGTCGCCGGTCATCGTCTCACGGTCAAGAAGGTTCACGGGCGCCGTATCACCAGGGTGCGGATCTCGGGCTCCGTCCCGGCCGAGGAACCGATGCCTTCGTGAGCGACGAACGGGGCTTCAGGTCGGGCTTCGTTACCTTGTACGGCCGCCCCAACACGGGAAAATCGACAATCGTCAACTCGATCGTGGGGGAAAAGGTCTCGATCACCTCGAACAAAGCCCAGACCACTCGCCACCGAATCCGCGGCGTGCTCACCCGACCCGATGCCCAGGTGGTCTTCGTCGACACACCCGGGGTGGGCAAGCCGAGGACCGCTCTGGGCAAGAAGCTCAACACGACCGCTCGGCAGGGGCGGGGAGAAGCCGATCTGGTCTGTTTCGTTGTCGACGCCCGATCGGGGTATGGGCGAGGTGATGCCTTTCTCGCCGAGACGCTCGACCCGGCCAGCACCATCGTTGTCCTCAACAAGATCGATGGAATGAAACGCCAAGCGATCGTTCGGCAGCTGGAGTTGGTCGCTGGGCTCGGCTTCCTGGCCTATTTCCCGGTGTCCGGATTCACCGGGGCCGGTATCCCGGCCCTGGTTGACGAACTCGTCACACGGTTGCCGCCGGGACCGCTGTGGTTTCCGGACGATTCGGTCTCCGACGTCACCGACGCGCACTGGGTGGCGGAGTTGGTGAGGGAACAGCTGATGCGAACGCTTCGTCAAGAGCTTCCTCACTCGGTGGCCACCCGGGTGATCCGGTGGGACGACAAACACGTCACGGTCGAGATCCTGGTCGAGCGGGAGAGCCAGAAGGGAATCGTCATCGGCAAAGGTGGCGACGTCCTCAAGAGTGTGGGAACCAAGGTCCGTAGGCAACTGGCCGACGGGTTCCATCTCGAACTCGTGGTCAACGTCGAACCGAACTGGCAGAACAACCCCGCCGATGTGGAACGCCTGCTCAGGCTCGATTGATGGTTGCGCTCACTGCGGCGTATCGAGCGAACGCAGGAAACGGTAGACCTCCTCGGGTTCCTTGGTCCTGGTGAACGGCGGGAGCGCACCGATGAGGTCCCAGCGATAACTCCTGCTCGTCGCCAGGCGTTTGTCCAGAACGGCGACGACACCGTGATCGTCGGCACGGCGAACCAGTCGACCGGCTGCCTGGGCCAGGAGAGTCGACGCCCGCGGGAGATCGATCATTCGAAACGCCCGGTTGCCGAGACGTTCACGGCGGGCGCTCAACACCGGTTCGTCCGGACGTGGAAACGGAAGCCGGTCGATCGTCACAAGCGTCAAGTCATCGCCCGGGATATCGACCCCCTGCCAGAAGCTCATCGTGGCCAGCAGCACCGAATGATCGGTTGTGGCAAAATCGCGAAGGAGTTCGGACTTCGATTCGCTCCCCTGAACCAGCACGTTCATATCTGTGAGGCGGTCGATCAGATACTCCGCCGCCGCTTCCATCGCCCGGTAGGACGTGAAAAGGCACAGCGAACGTCCGCCGGCCGCCTCGACCAGACGCCGGATTTCCTCACGGCTGGCCGGGCCGTATGCCGGATCGTTCGGGGTCGGCAAGTGCACCGGGCAATAGAGCAGCCCGAGTTCGGCATAATCGAATGGCGATTCGACCCGATCGACCGAGAGATCTGACCGGCCCAAACCGTCGCCGAGGGTTCCCGGCAGCGTGGCGCTGGTCAAGACCACGGTGGGGCCATTCCAGAGCTGCGCAGCGCAGATGGCGCTCACGTCGATCGGTGTGGCCTTCAGCACCGGATTGGCGGGGGTTCCGTCCACCCACAGCACCGTGGTGGAGTCGTGCGCGTCGCTGATCAGATCGATGTCGTCGATCAACGAGGTGAGCATTCGCAGGGCCCGCTCCACCCTGGTCGTCGTCTTGAGGTCAATACTGTCGCCTTTGGTCCCGGCCGCCTGGACGACGTTGCGCAGCGCGCGGAGCGCAGACTCGGCCCTGGATCTTCCAGCGATGAGCGTGGCCATCAGGGTGGCGTCGATCGATACCCGTTCGCCGACGAAGGGTCGTAGCGCGTCGGGCAGATCATCGGCCGATTTGATCAACAGATCGGCGACGTCCGCATCGGTGAGAAGAGTGCGGACACGCCGAGCCAGGTTGCGGAACCGACCCCCTCCCAGCTCTGCTCCACTGGTTGCGCTGATGACGTCGGCGAGGTGGTGGGCCTCATCGAAGACGACCACGTCGTGGGACGGGAGAAGAGCTCCCTCCGATGCCATGTGCAACCCGTAGAAGTGGTGGTTGGTGACCACGATGTCGGCATCAGCCGCCCGGTGTCGTGCCGCCTCGGCGAAACACACGTCTCCTTTGGGACAGCGGGCTGGGCCAGGGCATTCGTCCGGCCCCACGCTCACCGCCCGCCACACCGCACTGGGTGGAGCCGGCACCAGTTCTTCGCGGTCGCCGCTCGTCGTGGACGCCGCCCACTCGTTCACCGCCGGCAGATAGGAGTCGGCATCGGTGCCGGCCAGCAGCTGTTGCTGTTCGCCGATAGCTGCCTCATTGAGTTCTTCGAGCCGCTGGAGACAAACGTAGTTGGATCGACCTTTGAGAACGGCGGCGGTCACGTCTGCTCCGAGAGCCGACACGGCGGTGGGGAGGTCGGAGCTGACCAGCTGATCCTGCAGGGCGATGGTCGCCGTTGCCACGACCGCCCGTTCGATCCGCTTGTCGGCGAGCGCATCGATGATCGGGGTGAGATAGGCGATGCTCTTGCCGACGCCGGTTCCCGCCTGGACGGCCAGAGCGGTTCGGGTGTCGAGAGACATCGCCACTCGCCGGGCCATCTCCAGTTGGCCCGGCCGGTTCTCGCCTCCGCCTGCCACTGCGTGGGTAACACTTCCCAGGAGAGCAGAGATGTCGGGCACGGGCACGAGGCTAGGCGTTACCCTTAGTGTTTGTTGTGCGAGTTCGACGTCGACTCGTCCGCACTTCCACCGATGAGATACTCCGAGCAAAACGACCACCCCGACTTCCTCGGCGAAGACGAGGCCATGTCCATGGCCGAGGCCGTTCTGTGGGGTGAGCCCGAGGAGGAACCGGTTGAAAAACGGGCACCGATCAACCTGACCGACGTTGTGGCCCGCAGCGTTTTCGGTCTGCCCGAGCCTGCAGCGCCACGGGTTCCCGTACACAGCGCGGGCACGGTGACGGTGACGAATCGGATGGCCTCGGCCGAGGACCATGTCGCCCCACGGGTGCACTTTGCTCCCACCGCAGGGGTCCCGCCCTCCACCCGCCACGTCATCGCCCATCCGATTCCCACCGCCATCGAGGACGCTGGCCGTCGACGGCGGGTCACCGTCCTGCTGGCGTCGCTGTTCCTGTTGACGCTGGCCGGTTCGGTCGCCCTCACGATCTCGGGACTGTCGGATTCGCTCGATGTCGGGTCCGAGACCAACGTCGACGCCGAGATCGACCCCACCGTCCTGGGAACGAGCGTCGAGGCCGATCTTCCGCCGACCAGCGCAGCGCTGATCACCACCACGACCGAGGCGACCACCACCACCCAGGCGACCACCACGACGACCGAGGCGACCACCACCACCCAGGCGACCACCACCACCGAGGCGACCACCACCACCC
>JAHEJO010000086.1 GCA_024638805.1 Acidimicrobiales bacterium
CTGGCCCCCGGTGGAACCATCGTCCAGTGCTCGTGTTCGTCCCGGGTGAGCGAGGACGTGTTCAACGGGGACGTTCGGGCCGAGCTCGAGCGGTCGACGCGGACGTTCGCATCGATCGACGTCACCGGGCACCCGATCGACCACCCGGTGACCTTTGCCGAAGGGAGATACCTGAAGGCGATCTTCGCCCACGCGTCCTGACCGTTCGGCAATCTCCCCTATTCTGAGACCGTGGTGTCGTATCGCCCGCCGATGGCCGCTCGAACCGGGTACGCGCTGGCCGGGCTGGTCCTTCTGCTCGTCGGAACCGCCGCCTTCGTCAGTCGCAACGAGAGCCGGCAGGACTTCATCATCCGCAACGAGGTCGGTGGTTTCACCTTCGAGGGCCCGAGCCTGGAGACTCCCTCGATCACCGGACCCGACATCGATGGGCCGCAACTCGACGGACCGGAGGTCAACCCACCACCGCTGGACTGGCTCGACGTTTTCTACACCGTTGGTCTCGTGGTACTGATGTTGGCCGGGATTCTGGCGCTCGTGTTGATCGCACGCCGTTTCGGCCCGGGCGGGTCGACCGACCGACACGCGGAACGCACCTCGTCTCTCGAACCCGGCCACGACATCAATCCCATCCCTCTGGGTGATGAAGGCTGGTCCGCGTTCGAACGTTTCTGCTACGAACTCCTGCGCGACCCCGAACCGCAAAGGGCCATTCGGGTGGCGATGAGCTATGCCGAGGCGGGGTTGGGCCGACTCCCGGCCCGGCTCGCCGACGAGACCACCAACGAGTGGCTTCGGCGGGTCGAGCGTATCCAGAACGACCTTGCCGCCCCGCTGCGTCGGATCGCGACCAGCTACAGCGGCATTCGCTTCGGCGGATCCGACGCCACCCCGGCCGAGCGGGACAGCTCGGTCGAGGCGTTGCGCATGCTCGCCCGGGCAGCGTGCGGTACCACGCCGCCCGATACGCCCAGCGCGGTGGCAAACAGGGGATCGCGTTGAGCTCACTGTTCAACGCCCTCGCCCAGATCTTCCCACCACTGATCTTCATCATCACCCTTGCCGTACTCATCAGCTTGTTCCGGACATGGTCGAAGATGTCATCGGGTTCCACAGGCGCGGGCCCGCCGATCGTTCTCCCGGCGGCGACCCACGGGCTGCAATCGGTTCCGTGGGACGTCGTGGCGGTCGAAGAGGCGCTACTGACCCGACCCGAACACGTGGTCGAGTTACTGGTCGGACGAGCCGACGATCTCCACATCGAGGTCACAGGGTCCGGTCCCCCCGACCAGCAGATCAACATGATCCTCGATCAGCTGGAACACAATCTGAACCTGCCGCCTCTCCCCCAGCCTCCAGTGACAGGAACCATGTGAACGACGACGGCAATCCACCCACCATCCACGACGCTCGTTCGATCGGACCGCTCACCGAAGCGATGCTCGACCGTCTCGAATCGGCGATCGTGGGCAAACGCGACATGCTCCGACTCGTTCTTGCAGCGGTCTTCGCCGACGGTCATGTTCTCCTCGAAGACGTTCCCGGGGTCGCCAAGACCGCCACCGCCCGGGCGATCGCCCAGTGCTGCGGTCTCGACTTCTCCCGGGTCCAATTCACTCCCGATCTGATCCCCGCCGACATCACCGGCGCCACGGTCTTCGATCCGGCCCTGTCCTCGACCGAGTTCCGACCCGGGCCGGTTTTCGCCAACCTCGTGCTCGGTGACGAGATCAACCGGGCACCGCCCAAAACACAATCCGCGCTGCTCGAAGCGATGGAGGAGCGCCAGGTCACCGTCGACGGTGCCACCCGTCTGCTGCCCGACACCTTCGTCGTGATCGGCACCCAGAACCCGATCGAATCCGAAGGCACCTACCCGCTACCGGAGGCTCAACTGGATCGGTTCCTCATCCGTACCGGTGTTGGCTATCCGAGTCACGAGGCCGAGGTGGATCTCGTGATGCGGCGGGCGGCCAGGCGCACGGACCGAGTCGTCATCGAACCAATGCTGACCCCCGACTCTACCCGGTCGGTCCAATTGGCGATCGAAGCGGTGCACGTCAGCGTCCCCGTCGCGCAGTACATCGTCGACATCGTCGACGGGACACGACAGAACCCACGCACCGAAGCGGGCGCCAGCCCCCGCGGCTCGCTGGCATTGCTGAAGATGTCACGTGCGTGGGCAGCCATGGGCGGCCGCAGCTACGTGCTCCCCGATGATGTCAAGGCCATGGCCATCCCCACACTCAGCCATCGGCTCCTCCTCATGCCCGACCAGTGGGTGCGAGGCGTCCAGCCCTTCGAGGTGATCGACGAGGTCGTTCAGATGATCCCCACCCCACCAGCCACCGATGCCGGCGAGGACACCGGATCGGTGCCAGAACCCCTCTCGTTCGGCGACGCCCCCCCTTGAGCCGTCACCTGACATGGCGATTCTGGCTGTACTCAACCCTGGGATCGGGCCTGCTGATCATCGGCCTCGCCATGCCGACGGAACGGTCGACCGTCTTCTTCATCGCCCTTGCGCCATTTGTAAGCGTGATCATGCTCAGCCTGCTGAGCGGTTGGTGGGTACCGTTGCACGTGGACCGGGTGAGCCTCTCCCGGTTCCGCACGATCGAAGGCGACGAGATCTCCGTCTACGTCGATGTGTCGTGTGCACGATCCGTGCCACTCGTCGACCTCGAACTCCAACTGCCGGCAGCATTGGAGCCCCTCAGCCCGCCCCGGGTCGTGCAGCCCCTCCCAGGCCCCTCGAGAATCAGGTTCGACGTCCGGGCACGCAAGTGGGGGGTGACGGGACCCGAATTCCTCAACGTGGTGACCCGGGACAGGTTCGGTCTCACCGAATCGATCCAGCAGTTCCCGCTGACCAACATCCTCCACGTTCACCCTCCGAGCGAGAGGATCCAGGCGATGCTGCATGCCGAACGCACCCGCTCGACCGTTGGCGACCACCGCTCGAGCGCCCGGGGACCCGGGATGGAACTCGCGGAGGTTCGGGCCTATCAGAGCGGCGACCCGGTCCGCCGGATCCACCCTGGCCTGTCCCTGCGACGGGGCAAACCGATGGTCGCCGACCGCTACACCGAGCAGGCCAGCGACGTGGTGCTCTTCGTCGACGTGGTTCAGGACGTGGGCGAGCCCCTCGACAGCACCCTGCGTTCGACGATCGCCGCCGCCATCGGTCTGCAACAACGGCATTTCCGCTCGATGGACAGAGTCGGCATCCTCGATCGAAGTACGGGGGTCCGATGGCTGCCTCCCAGCCTCGGCAGACGAGCCGGGCACATCATCGTCGACACCCTTCTGTCGAGCCGGCCGATGCAGGACCGTCGCGGTGACCTCCCCACCGTCCCGACCCACGACCTCGAAGGCAGATCCCTCATCCTGGCGATCAGTCCATTGCACAGCGAGGTCTTCGCCAGCGATGTCGCCCAACTCCGGCGCCGTGGTCACAGAGTGGCTCTGCTGTTGGTGGACCGGGGTCTCGATCGGTCGGTGAGCCCTACCGCCCGACGGGTCAACCGCATCACGATCGAATGGCAGAAGCGACGACTCGCAGCCCTCGGGGTGACCGTCCTGCCCTGGCACACCGGCGTGCCGGTGGAGCCGGTACTGCGCAGGGCCATCTCGGCCGGCCGCAGCCCGACGGTCCATAGGGGGAGCCTCTCCGAGGTCAACCGATGATCGAACAGCCTCCGTCACCGACCCCAGGTCACGCCTGGCCGGAAACGACTCCACCACCCCCATCGCCGACAAGGCCTCCGCCGCGGGACGCTGTCAGTGTGGGCCTCCCCGGGCCGGCCGAGGAGTCCCGGCGGTCGCAACGCCGGCAGGACCGGCTCGCACGGCGCGCTCTGGCTGCCTCACCGGAGCTGCTCACACTGTGGGTCGGCTCGTTCACACTGCTCGTATGGGTGTTCGAGGGCGACGCCGCCGCCATCGTCGTGAGCTCGACGGTCCTCGGGATCTTCGCCTGGGTCTTCCTGGCCAAGGGCGACACCTTGGTCTCATGTCTCCTGCTCCTGGCCATCGGAACTCTCGCCGCCACGGTCGTCGGCGCCAGCGTGTCCCCGGAACCGGACCGACTCTGGTGGGTGATGCCGGGCCTGGTGATCGTCGTCGCCGAAGCGGCGATGACCTACAACCACCTCCGCCGGCGGCAGGGCGATATCAGTCGTCGAGTGACCCGAATGAATGTCGAGAATCTGGTCCTCGTGTCCGCCGCCGCCATCGCTCTCGCCTGGATGCTCCAACGGCTGACCCAGGCCGACGGCCAGGTGCAGTGGCCATGGTTCGCGACGACGGTCGTCGTCCTCGCCGCCGCCGCCATCATCGGTCTCGGCACGATTCGTCGTCGGGCGCTCCCGGCCGACAGGCGACGGTTCAGTCCGGGTCGCCGCGTCCTTCCGCCACCGCGATGATCAGAGGTAGAACGCTCGAACCGAGGCTCTCAGATCTGTCGAGGATCGCAGGGCCTCCCAATCCTCGGTCTGTTGCCGGGACGGAGTCTGTTCGGTGAACAACAGCGAGAGAATGGTCAACTCGCTGCGTTCGCGGGTCTGATTGATCATTTCGTCGCCCTGGGTGAAGTAGACCACGATCGTCCCTCGGCTCACCCGGCCCCGTTCGAGCAGATCCAACCAGTAGGCCTTCCCGGCGTCGTCGGGTTCCCGGCCGAGTACGTCGACGTACAACTGATCGAGGAATTCAGAGAACCTCGAATCGCCGTAGCGGTTCTCGAATTCCCGGGAGCGAGCGAACTCTTCGGCGATGGCTCCCAGCGTTGCGCCGTTGCGGTAGCGGTCCATCCAGTAGTTGAAGCCGGTGGTGTCGGCGGGACGGAGGAAGTACGCCTCGTAGATCCGATCGAGCGATGCCGCCGGACTGGTGGGGGTGATCACCGTGGCCAGGCTGGCGCTCAACCCATCATTGGCAAGTGATGCGGCCAGCGCCTGGAGTTCGGCATTGTCCGCCCGACGGCCGTGGGCGGTCTGGTACAGCCCATCGGCCAGAGACTCGAGACTCTCGAACGGCGCCACCAAGGAAGGATCGATCTCCGGCACTACCCGCAGTGCCCGCTCCCGTGCGGCATCGACGATCGGTGCCGGGTTCAGATTGCGGCCACTGGGATCGACCACTTCGAAATGAAGATGAGAAACCGTCCACTCGGCGTTGCCGGAATCACCCATGTAGGCGATGACCTGGCCCGCCGACACTCGAGCACCCCGCTCGATCCCGGGTGCAAAAGCCTCCTCGAAGCGGTTGGCGCCGTCATCGGTGCCCGGGGTGTCGTTGTTGATATGGACGTAGATGTATTTCCAACCGTCGTCGTCGGTCAGATACAGGATGTTTCCCCGAACCGAGTCGTGGCGCATCCATGTGATCACGCCGTCGGCGGCCGCCACCAGGGGGGTCATCTTGGGGCCGAGCATGTCGACCCCGACGTGACTGCGACCTCCACTGCGGCTGGCTCCCCATGTGTCGGTCCATCTGACCGAGTCCACGGCGTCCACGTGTATCGGCAGTGTGATCTCGGGAATCGAGTCGGCCTGAGCTGCAGGCGTCAATCCTGGCGCGAACCCGGTGAGGATGAAGGCGGCGAGCACCAAGGCGACCGCGGTGCTCGTGGGGCGACACATCGACCCTCGCCATCGACGCGCGGCGCGACGATGGTGAACCCCACATTCCACTTCGTCACATTACCGTCACATTATGACACTCCCCAACCTCGGGTTGGGGGATCCCCCGACGCGCGGGGCAACCGGCCGTGGAAAAGGGAGGGTCGGGGCATAGTCTGAGTGGTCTGCGTTTTCACGCACAGGTTTTTCGCTCGAGGTATCGATCATGTCCAAGGTCTGTCAGGTCACCGGCCGCAAGCCGACGTTCGGCAACAGCATCTCCCACTCCCATCGGGTGACCAAACGTCGCTGGAACCCGAACATCCAACGTCAGAGGTTCTGGGTACCCAGCGAGAAGCGGTGGGTCACGTTGACCGTGAGCACCAAAGGGATCAAGACGATCAACAAACGTGGCATCGAGTCCGTTCTGGCCCAGATGCGCGGTCGTGGGGAGAAAGTCTGATGGCCAAGAGCGGCGACAAACGCCCACTGATCAAACTCCGGTCCACCGAGGGAACCGGCTACACGTATGTGACCAAGAAGAACAAGACCAACACCCGGGAACGGCTCGAGCTGCGCAAGTACGACCCCGTACTTCGTCGCCACGTCATCTTCAAGGAAGAGCGGTAGCACCGGTTCCCGCCGACGTGACCGGCCGTCCCAACTCAAACCCGACAGCACCACCGTTGCTCGAACCCGAGCGTCGGCCAACCCGTTACGCACGACGTGTCTTTTCGATCCCGGCAGCTCTGAGCGTGGCACCGCTCATGATCCTGCTCTCGCCCGTTGCGCTGGTTCTGCTCGCGATGATCGATGTTGTCACCGGCAAATGGCGTCTCCCGCTCCTGAGACTGGGCCTGATGGCAATCGTCATCGCCCTCCACGAGTGGTATGCGGTCGGCCTGTTCCTGCGGATCGCGCCGCTGCGGGGCGCAACCAGGACCCAGGCTTTCGAACGGGCGATGGGCACCTGGTCCGCATCGTTACTGCGTTGGTGCGGTCGCCTCCTGGGAGTCCATGTCGACTGGGGCGACGTGACGACCCTGCCCGTTGGTCGGATCCTGATGATCAGCCGTCACGCGTCGAATGTGGACGCCATCATCCCAGCGGTGCTGTTCGGCTACCTCCTCCAACGGCCAGCCCACTACGTCCTGAAGAGAGAACTGCGCTGGTTTCCCTCCTTCGACCTGTTCGGCCCACCGCTCGGCAACTACTTCGTCAATCGGAACGGCAACACCGACAGCGAGCTGGACCACCTGCGGGGTCTGTCGGCTCGAGTACGCGATGACGGTGCGCTCGTGATCTTTCCGGAAGGCACGTTCGCCACCACCGCGACACGGGCCCGCATACGTGACTCGCTCGAGCGGCGTGGTGAAACCCAGGCCGTGGAGTTGACCGACGAACTGCAGTCGCTACTTCCTCCCAAACCGGCGGGTGTGCTGACCTTGCTCAGGTCACGGCCCGATGCCCACCCGATGATACTCGCCCATCGTGGGCTCGACGGCGTCGCCAAACTACACGGACTGCGAGACAACATTCCGTTGCGGGAACCCGTGGTGATCCGCTGGTGGTCGACTGTTTCCCCGCCAGAGGACCCGGAGGCACAGGTTCGCTGGTTGCAGGACGAGTGGCGCTGCCTCGACCGCTGGGTCGCCGCCGGCGCGGTCGATCCGCCTGCGGACCGACCGATGCTGCGACAGCGGCGACAAGACTAGGGATCGCCCGATCGCCGGAGACCTGGGCGGCATGTCGGCCGGTTCGAAGCCCCCGTCGCGGCCCGGATCTGCGTGGGCGAGGGAGTCTTCCGGGCAGAAAGCTGCCAGAGTGTGTGAATGAGTCCGCCACGTGATCGTTACCTCGCCCAGATTGCCGAAGAGTCCGGACGCCTCCTCGCGACCGACCCGGCTCACTTGGGGCACCCGATCCCACACATCGACGGGTGGACCGTCGGCGATGTCATCGGACATACCGGCTGGGTTTCGCGATACGTCACACTGCTCCAGTCGGCTGAGCCCGACACCCCGCCGTCGCGTTCGTCGGTACCCAATCCACCAGCGGGTTCGGAGGTACTGGCCTGGAGCGCCGAGGCGGTCGCCGGCCTCCGCCACGCCCTCGACGCGTCCGACCCTGACGTCGTGCGACCCTCCTTTGCCGGTCCCCAGCCGGCCTCGTGGTGGGTGCGTCGTATGGCTCACGAGCTCAGCATGCACCGATGGGACGTCGCCGCAGCGTTGGGTACACCCCGGCCGATCGACCCGGCGATCGCGGTCGACGGAATCGACGAGATCTTCGATGTGTTCGTCCCGACGAGGATGCGCTTCGAGACCCTCGCCGGCAAGGGTGAGACATTGCACCTGCACTCGACCGACGAGGGCGAAGGAGCCGGCGAGTGGACCGCCACCATCCACGGTGATCACGTCGACTGTGAGCACACGCACAGCAAAGCGGACGTGGCCCTACGAGGTCCGGTATCTGACCTATTGTTGGTGTTGTGGAGTCGTATACCTGCAAGCCGGCTGGAGGTCTTCGGCGACGCAACGCTCATCGACCGCTGGCAGGAAGCGGCATCGTTCTGAACGTGGCCGCTCGCTCATGTTGAGCCTTGTCCGCCGGGTTCTGACCGCGCTGTCGATGGCGGGTATTTTGGCTGCCTTCTTCCGACTCCGCGGCCGGGGCGGGGTGCCCCCGCGCGGAGGCGGCTGGACTGAGATCGATGTCGGAGAATACGACGCCTGAGCCGATCGGCATCGTCGGACTCGGGCGCGTCGGTTCGCACGCCGCACGCCAACTGAGGACGGGACCCGCTCCCCTGCGGGTGTACGACGTTGTCCGCGACCGGCGGCGACAGGTTCTCGACATGCTCAGGCCGATCGACGGGCCGGCCGAACCCAACGGTGGACCGGGCACAACCGTGATTCTGGCAACGCCGGCGGGAAACCACGGCGCGGTCGGGGCCGCCCTGGTTCGAAGCGGGGTCAACGTCGTGTCGACCAGCGACGACCCGGCCGATGTGAACGACCTTCTCCACCTGCACGATCGAGCCCTCGACAGCGGCACCACGGTCGTCGCAGGAGCCGGACTGTCCCCGGGGTTCTCCTGCCTCCAGGCCCTCCATGCCTCCCGGGGGTTCGACGTCGTCCAGGAGATCTCCGTGTGGACGACCGGCACTGCCGGGCCGGCCTGTGCCCGTCGACATCATCGTTGCCTCCAACTTCCCGCACTCGCATTGATCGACGGTGATTGGGTGGAGAAGCGGGCCGGCTCGGGACGGGACCTGACGTGGTTTCCGGGATCGCTGGGCGCTCAGGACTGCTACCGGGGGGCGCTGGCCGAACCGCTGCTGCTGCATCGGGTGTTTCCCGCCGCTCGACGTCTCTCCGCACGGACCGCCGCCACCCGTCGCGACCGGCTGACAGGTCGCCTTCCGATGCTCCGCAAACCCCACGCCGACGGTGGACCGGGCGGACTTCGGATCGAGGTGAGGGGATTGGGTGCTCTGGGTTACCAAACCGAGGTGGTCGGAGCCATGGTCTACCCATCGGTCGCGGCCGGTACGCTCGCTGCGGTGATCGCCGGCCTCGTACACCACGGCGATCCGCCACGAGGAGCGATGGGCGTGGCCGAGTTGACGTTGAATCCCTCGAAAGTACTGTCGGAGTTGCATCGGAGGGGCCTCACCGCCGCCCGTTTCCACGGGTCTCGCCGATAGGTAGCGGCAGCCTTCCGACCATTGCCGACTCAGCGTGAGGTTTTGTCCTCAAGTTGTGACCATGCGTGGCCGATGGTATCGAAAGAGACCGAAATCCCAGATTTCTCCTCAAGTTCTTTGCCCTGCACTGCCGATAACTGCTGCGGCTATGGAGGACAACATGCAAAGGAACGTGCACATGGGCGAATCAAATCTGGCTGAGATAAACGAACGCATCGAACACCACTTGCCTCTCGTGAAACACGTCGTGTTCCAGGTGGCGGTGCACTTCCCGCGCCACGTGGACCGCGAAGAACTGGCACGAGCGGGTGCGCTCGGTCTGGTCGAGGCATCTCGGCGCTACGACGAAGACCGCGGCGTTCCCTTCGACCGGTTTGCCGCACAACGGATCCGCGGCGCGATCCTCGATTCGGTTCGGGCGGCCGACTGGGCTCCGCGATCGGTTCGACTTCTCGCTCGACGCCTGGAGAGCACCGAGCAGTACCTCGCATCGGAACTGGGTCGGGTCCCAACCATCCAGGAGATGGCGAGCGAGCTCGGGGTGGGCATGGACGAACTCGCCAAGTTGCGCGACCGCCTGTTCCGTAGCGTGGTTCTGGCCCTCGACCACGAGACCAGCAACGACACCGATGAGGACCTCACGCTCGTCGAGGTGCTCGAGGACCAGAGTTCGGTCGAGCCCAGCGCCGAGCTGGAGACACGCGAGCTCCACAGCTACTTGCGTGATGCGGTCCAGCTGCTGCCCGAACGGCAGAGATTCGTGATCGTCGGCTATTTCCTTGAGGGCAAGACATCGCAGGACCTCGCCCGCTTCCTCGGTGTCACCGAGTCTCGGATCTCCCAACTGCGCAGCGAGGCGCTCCGGAACCTCAAGCTTGGGATCGAAGCCCAGTTCGACGACGACGACCAACTGCCCAACGGTCGGATCGCCAAACGACAAGCGGCATACGCCGACGCCCTCGGCGGACACAGCGACTGGAAAGATCGGCTCGGTCGCTGGGACATCGGGTACGACGTACCCGAGGATCCATTGCTCCCCATCGGTTCACTCTGAATCGCGAAGAACCCTCACGACGTCCACGGCCCCGGGCGTGCCCGGGGCTGTGCGGCGTCGGTGACCAGGGCCTTCGTTTGTGGGGCTAACAAGAATCGAACTTGTGACCTCACCCTTATCAGGGGTGCGCTCTAACCGACTGAGCTATAGCCCCGCAATCGATCCGCGGCAAGGGTACCGGTTCGAAGTCAACGTGCGCTACGAGGCGGGTGCGGAGGAACGCTCTGTCTTGGCCTGAACCCGGCGGACCGTTCGGACCCGTTCCTCCTCGATCACCGTGAAGCGAATTCCACCGGTCAGATCCGAGATCAGGTTGAAGATCACGCTGAGGAGCACCAACATGACGCTCGAGGCGAGTGTGAACATCGCTGCGCTGACCAACGCCACCCGGAAAAGGGCCGACTCATCGATCACGAACTCCTCCAGGGAGGCGAGTTCGGCGATCAGGCTCTCGATGTTCTCGACGACCCCGGCCAATTCCGCAGCGTTCCACACCAGCACGCTCGCGATCAGGATGGCGCCGAACAGGACCAGGTGGAAGATCACCGAGAAACGCAACACCGACCACGGGTCGATGTGCCGAACGACACGGCGGACCTTTCGCGCTTTGAGTCTGGGGCGCCCGCGCGCCGACTCGACCCGAAAGTCGATTACGGCCGCGTCGTCAGGGGCGAGCCGTCGAGGAACGACGACCTGATCGGCCGGTTGGCCTCCACCTATCAACGGCGGCGCCAGCGGCACGGAGACGGGAGCGGCCTCGGCGACCACCGCCTGCGAGACCGCCTCGCCGGCAGCGAGATCGATCACGGTGTCCGCTCCCGAACCACCCTCGCCCATTCGAGCGTCGAAGAGCTCGTCGGTCGCCGGCTGGAAACCCAGCGCCTGCACGAGGTCGTCGTCGATGACGTACTCATCGGAGGCAGCCGTGGGCGGGACCATAGTAGCGAGAATGATAGTTGGTGCTCCGGCGTTTGCCTGTCACCCCCTTCCCGCTGGGCGAATCCTCCTTTCCGCCGAGGCGACCGCAACGACATCATCGACGGCGACCCGCACCGTCACGCTGGGCCCGTCAGTCTCGAATGCGACCAGTTCAGCCCCGTTGGCCGATGCGATCTGCTCGGCGGCAGACGGCCCACCCGCCGCACCCGCCAAGGCGGCGGCGTCGGCCACCGATTGGGCCTGGGCCCGGTGACTGGCCCGACCGGCGATCTCCACGATGAACACGCTGCAAAGAACAGCGACACAGAGCCAGAACGACAGGGCGACCAGCAGAACACCCCGCTCGGGATTGGTGACGTCTCGAGGTTTCAGATACTCGATAGTACTATAATTTATGTTTGATTACTCTATTCTTCTTCGTTCTGGCTGAGGTTCTCGCCCGAAGCCTCATCGGGCTCGAGGGCTGGCTCACCGAACTCCTCGTCAACCGAAGGAGGGTCGAGCAACCGGGCGACAGCCGAGACCCGATCGCCGGCACCCAGGTTCATGACCGAGACCCCTGATG
>JAHEJO010000087.1 GCA_024638805.1 Acidimicrobiales bacterium
GGATCTGGAAGGTGCTCGGCATAGCTCATGACGAATGCGCCAAGGCCGAGCGATTCCTCGAGGGAGTTCGGCAGGAACAGGGCGGGCTTCCACTCCATGTGCGATCGATCGGTCCGGTGCACCTCGGCCGATCGACGACCTACTCGTGGCCGACGTTCTTCTACCTCCACGCCCAGATGCTGGAGCACGGCGACCCCGACCGCGCCGGCGAACTCTTCTAGTTGGCGGTGGGGCCACCGCAACCGGACGACATGCATCGCTACCCGACAGGTAGGGTTGGCACCAGTCCGGCATCCGGACCACTGCTGCAGGAGATTCGCGATGGCTCAGATGACGTATGGAAGGCTCGGTCGATCGGGACTGAAGGTGAGCACGCTCTCCTACGGTTCGTGGGTCACCTTCAGCAACCAGCAAGGCCTCGACGCCGTCCAGGAATCGATGGTCGCCGCCCGCGACGGCGGCTGCAACTTCTTCGACAACGCCGAGGTCTACGCCGGGGGGGCGAGCGAAACCCTGATGGGCCAAGCTTTCCAGAACCTCGGCTGGGGACGCGAGAGCTACATCGTCAGCACCAAGTTCTTCTGGGGGATCATCGACGGCGTGAACACCTCGAACACCCTGAACCGCAAGTACCTCGGCCAGGCGATCGATCGTTCACTCGAGCGACTTCAGATGGACTTCGTCGATCTCGTGTTCTGTCATCGAGCCGACCCGGACACACCGATCGAGGAGACGGTGTGGGCGATGAGCGACATGGTGAGCCAGGGCAAGGCACTTTACTGGGGTACGTCGGAATGGTCCGCCGATGAGATCCGGGCTGCCTACGAGATCGCCGAACGTCACCATCTCCACAAGCCGGTGATGGAACAGCCCGAATACAACATGCTCAACCGCCGCAAGGTGGAAGACGAATTTGCCCGGCTGTACACCGACATCGGACTCGGCACCACGGTCTGGAGCCCTCTCGCCGGCGGTCTCCTGACCGGCAAGTACCTCGACGGGATCCCCGAGGACAGCCGGGCCGCACTGAAAGGTCACGATTACCTGAGGGACAAGATGCGCGAGGAGTCGGCGGTTGCGGTGATCCGCAACATCGTGGACATCGCCAAAGAGCTGGGCTGTTCACCAGCGCAATTGGCGCTCGCCTGGTGCGCCTCCAATCCGAACGTGTCCACGGTCATCACCGGCGCCAGTCGACCGGGTCAGGTCGTGGAGAACATGGAGGCCATCGAGGTACTCGAAGCGTTCACGCCTGAGATCATGGAGCGCATCAACGCTCTCTTGTGATCGGTGCTGTTCAGGCTTCCAGATCGTTCCAATGGGGTGAGAGGAGCTCGCTGTTGACCAGGTTGGTCGGCCGGATCCCACTCAGGATCAGCAGAGCCTGTCCAATCGCCTGATCGAGCATGCGGGCGCGTCCCACGACCGTCGATGAGGCGATGTGGGGTGTCACGATTACGTTGGCGCGATGCAACAGGGTGTGGCCCGGCGGCAAAGGCTCGGGCTCGGTCACATCGAGACCCGCCGCTGCAACATGACCGCTGTCGAGCGCGGCGACGAGGGCGTCGTGATCGACCAGACCACCTCGGGCGCAGTTGATGACGATCAGGCCGTTCCTGCACGTCTCGAAGGTCGAGGCATCGAAGAGCCCGGCGGTGTCGGGGGCCAGAGGGGCGTGTAACGAAAGAACATCGGAGTCGGCGCACAGGGTCTCGAAGTCGACCATCTCAGTGCCGTCCTCGGGGCTCCAAACGAACGGGTCGTGGGCGATCACCCGCATCCCCACCGCCGACGCGATGGCTGCAACCCGCCTGGCGATTCGCCCGTACCCGAAAAGACCCAACGTGAGACCGTTCAGCTCGATTGCGGTGCTGCGATCGGCATAGTCGCCGGCGGCCCGACGCAATCGGGCAGCGTGGGGCCCGATCGTCTTGGCGAGAGCGAACATCAACGCGATGGCATGTTCTGCGGTGGAGACGGTCGGTCCATCCGGGGTGTTCGTGACCGCCACGCCTCGGGCGGTTGCCTCGGCGAGATCGACGGCGTCGACACCGATCCCGGTCCGGCACAGCCCGATCAACCGTGGGGTCCGATCGAACATCGCGGCATCCCATCGGCGTCCACCGACGATGGCGACGACGGTATCGGCGAGCCGAGAGTCGTCCGGTCCGACGATTTCGTGGTCCTCGATCACGAGGTCGTGAACCGGGCGATCGATGTGAATGACACTCACTGGTGCTCCCTGGTGGGTTCAGATGAGGGTTGAGGCGTTGCACTTGTCAGTGTGGCATGTCCACGACGGTCGGAGAGTGGTACCTGGTGCGAAGGTCAGTAGGTCGCTTCGATCGACCATCGTCGGTGTTCGATCATGAGCAGGTGAGCGGTGCCGTCGGTGAGGACCACCTGGAGACGGGCCCTGCGTCGATGAGCGCCAGGATCCCACCATCGTTCATCCACCGGCCACGGACCGGCCCAGCGAATGACCTGCTGTTCGGTTCCAGACGTCACCAACCACGCCGGAGGCACGAACATCTCACCCCGGCCGCTCACGCCGACCTCCTCCCCATTCTCGTCGAGCAACTCGACCTCACTCGACTCCGATCCGATCTCCGCAGGCGCCGGTGGCGGGATCCGACCCGGCCATGGCTGGGTGATGTGATGAGGATCAGTCCCCTGACGCCTCTCCCCCAGATCAACCCCGGCCGCAAGAACCAGACGGATCTGTTCTTCGGGCCCGCGACCTCCGCTCCATTCGGGAACCCGCACCGACTCCGCACCCAGAACCCCCTGGATTCTGGCAACGGTACGGGAGATGTCATCTGCCCGTTCGGCCCTTCCACCCCAGAAACCCAGTTGACGTCCGGTAGCGGGCACCACCTCGTCGGGGATGAGACTGAGTCGGGCGATCGCCGAACCGACCCCGTCATCGGGATCTCGACGATCACGCGCCCGGACGAGACGGGCCTGATGAAGCCAGCCATCCAACTGCCAGCGAGCCCGTTCGGCCAGTGCGGCTGCCGACAACGTCCCCTCGTGTCGCCACAGGCGAGTGAACTCCTGCCCCTTTTCGGTTTCGGCCTCGATCGCCACACGAACACACGCCAAACCCTGCTCCTCCAGCGACCGATTCAACTCATCGGCCAACGCCTTAGCCGCAAAGGCGCAGGGATCGATACGGGCGGCGGGCGGATCGAACCACCACGTGACCGCCAGATCGGCCGCCGGCCGACGCAGGCTGGGAGGGTACTGGTCAACCCCTCGCGCCAGTCGATGGGCGATGAGACCTTCGGCCCCGAACCGATCGACGACATCGTTGGCGCTCAGTTCGGCGAACCGACCAAGAGTGCCCAGTCCGAGGCGTAGGAGAACACCGCCGAGGTCGGGCATGGCCAGCGCATCCACCCCGAAACCGGAGAGGAAACCGGCGCTCTCCCCCGGAGCCACGATGACCGGTGCAGGTTCATCCTCGGAAAGACCGCTGATCTCCGATGCTGCCCGAGCGGCGAGGCGGGCAGCGAAAAGTCCATCCGCCATGCCCACGAATAGTTGACCACGGCCGGCGAGGACGGGAACCAACGTGTCCCTCACCTTGGCCCCGAGTGCTTGATCCCCACCGAAAAAGCGGGACGGCCCCCGGGTCGGGAATCCGACCAGGCCCGGCCCGGAAACCTCCACTCGAGGGGTCAGGTCGGTCAACGCTGCCGCAACCGGCTCGAACAGACGTCCTTCTCTGTCGGTGTCCTGTTCGAGGATGGCAAGGTCCGGACAGCGGCCCTGGGCGTCGCGACGGCGCTGCCCAACCGCAACCCCATCCATCCGTGCCCGTGGCGTGGACGCCACCACTCGATTGGCGACGAACACCGCCGCGGGTTCGTCGAGAGGTACTCCCCATGCGACCACCGGCCAGTCGGGGCACATCACCACGCACATACGGGTGGACAAAACGGAGGGATGGCCGGAGATCACGACGCAACCGCTGGATCGCCGGGACGAATCGGCAAGATGCTGGCGTAGATTTCGAGCGGTTCAGCCGGAGTAAGAGGGCCTTCGGGACCGGGCATCCACAACGAGACCGATCGTGTTCGAGCGGCCGAACGGCGACCCACTGCGTCGACCGTCATACGGCGAAACCGCAAATAGCCATGACCTTCGCCAATGCCCAGCCATTCATCGGTGGTACAGCTGAGGTTCATGTCGAGTGCGGTCGGCCACTTCGCTGCCCCGTCGAGGTGCAGCAGAGTTGCCCTCTGCTCCCGGAGTCGAGCCGAGATCCTGCGAGCATCCCGGGCCCCGATGGGCGAGTGAGGTGACACCACCACCACCTGTACAGCTTCGAGCAGGGCGGCGACCACCATGCCCCACTGGCCGGTGGGAGGGGTCTCGACCACGAGCACCCGGTCCATCCTCAACCCTGTCTCAGCTGCTGCGGCAAGATTGATCCGCGGTGCACCCACAACCGCCATCCACCCCTGGTCCCCAAGGCTGGGAACCATCATCGCCGCCGCCAAGGTCCACGCTCCCCGACCGGTGAAACCAACCGACCATCCCCGCGGCAACCCACTCCAGGGAAACAGTGGTTCGAGCGCTTCAGGAACCTCGAGCAGCTGTTCGGTGGACAGCGTGGTCGGCCGTATCATCTCGAGTGTTTCTGCATCAAGCGCCGCCAGGCCGTGACCGCTCATACCTTCAGTGTACGAACATTTGTTCGCTTTTCAAGCGGCGGCATGCCGGCGGCCGACCGAGCCCGCTAGTTCGAACGATCTCGGGCCAGTTCGGGCAGACGGGCCACACCGGCGACCATTCCCACCGATATAGCCGCCACCATCAGGAGATACAGCGGGAACAGAGCCGAGCGGTCGCTCCCGGCAGCGTCGTCGAATGCGAGCGCGTCGGGTGCCTCGCTCACCGGCACCTCCTCAGACACCGTCGGCTGCACCTCGGCATCCGGCACATCGGTGACAGAAACCGTTGTCGACGGGACCGCAACCGGCGTATCGGAAGACACGAGCGGATCGGATCCGCCAAGGAACTCATCGCCATCCAGGGCGCCATCACCATCGCTGTCCGCCGCCAGTGGATCGGTGCCGAACGCGATCTCCACTCCGTCCGGCAGACCATCGCCATCGCTGTCGGCGCGCCCCGGGTCGGTGCCGAAACTCGAGCGCTCGGCCGGATCGGACAGACCGTCGCCGTCGGAGTCCTGTTGGGCCAGCGCCCTGTCACCGGTGGCGATCACGAAGATCAGGACGAGCACCACACCGGCCACCACAGTGGTGTATCGGGCCGGCAACGAAATGGGTTGAGTCGCCATCGGCGCTCCTCGCGGCTGCTTGTCGAATCACTTCTCCATTCGGCTCACCGGACCCATCAGTTGAGCGGTCGATACGAGAAGGTCTCGATCGGCACCACGACGCAGTCGGGATCTCCGAGTTGATCCTCGAGACGGACGAGATCGTCGTCGTGTTCGTAAACCCCGACGATCGCCCCACCGGACCCGGCAAAGGTTGCGTCGAGGCCCACCTCGTTGGCGGTCAGAACCATCGCCATCTGCCTATCGGGCACTGGGGCCAGGTCCATGCGCAGTTCCATGTTCCGGGTCATGAGCGAACCCAGTAGCCCTCCCCCCCAGCGCAGCGCCGCTTTGCCCTGCGTCACCAACGCGGCCAGTTCGTGCAACCCCGCAACCGTCACCGCGTTGCCCGCTTCGAAGCGGGATCGGAGCACCGAGTGGTAGGTCGAACTCGGTTCGGCCGCGGCCGCCGAGAATGCCAAGAACATACGGGGAAGTCCCGCCGAATCGAGCATCTCGTACCTTCCGTACACCAGTCCGGTTCGGGGGTCGGTGTGCAGCTCGCCGAAATCCATTGCGACGAGACCACCGACGGTCTGGACGACGCGATCCTGGAGCCCGGCCGCGATGCCCAGTTGATCGGTCTCGGCAGACAGGGCCAGAGACGGCAGGAGCCGTTCGTCGAGGGTGTTGCCAGTCAACGCGAGGAGGCCTTTCAGGAGGGCGATCACGAGCGCAGATGAGCCGGCGAGCCCTACGCCGCGAGGAATCGTGGAGTTGAACGCGATGTCGACCCCGCTGGGCACGATCCATCCCTGCGACGACGCAAGGTTCAGGAAGGTCCGAAGCGTCGCCGCCAGAAGCTGTTCGCCGGTGCCGTAGCCGTAACGATCGACGAACTGGACGAACCCTTCCACCGACGAGAACTCAAACGGGTCCGAAGTCGGTCCGCTGATGCGCACCACGTCGTCCTCCACCACCGAAACCGTCGCCAGCATTCCTGCGACCGCCATCGAAAGACAGCGACCGCCGTAGCCGTCAGACGGATTGCCGAGTATGCCGACGCGGGCCGGGACCGATTGTTGAATCACTTCGAAATCCTGACACGGCGAAACGACTCGGGCATCTCATTGCGCCGCACCGCCGTGAAGGGCCGCCGGAGATCCCGTGACTAGGAGAAATCGGCCTCGGTCGGCACGGGCACACCGGGTTTGTAGAACACGTACATGTCCTCGATCAGCTCTCTTAGGCCGTCGGCATGTCGTCCGGCGGACAACGTCACCGTGATCGTCTGACCGTAGATGTGCACTTCGTCCACCTGACCCGTTGCGATCAGCATCCGGGCGACCGCATCCGGGGGACGGTCGAGGAGGATCTCCTCACCCGCTCGGTACCGCTCGTGACCCATCCCCGTGAAGGTCCGGTTGGTCTCAAACCTGACGCGTGACGGATCTGCTCCTGAGGACTGAACGACGGTGACCGGCTCTCCCATAGCGCTGAAAGACTACCAACAATCCCAACACAACCGAGACGGTCGCCAGCACGGTGTGCACCACCTTGAAGCCGCCGCTCCAATCGCCGATGGCGATCTGGTAGGCCCGAACCGGCCACACGACGATGTTGAGAACTGCCAGCGACAGCACGGCTCCCGACACGCAGAACCACCAATCGCTGGCGCCGTCACGCCACAGAACCACCGCTGAACGGACAGCCCACAGGCCGAGCAGAACGAAGCTGGCGGCCAGACCCAGGCGCCAGGCCAGCTCGAAACCGACGAGGTCATCGGCCAGTATGTTGCGGATACGTGCGGCCCAGACCCCCAGCGACCAGCCCGCCAGCAGCGGAACAGCGAATCGGATCGCCGTCACACCTCACACCACCGCTTTGGCCACGGCCCGACCGGCCAACCGGTCGGCGTTGGCGAGGACATCGTCGAAGTCGAAGTAGCAGTCCTGCAAATGGCGTCTGCCGTCGGCCACGAACGCCGTTCTGCCGTGCAGCACGCGGTGTCCGTGCACGAACAATGCGTCACCGGCGTCCAGACGAAAACGTCGCTGCCGAGCGGGATCGGTCAGCAGCTCGGTCAGGTGAAGGTAGCCATCGAGCCACACGTCGTAGCGCGGGTCCTCCGGATCCAACGGTTGCATGAGCTGGTTGGAGTACCGGAAAGAGAGCACCTCGCCGGCCGGGGTCAACGACAGCAGGGGGGCACGGGCAAACGACTCCCGGTCGCTGGCGTACTGGCGGAAACCGACGGCGACCGAGACCAGCGCGTCGAAGTGCTCAGGCGCGCTCGTCCGGAGGGACTGGACAGCCGACCACCCGTCGACGATCAGGGTGTCGCCACCCTGGCATTCGTTCACCAGCATGTGGAGCACCTGACCCGAGGGTGGATGGGTGTAGGACGGGTAATCGGAGTGCGGCGGAAGACCTTCGGCGGTGTGGGCGATGTTGTAGCCGTTCGGATCTACGCGAACGTCGTGGATCCTTTCGCTGAACGTCTCTCTCAACTGAAGACGAAGGGAGGCCATCGTCGCTTCGAGTTGCCCCGGAACCGAAAGGGATCCGCTCAAGATCGCCACTCCCTGGTCACGGAATCTCTCGAGAAATCGCAGTTGGGCCGTCGAGTCGGCGAGGACTGTGTCGTGGTCAAAGCGATCCGGTTCACCGCCCCCGTCCCACAGTGCCGCCTTCGAACGTGCCCGATCCCGGGTCATGATGCTGGCCGTCAGCTGCTCGGGTGAGAACACCGTCGTGTGCCCCGACGCCCATCCGATCGTGATGCCGGCACCCGAACTGTCCACCGACACCGGTTCGAACTCGGTCCGTTCGCCTGGAAGCCATCGGCGCTCCGATGTCTGGGCGACTCTGCACTGGTCGCAAGGGCACTCCATGCGGAGCCAACGTGTCGGCACGGCTATCGTACGACCGCCGTCGAACCAGTCGATGCTGTGAACGATTGTGTCCTCCATGATCGCAGATCATGAAGGTTTTCGCCGGCGACTGCAAGGCGAAGTACGGTGACGGAATGGGCGTGCCGACGGTGGAGGTCTTTGCTGCAGGGGCGAGAGAGTTCCTCACCGAGCACGCTCGGTTGAAGCGACCGCGCGAGGAGTTCCAGTGGGGTCAGGGCGCCGACCAGGTCTCGCTGTTCGACGAGGTCGATCCCGAAACCGAGCGAACCGAACTCACCGCCGCACGCCGTTGGCGGGCGGTTCGCTACGACGCCGGATACGGCTACATCACGGGTCGATCCGAGTTCGGCGGCGCCGGCCTGAGCCGAGACCACGAACGGGCGTACGCCGAAGCCGAGGCCTTCTTCGACATCCCCGATCAAAGGTTCTTCACCATCGGACTGGGCATGGTCGCGCCGACCATCGCCGCCCATGCCGACCCATCGGTCGCAGCAGAACTGCTACCCAAGATGCACCGCGGCGATATCGTCGGCGCCCAGCTGTTCTCCGAACCGGGAGCGGGATCTGACCTCGCCAGCCTGCAGATGAAAGCCGAGCGGGACGGCGACGAATGGGTCATCAGCGGCCAGAAGGTTTGGACCTCCGGCGCCCACTACGCCCACATCGGCGAGGTGATCTGCAGAAACGACCCGAGTCTGCCCAAACACAAGGGCCTGACCGCGTTCATCGTCGATCTCACGGATCCCGCCGTCGATGTCCGACCCCTGCGTCAGATGACCGGCGGCGCGGCGTTCAACGAAGTGTTCTTCAACGAGGTCCGCGTGCCCGATCGGATGCGCCTCGGTGAGGTGAACGCCGGCTGGAGGGTGGCGCTGACGACCCTCATGAACGAACGGGCTGCGATCGGCGGGGCCGGCGGGACCGGTTCGAGGATATTCCTGAGGCTGACCGAAACGGTCAAGCACTTCGGCAGAGCCGACGATCCGATCATCCGACAACAACTCGCCGACATCTACACCCGCGGCCAGGTGTTGAAGTGGAACAATCTGCGGGCGATGGCCAAGATCTCGGCCGGCGAACTTCCCGGGCCTGAGATGTCCGGGGCCAAACTGGCGCTGACCGGATTGATGCGACGTACCTCGGATCTCAGCTCAGCGATTCTCGGCCCCAAGCTGGTCGTCGACACCGGCGAGTGGGGCACGTACGCCTGGTCGGGCTACGTGACCGGTGTACCCGGTATGTCGATCGCCGGTGGGTCCGATGAGGTCCTGCGCAACATCATCGGCGAGCGGGTTCTGGGTCTGACGAAAGAACCGGGGATCGACACGACGAGTCCCTTCTCCGAACTCGCGGTCGGAACACAACGATCATCCCCACCTCGGCAGTCCGGATGACCGACAGTGGGTCCGATGACCCACGGTAAGAGGGAGAGGATCGACCCTGTCGGATGTTCGCTGTGAATGGTTATCTGGTGGGGTGGCGTCCGTCATGAAGAAGCGGCATCGACCCCTTCGGTATCGACATGTTCTTGCAGTCCTCGCCGTCGTCGCGGGATCGTGCTCGAACGCCGGCAGCCAATTGGCAGGCGGTGCCGAGACCAGCGCGCCCACCGTCGCCGGCGCGACCACCGAGCGTGGGTCGACCTCCACCGACCAGACTCCGGTCACGACCGATTCGACAACGACCGCGTCGAGCGAGGTCGCTGCGCCGCCGGTGGTACCGACCGGCATCGATGTCCCGATCCTGCTGTTCGGCGATGCGATCGAGCTGGTCCAACCCGACGGGTCCGTATCGCTCATCCAGCGAGACCCGGCGTTACGGGTGGCCGGCGACACCGTTGGTGGGGTCGTCTTCCAGCGAACGCTCGATGCGGGCCCACAATCCACGATCTTGTGGCAGGAGACCCCAGATGCACAGCCGGTGCCGGTGTTCATCCCCACCGTCGATCAGCGCGCCGAACTCCATGGCGTCACCGATGTCACCGGCGTGCCCGAGGCGGTGTTCAGCGTGACCTCTCCGTCATCGAGCACCCGCTCGCTCAATCGGATCGACCTGCAGAGTCAGGTCGTGAGCGAACTCGGGGTCGTGGACGACGCCGAGTTCGGCTCGAAGTCCACCCAGGTTGACGGCGCGTTCATCGTCACGACGTGGGAACGACCATCCGCAGCGGGCTGGTCGGTGTACCAGAGTGGGACCGGAATTGAAGTCGGCGGCAGTTCCCACGAGGACGAATCCAGATGCGCAGCTGGTCTCGGCATCGATTGCGCCCGCTTGGCGTCGCTGTCGCTCAACATCGAGTTCGTGTTCCGGATCGTTGCTCATTCCGCCGGCGCGGCACCGGGATCCTATGATCTCCTGGTCACCCGCACCGACGACGGGTCCGAGGTGTCGAGGATCGACCTCTCCTCGCTCGAGGGAACGTGGTACCCCGAACACCTGGCCGAACTTCACGATGGACGTATTCTGTTGTCGCGATCGTTTGATCCTCATCGGCTGCAGCCGATGACAGGAGTAGTGATCGATCCCACGACGGGATCGATCGAACCACTCGTGCCGACCGGTTTTGTCCGTTTGCCATGAGTGGTTGCGCCGTTGGCGCCACCAATCGCTTGGCTCACTCCCGTGGGCACTCCAGAGGAAGCCCAATGTTCAAACCCAGCCAACCTTGGTTTCTGAGCGGTTGTGGAGTGTTGGTCGCTGCGGTTGTCCTGGCCTCATGCACGACCGCAGGCTCGGAACTCGCGACCAGCGGTGGCTACGACGACTCGCTGCCCTTCGTCAATGACGACTCGCTGCCCTTCGACGAGAGCGGCCCGTCCGATCCTGGGTCAGGCCCGGTCGTCACCGGCGACCCTGCCATCATCGGACCGATCTTCGCCACCGCGGCGGCGGGACCCACGGTTGCCACCGCCGGCGACGATGGCGTGTGGTGGCTCGACCTCGATGGCAAAGCCCATCTGGTCCTCGAGCCAGCCATCGCAGCCGACTACGACGGACAGGGAGGTTTGGTGTTTCAACGATCCGCCACCGCCCCGATCGTGCGCCGGACCGCCGACGCAATCGAAATCGATGTCGTCGAACCTGCCGACGGGGAGCGTCTCGAGCTGATCGGGGTGACCTCGGTCAACGGAACCAACGAAGCGATCTACGTGCGCACCGATGACGACGCTGCCACCGTCGATCTGGAGAGAATCGATCTCGGTGGCGGACAGATCGCCACGATCGGGTCGTTGGCGAGGGACGGGGTCGGACCCGAGCGGCTGACGATGAGTGGCGGATATGTGTCGGGTGTGTACCGGTCCGGCAACCAATCTGGTTGGGCCACGGTGTCACTCGCATCCGGAACCAAGCTGTTCGGGACTCCCGAGTCGGACGTCGGTCGATGCTCGGATGGGCCGGCGGTCGACTGCGCCGAAGCGGTGACGACCAGTGCCGATGGGTCCACGGTCTACCGGGTCGTTCCTTCGGGATCGGATGCCGAGGGCCTCGATCTCATCGTGAATCGTGCCAGCGACTTCACCGAGCTCGCCCGCGTCGATCTCCAACGACCCAAAGGAGGTTGGCACGTGACCGGGCTGGAAACGACCGGTGCGCTCGTCATCGTGAGCCGAGCCGCACAACCGGATGGCTCCGGGTCGATAGCTGCGCTCGTCGTCGAAGTGTC
>JAHEJO010000088.1 GCA_024638805.1 Acidimicrobiales bacterium
GATCGACGGCACCGATGTGCGGGACGTCACCCAGGACTCGCTCCGGCAGAACATCGGCGTCGTCGTGCAGGACCCACACCTGTTCCACGAATCGATTCGGGACAACCTTCTCTACGCCCAGCCCGACGCGACCGATACCGAGATCGAACGGGCGTGTCGAGCGGCCCAGATCTGGGAGACGATCCAACGCCTCCCCGGTGGGCTCGACACCGTGGTCGGCGAGCGCGGGTACCGGATGTCCGGCGGTGAGAAGCAACGTCTGTCGATCGCCAGGATGCTGCTGAAGGATCCGGCCATCGTGATCCTTGACGAGGCGACCAGCTCGCTCGACTCCGAGAACGAGGCGCTGGTCCAACAGGCCCTGGCCGACGCGCTGGAGGGTCGCACCGCCCTGGTGATCGCACACCGGTTGTCGACGATCACCAACGCCGATCTGATCCTGGTGCTCGATCTCGGCCACCTCGTCGAGCAGGGCACCCACGACGGCCTGATGGCCAACAACGGCCTGTACTCCGAGCTGTACAACACCCTGGTCAGAGGCGATCTCGAACCCGCCTGAGTCGTCGGGGGCGCCGTTGACGAGCAGCGCGCGGCCAGGCGTTGGCTATAGGAACAGGAAGGGTTGGTTCTTGGTTTCGCCCGAGTTCGTTTCGAGTTCGAATTCGGGACCCCAAATCGCCCCGTCCCAGTGGATCCAATGCAGGTCCGAGTTGTCGTCCTGCACGACGAGCATGAGTCCATTCTCGCCCGAACCCTTGAACAGCACCGCAGAGTTCGACGTTGCACCGATGCTCGGGGCGCTAGCCTCAGCGGACCATCCCGAGCTCGGGTCCCACACCCGGTAGCGAGGTGTGTTCGACACCTCGCCATAGACGGTGAGAGCTTCGCCGGAGTTCCCCTCGAACGCCACCGTCACGGCCGGCTCGGTCGTACCGGTGGTGTTGGTTGTCACAGTCGTCTGGTCGACCCAGCCGCCACCGTCCCACATGGCCACCCAGACGTCGCGATCGTTGGTGAGGACGCCCATGGCGATTCGATCACTCGTCGGATCCGCGGCCACCGTCGTCCAGCGGGCGTAGCCGCCGCCGATACCGGGCAAGATCGACTCGCCACTCCAGCTGCCCGACCATATCCGGTAGCGAACATCATCGTTTCCCGCACCGAAGACGACGAGCGCCCTGCCGGTTTGGGCCTCATAGGCGACATTGATGTCGGTTCGATCGTTTCCGGTCCCATTGGACGCCAGAACGATCGTGTCCCCCCAGGATGCCCCGTCCCAGACCACCGCATAGTCCTGACTACTACTGTTGCTCACCACCAGGACCATTTCATCAGTGAAAGGGTGAGTGGCGAGACGCAACTGCCGAGGGGAACCGCCCAAAGGGAGGGCGATCGATGCCTCGGCGGTCCACGTCGATCCGTTCCACACCCGGTAGTTGAGATTGGCCCCATCGGCGTACACCACGACTGCATCACCACTGTCGGACTCATAGCCAACGGCCACCCCCCACCAGTACGTCTGCGACACCGATCCCAGCCCCGGCAATGCAACCCAGCCCGACCCGTTCCACAACTCACCGGCCACGGCACCCGAAGAGGCAATACCAGCCACGACCGCCTCATCCCGGGCACCGGCCGCGGCCCCCTGGATGATGCGGAACTCGCCAACGTTGGTAGAGCCCTGGGGTGCAGCAAATGACGCCCCGTCCCACGCCGCGGTCTGGGGTACCGACGACCCGTTGCTCGCCCATACCGCCATCCGATCCTGCAACCACGCACTGGCTGCGAACGTATTCCCTGCGTTCGATGTCGATGCTTCGAACGCAGCGTCCGATTGGGGCAATAGTGCAACCGACACCACCATCACCCCGGCCACCACCCACCAAACAGAGGCGAGGGCGGACCTACGTCGAACCATACGGTCCTGTCGACCCAGGCCGACCAGATTCAAGACCGCCAACAACGAGCGGAGACACGAACACCGACCGACGAGAGATGATCCCGGCGAGCGTCGTGGCTGTTCGAGTCGACGGTTACGCCAGCTTGACCGAGAGTCCGGTCGGTTTCTCCCACCAACGACAGAGACCGTTGAGCGGAGGAGGTGGGATTCGAACCCACGGAAGGTCTCCCTTCACACGCTTTCCAAGCGTGCCGATTCGGCCGCTCTCGCACTCCTCCTGTTGTCGAGCGCCGGTGGAGCGGAGCTCTGACCGGTCTACCCTACAGGTTCGAGCATTTGCTCGTCGCAGGGCGTGTCCCTGCTTCGGCAGGTGGCGGTCGGACCCTGTGCGACCGGAGCCCGTGAACCGAGTCAGGACCGGAAGGTAGCAGCTCTCAGCGGTCCCTCTGGTGCGCCGCAGATCGTCTGGCCGCCACCTCCTGAGGTTTTGGGATCGGCGCACCGGTAGACACGATGCTGTGACCGATGACGACGCGATGGCGATTGCGCTGCATGAGGCCGTCCTTGCGCTCGACCACGGGGACGTACCGGTGGGCGCCGTCGTTCTGAATTCATCGGGCTCGGTTGTCGCTCAGCGCCACAACGAACGCGAAGTGACCGGCGATCCGACCGCCCACGCTGAAGTGCTGGCCCTGCGGGATGCGGCTGCGACGACGGGGTCATGGCGGCTCGACGGTCACCGACTGATCGTGACACTCGAACCGTGCGCCATGTGCGCAGGCGCCGCGCTCAACAGCCGCATCGCCGCCGTCGTGTACGGGGCGGCGGACACAAAAGCGGGCGCCTGTCTCAGCCTTATGAACATCGGTGGCGACCCCCGCTTGAATCACGAGTTCGAGATCATCGACGGTGTCCGTGCCGAAGAAGCCGCCGCACTGCTCACCGACTTTTTCGCCGAACGTCGATGAGCCCCGTCACCACAATGTCGAAGTGGGTCCGCTGGTTCTTCACCGATCCCACAACCGGACGGGTGGTAGTCGCCCAGTTTCCCAACTGGTCGCTCGCTGGTTTTCTCGTCTTCGCCACTGCTGGCCGTGTATTCGATTCAGCTCCGCTCCGGTGGGTCGGCTCGGCGTTCCTCTTGATCTGGTCGTTGGACGAACTGCTCAGAGGCGATGCCCCTTGGCGCCGGGTCCTGGGGTTGGGCGTAATCGGAATCATGGCGATCGGGGTCCTGAGTTAGCAGGGACCATGGCCCCTTCCCGACCCGGTCCGTTGCCGCGACGCTTAGGGTGGGTGTGGGGGGTGGTCGAATGTCACGCTTCGACAGGAACCGAACCGAGAAACAAGGCATCGACGAGCGCCGTGAATCGATGGTGCGCCGCACGATCGCCGACCGGGGCGTGCGAGATCCACACGTGCTCGCTGCGATGCGCACCGTGCGACGCGAGAGATTCATCGATCCGTCGTTGGAGGACTCGGCCTACCAGGATTCACCTCTGCCGATCGAGAAGGGCCAAACGATCAGCCAGCCCTTCATCGTGGCTCTGATGGCCGAGCAAGCCAGGATCGGGCCGTCCGATCGGGTATTGGAGGTGGGCACAGGATCGGGCTACGGCGCCGCCGTGCTCGGCTGTATCGCGGCCGAGGTCTGGACGATCGAGCGGCATCCTGAACTCGTCGAGAACGCAGCTCAGGTTCTGCGGGATGAAGGTTTCGACAACGTCCACGTGGTGGAGGGGGACGGCACGCTCGGCTGGCCCGATGCCGCACCCTTCGACGCCATCGTGGTGACCGCTGGCGCGCCGGGAGCACCGGATGCGCTGTGCGGACAACTTGTCGACGGGGGGCGCCTGATCATCCCGGTCGGGCAGAGCCGTCGCAGCCAGGAACTTGTCAGGATCACACGTCGCGGCGACTCATTTGAAACCGAGGATCTGGCCGCGGTGCGCTTCGTGCCACTGGTCGGCGACGAGGGTTGGTAGCCGTCTGCTGCAGCGCCCCGCCCAAATGTCGTCCATCACCGAACTGGCGTTTCCAGCAGACATTCAGCCGGTTCTATCGTCCTCAGTCCACCGAAGACGTGGGCTGGACACGATTTTTCGGGGGGGTGGATTGGGTGAGGAAGGAGCGGCCCTCGAGTGCCCGGCCCAGGGTGAGTTCGTCGGCGTAGTCCAGGTCGCCGCCCACGGGCAGACCGCTGGCCAGACGCGACACCGTGATCATGTCGAACGAGCTCAGCATCCTGGCGATGTAGGCGGCGGTCGTTTCACCCTCGAGATTGGGGTTGGTACAGAGGATGATCTCGTTCACGTCCTCGTCGGCGAGACGCTCGGCCAGTTCCTTGACCCTCAGTTGTTCGGGTCCGATCCCCTCGAGCGGGTTGATCGCACCCATGAGCACGTGGTACCGACCCCTGAACATCCCGGTTCGCTCCAGCGCGGCGATGTCCTTGGGTTCTTCGACGACGCAGAGCACATGGTCGTCTCGACCCGAGTCGAGACAGATCTCGCATCGGGGACCTTCGGCAACGTTGAAGCAGCGCTCGCAGAACGACACCTTGTCCTTGATGTCGACCAGAGCCTCGGCGAGTCGGGCCACGTCGGTCCGATCGACATTGAGCAGGTGGAAGGCGATCCGCTGAGCCGACTTCGGCCCGATCCCGGGAAGCCGGCCCAGTTCGTCGATCAACACCTCTAGGGGTCGGGCGTAGGTACTCATCCCCCTCCGAGCATGTCGCCCAGGCCGCCCAGGCCCCCGGCCACATCGCCCAGGGTCCCCTGCTGGAGTTCGGCCAGTTGCCGGGTGGCGTCGTGCAACGCCGCCAGGACCAGATCGGACAACATCTCGATGTCGTCGGGATCGACCACATCGGGGCTGATTCGCACCGCCTGATACTCGCCGTCGCCCGTCACGTCGACTTGGACCTTGCCGCCACCGGCGGAACCGGTCAGAAGCAGGGCGGCCTGGGCCTGCTGTGCCTCCGCCAGTTGGCTTTGCATCGCCTGTGCGGTCTCGAGGAGCGAGTTCAGGTCGAAACCGCCGAGGGGATTGAGATTGGGATCGTCGGACACTGGTTCTCCTAGTGGGAGGTCGGGGGGTCGATGAGCTGGGCACCGGGGAAGGCGCTGGTCAGGCGGTCGACCATCGGGTTGGTCGCACCGAGAGCATCAGCGAGTTCGCTCACCGGTCCTATGTCCTCCTCCGCATCTGAGGGGGGCGTGCTCTGTTGCGATGAACGCTTCTTCTTCGTTCCGTCGCCCGCCGAACCTTGCTGGACGACGATCTCGATCCGGACGGCGGCGCCGAACCTCTTCGACAGCGCCCGCTCGAGTTCCCCTTTCACCTCGCCGGCCCGATCGGCCGGCAGCTGACTGGGGTAGGCGAAGGTCACAAGGCCGTCGACCACATCGACCGCCGACCCCTGGCGGAATCGGGCCCGGACCTTCTGCGACAGTTGATCCAACACGTCGCCGAGCGCGGCGGTCACATCGGAGAGGCCGAAGGATGCCGAGGTCGAGCCCGACGACGCTGCCGGAGCAGGATCGGGCTGGGCGGTCGGCGCATCGGGAGCCGACGTCTCGGAGGCGGTTTCCTGACCGGACGTCGGTTGCGCCGGCGGGCCGGTTTCTTCTCGTAGATCCAGTTCGTCGCGAGCGCGACCGGCGGCACCGCGTCGTGCCGGCCGCGCCGGCGGTGCCACAGCTGAGGTCGAGGGCGCGGACGACTGCTGCGGCGAGGAGGACCCCCGGCTCGACAGTGCGCTCTCCAGCGCTGCCACCTGCTGTTCGAGAACCTCGATCCGATGCGCCAATGCGGCCGAATCGTCTCCATCGGCTCGGGTCAGCGCCAGCAGCGCAACCTCGATCGGCACGCGCGGGTCAGGCGCTTGACGCACCTCAACGAGCGCAGCTCCGATCTTCTCCAACGACCGCGTGATCGTGGCCGGACCCATCGCCGCTGCGAGTTCGTGGGCTCGGGCCGTGGCCGAGTCGTTGAGCTGAGGCAGCGGCGCATTCATCGATGCGAGGAAGGCGGCGCGCAGTTCGGCGAGCATGTCCTCGCCGATGATCCGAGGTTCGGACCCGACTTCGAGACCTCGTTGCATCGCCGCGATGGCAGCACCGGAGTCACGATTGGCCACTGCACGGCACAGGTCCGCTCCGGTCGTGGCACCGAGGGGTGGACCGCCGGAGGCCGCGACGAGGTCGAGAGCGCTGAGGGTGTCGCGAGCCGAACCGCCACCTGCCTTGAGCGCCCATGCGATGCCCTCGTCGTCGACGTCGAGCCCGGCGTCGGCGATCACCCACCGGAGGTGAGCTTCGAGTTCGGCTGCAGGCAACAGATGGAAGGCGAAGTGCTGGGTCCGACTACGGATCGTCGGGACCACCTTCTGCGGTTCGGTGGTCGCCAGCACGAACACCACATGATCTGGTGGCTCCTCGAGGGTCTTGAGCAGGGCGTTCTCGGCCCCCGAGCTCAACATGTGCACCTCGTCGAGGATGTAGACCTTGGTCCGGCCCGGTGACCCGAGCGCCACACGACCGATCAGATCGCGAATGTCGTCGACCTTGTTGTTGCTAGCGGCATCGAGTTCGTGAAGATCGAACGACCGACCCGCCTCGATGTCCAGACAGCTCGGACACGTTCCGTCGGGTTCGCCATTGGTCGGATTCTCGCAGTTCAGGGCCTTGGCCAACACACGGGCGGTGCTCGTCTTGCCGGTACCCCGAGGACCGCTGAACAGGTAGGCGTGGCTATAGCGACCCTCGGCGACCGCAGTGCGCAACGCCGTGGTTACCGTCGGCTGGCCCTTGATCTCAGCGAATGTCTGCGACCGATACTGGCGATACAGCGACTGGTGCCCCACGACCCAACTCTAATCGGTCCTCGCCCGACCCCCGACCCGACGGCATTGAGCCGCGCTGGGGCGCGGGCGAACGCAAAGGCCCGGACCGACGGGGAGAGGAGTCACCGGTCCGGGCATTCGCTTGTAATGAACACAGTCCCGTTGCGCTCCCAATGCGGGCGGCGATTGCATGGAGTCGCTCTGTTTCAGTGCGTTGCGGTTATGTTACGACACATGACGGACGCGTGACAAGTGGCATGGGCATATTTTCCTGCCGGCGGCGGCTCGCGGCGGGCTGATCAGGGCCGATCCGCCGACGATGACGCCAAATCAGCCAATCGACTTGAAAATGATCGCATCGCCCTGGCCACCGCCACCGCACAGCGCGGCGGCGCCGTAGCCGACCCCCCGACGACGCATCTCGAGAAGCAGTGTGAGGGCCAGCCGGTTGCCCGAGGCGCCGATCGGGTGACCGAACGCGATCGCACCTCCATTGACATTGACGTTGTCCGCTGTAATGCCGAGGTCGTCCATACTCACCAACGCCACCGCGGCAAACGCCTCGTTGATCTCATAGAGACCCAGGTCGCTCACCGAAAGGCCGGCGACCGAAAGCGCCTTCTCGATCGCCCGGGACGGCTGGCTCAGCAGCGACGGGTCGGGGCCGCCGACCATGCCCACCGCCACCACCTCACCGATCGGCACGATCCCCAGTTCGTCGGCTTTTGCTCGGCTCATCACGATCGTGGCCGAGGCGCCGTCGGAGATCTGCGACGCATTGCCGGCGGTGATGTTGCCGCTGGAGCCGAAGGCCGGCCGAAGTTTGCCGAGCGACTCCGCCGTTGTGCCGGGTCGGACGCCTTCGTCTTCTTCGACCGAGATCGGGTCACCCTTGCGTTGGGGAACCGACACCGCCACGATCTCATCGGCCAACCGGCCCTCTTTGATCGCAGCAGCGGCGCGCTCGTGCGACATCGCTGAGAACTCGTCCTGGGGCCCTCGCTCCAGACCAGCCGTTGCGGCGTACCGCTCGGTCCCCGCGCCCATCGCACAGTTCTCGAAGGCGCAGAACAAACCGTCGTACATCATCGAGTCGACGACGGTCTTGTCGCCCGCCCGGTACCCCGCACGCGCACCAGGAAGCAGGTACGGGGCATTCGTCATCGACTCCATCCCACCGGCAACCACGATCTCGGCGGCGCCGCTGGCGATCATCTGGTCGGCCAACGCGATGGCGTTCAGACCCGACAGACACACCTTGTTGATCGTCAACGCCGGAACCGTCATCGGAACCCCGGCGTTCACCGCCGCCTGGCGGGCCGTGATCTGCCCTGCACCGGCCTGGAGAACCTGACCCATGATCACGTAATCGACCTGTTCGGGCGCAATGCCGGCCTTGGCGAGCGCACCTCTGATCGCATTGCCCCCCAACTCGGTTCCGGCGAGGCCGGCGAAAGCCCCCGAGAGCTTTCCAATCGGTGTGCGGGCGCCAGCGACGACTACGGATCCAGCCATGTGGGTGTACCTCTAACGTGAAGAACGCCGACGGTCGATCCGCCAGCGCTCTTCAATCTAGGAACTCTCGACGACTCTGGCAAAACACTCGCCTAGGCGTCCACCCGGATCGGTTCGTGCGGTTGTCTACAGATCGTCGCCTCGAGCGCTGTCGACCGCCCGTTGCATGGCCTCGCGCACGAGTCTGGCCAGCGGGTCCTCGACGGCTTTGGCGCTGGCCGGCGCTGCCGGTGGGGGCGGCGGCGAGCCCTTCAGAGCGGCAGGGACGGCGTCTGCTTGATCGGCCTGTGGTGGCGGCGGAACCGTTCGAGCACCTGCCATGGCGTCTTCGAGCAGCTCGCCCGAGTCATCCGGAACCTCGACCGAAACGAGCGGTGATGTCGTGTCGTCCTGAACTGTGGAGATGCTGTCCTCGATCACCACACCGGGGGTGTCGTCCATGATCGCCTGAGCGTCATAGCCGTCCTCGTGCTCGGAGGCCTCGGCATCATTCCCAGCGTCGTGTACCTCGGCGACAGCCTCATCAGCCTCGCCCGCGTCACCGGCAGCTTCATCGCCCTCGGCGACATCTTCATCAGGTTCGTCCGCATCACCGGCAGCTTCGTCAACCTCGGCGACATCTTCATCAGCCGTTTCTTCATCAGCCGTTTCGTCAACCCCGTCAGACCGGTCCACGCCGGTGGCGGCCTCGTCAACAACTTCGTCGGCCTCGTCAACAACTTCGTCGGCCTCGTCGACATCCGACGTGGCGGCTGCCCTTGCCCATTCCTCCGAGCCGTCATCCTCGGCGGATTCCTCGGCGGATTCAGGGACCTCGTCGACCGGTGAAGCCCATTCGTCGTCACCGGCGGTGTCAGCGAGATCCGCTGCATCAACATCGGGTTCGGAGCTGTCGGATTCAGTGCCGGAGGAATCGTCAACATCGTCGGCGTCTTCGTAGAACTGCGGTTCGAAGACCTCATCGAGGGAGTTGACACCGAAGGGCGAGGCCTTGCCCCCACCGGTCAGTTCCCTCGTCGCGCGATCGCGCGCTTCGTCGAGCACAGCATCCGGCTCGACGAGGTCGAGTTCAGGCATCGGATCCGATTGGAGCTTGTCGAGTGCCGCTGTCAGCTCCGCCTGAGCGCTCACGAGACGGTCACGGCTCGACTGCTCGGTGAGCTGGAGAATCCTCATGCGCTTTTCGGCCGTTTCCATCTCGGTCCGAACCTTGACCCGAACGATTTCGTCGGCTTCGTGACGAATGAACTCGGATTGACTACGCGCCTCAGCGAGGAGCTCGGATACCGCCGCCTTGGCTTCGGCGAGCGCTGACTGAGCGCTGCTGCGGTCGTCGTCCGCCGCCATGCGTGTGGACTCCAGCTCCTCGTCCAGTCGAGCACGAGCTCGTTCGACCTCCTTCTGCGTGTTCGACACTTCGGCGGTCGCATCGCTTCGGATCTTCTCGGCGTCGGCGTTGGCCTGCTCGAGAAGCTGCGCGGCCTCGGCCTTGATCTCGGCGGCCTCTTCCTCGGCTGCGAGTCTTATGTTGTCCGCAGACTCTTCGGCGGTACGAAGGAGACCGGCGATCCGGTCACCCAACTCGTTGAACCGGTCGGAGTTCTCGTGCTCGACCGGAGTCGTCAGCGCCGGAGGAACCGGCAGTTGGGCAGCGGCAGCGATCGCCGCTTCCTTGGAGCGTTTCGCCTCCTCGACCTCGGTCTTGGCATCGCCGAGCCGAGCCTCGAGTTCGCGAACATCGGTCGCGACGCGTTTGAGAAACGCCGACACCTCGTGCCGGTCGGCTCCTCGCCAGACGATCCGAAATTCCTGGCTTTCAACTTGATCAGGGCTCAGTGCCACGGGAAGTCCTCCTCGGTCAACCTACTGTTCGGCACCGGCAATCGTCATGTGAGAGCTTGCCCCAAGTCGGTTGTTTTGGGTTCGCTCTGCCACGACCACTACCTTCGCCGCCATGAAGGAGATCAGAGAAGCCATTGTGTCCGGTGTCGAGGCAGCAGAGCTCGCGGCGATGCCCCTTCCCGATTCCTATCGGGCCGCTTTCGTGCGTCGTGAGGACGCTGGAATGTTCGAAGGTATGGAGTCCTCCGAAAAGGACCCCCGAAAGTCACTCAAGGTCGAGGAAGTCCCCATTCCCGAGCTGGCCGATGACGAGGCCCTCGTCGCGGTGATGGCGTCGTCCATCAACTTCAACACGGTGTGGACGTCGATCTTCGAACCGCTCCCCACGTTTGCATTTCTCGATCGCCTGGGTCGTGAGAATCGGTTGGGTGCGCGTCACGCCCTCGATTATCACATCGTGGGCAGCGACGGGTCGGGGGTCATTCTACGAACGGGCAACGGCGTGCGAAAGTGGAAACCGGGCGACAGGGTCGCCATCCACTGCAACTACGTCGACGACCAGGACCCCACCGCCCACGACGACTCGATGAAGGCTCTCAACCAGCGCATCTGGGGATTCGAAACCAACTTCGGCGGTCTCGCCGATCTGGCCGTGGTCAAGGCGAACCAGCTGATGCCCAAACCGAGTCACCTGTCGTGGGAGGAGAGCGCGGTCAACGCATTGACGGCCAGCACCTCGTACCGGATGCTCGTGTCGGACAACGCAGCCGCTATGCGACAGGGCGACGTCGTTCTGATCTGGGGCGCCACCGGCGGGCTCGGGGGTTATGCGGTCCAACTCGTCCTCAACGGAGGCGGCATCCCGATCGGTGTGGTTTCATCACCGGAGAAGGCCGAACTTCTCCACAAAATGGGCTGTGAAGCGGTCATCGACCGAAAGGCCGAGAACTACCAGTTCTGGTCCGACCCCCACACCCAGGACGAATCGGAGTGGAGGCGCTTCGGCAAGAAGATTCGGGAATTGGTCGGTGAAGATCCCCAGATCGTGTTCGAACATCCCGGTCGTCAGACCATGGGGGCATCGGTCTTCGTCTGCGCCAGGGGCGGAACCGTTGTCACCTGCGCAGCAACATCGGGGTACATGATCGAATACGACAACCGTCATCTGTGGATGAAGTTGAAGCGAATCGTGTCCAGCCATTTCGCCAATTACCACGAAGCGTGGTCAATGAACCACCTGATCGACCGCGGCGCCATCCAGCCGATCCTCTCCGCGGTCTACCCGCTCGCCGATGTCGGCCAAGCAGCACGCGAGGTCCAGCTGAACCAGCACGAGGGCAAACTCGGCGTCCTGTGCCTCGCCCCCGAGGAGGGTCTCGGCATCGATGATCCCGACAAACGCTCCCATATCGGCGAGGACCGGATACGGATGTTCAGGGAACGGTCCTGACCAACCCAGCTGCGCTAGAAGGCGCCGCCGGGAATGAGGGTGGCCCGGTGCCACAGAAGATGGGCGTCATCGAGCTCCACCGGCTTGGACAGCAAATAGCCCTGCGCATAGTCAGCACCGAGATCGTGGAGATGCTCCAGCTGCTCGACAGTCTCCACACCTTCGGCGACGACGGTCAGACCGAGCGACCTGGCAAGC
>JAHEJO010000001.1:0-18701 GCA_024638805.1 Acidimicrobiales bacterium
ACGACCGGGCTGGCGACCACGGTATGGCGGGCGCCATGATCCGCCGTCTTGGTGAACCAGTCGATCTGCTCGGCCCCGAGGACGGTCTCGCCGGTCTGGTACTGGCGACAGTCGAGGAGCAAAATCCGGGCGATGTCACCGATGTCGACGTGACGGTAGACCGTGAGGCCGTCGGCGCTGGGACGGGGCAGACGGGTCGGGGTGTGCTCCCACCAGGCGCGGTAACCGGCAAGTCGTAGCCCGGGATCGACCAACGCGTCGTAGTTGTCCACGACCTCATGGTCATCCCAGGTGAACAACCAGGGGTGGGCCGCCGAGCTCGCCTGGAGTCGTTCGTCGCCGCGGGCTTCTGCGTACCGGGCCCGAAACTCCTGGAGATTCCCGGCGTTCCGGTCGTAGATGAAGTCCCCGAGCCAGATCACCAGATCGACCGCATCATCCGTGGCGAGCCGCAGATGCGCATCCCAGAGCGAAAGGTCATCGCGGGCCTGGCACGAGCTCACCGCCAGGCCAAGACGGCTTACCGCCTGGCCCGGGTACGGCAGCGTCCGGGTTCGCCCCGTCGGGGAGATCCGATCGGCAATCCTGAAGCGGTACCAGTACTTCCGGTCGGGCTCGAGCCCTGCCACAACAACCCTCACCGTGAGTGCATCCTCGGCACGGGCCGAAACGACCGCCGATCCCACGATACTCGTGAAGCCGGGGTCGTCGGCCACGTCCCAGGCCAGCGGGACCTCGACCGATGCGCCAAGGTCGCTGGGTAGGAGTCCGGTCCAGATGACGACGCTTTGATCGTCGGGATCGCCGCTGGCGACTCCCAGCCCGAAGACGTTGTCACCGAGGTCGACACCTGGCGGGTCAGGCGAGTCGGCCGGATCGACCGATGGAGCTGGCCCGGTGGTGGAGGGCGCGCCGGTGCCCGACCCGCCCGCCTGGTCCGGTGCATCACCGGTGAGGTGCTGGGCGGAACAACCCACACCCGCCAGCGCCGCTGCGGTGCCCGCGATGAAACGTCGGCGGTCCACCAGGTCAGGGTGCCACAACGATGACGCCGGAGTTGTTCGGGCATACTCGAACCCGTGGTCGACTCACAGCTCTCAGCCCTCGAAGCCGGACAGATCATCCCCTACGGTGGCGATCGGTACACCATCGTCGACGAGGCCCTGGCGGACGATTTCCACGCCGGCGACCACCTGATCGTCGTGAATCAAAATGGCGCACTGCTACGGGTGCCAGCCCAGGTGCAACGGATCGCCGCAGCGGCCGTGGAGAAGGCCCACGCCGCATTCGGCGCCATGGGGGCGGTGACCGACGAGTCGATCAGTGTGTTCTTCGATTCGTTCGCCCGACGCCTGAGCGACGATGCGATGTTCGGACACATCGCAGATGCGAACGCGGGCGATGTGGCGGCGGCTCGCGAGCGTGGCCGGAGCACCACGCGGCTGGTCCTGAGCGACGGCATGCGCCGTGACATGATCGAGGGTCTGCAGTTGTGGCGGGACACGCCCAGTTCCCGCGATCGATTGCTCGAACGAGTCGAGCACAGCGGTTGGGCGGTCGAGCAACGCAGCGCCGGCCTCGGCGTCGTCGGTTTTGTCTTCGAGGGACGCCCCAACGTCTTCGCCGACGCCTGCGGGGTCCTCAGGACTGGGAACACGGTGGTTTTTCGCATCGGCTCCGACGCCCTCGGAACCGCCAAGGCCATCGTGTCCCATGCCCTCGACCCCGCTCTGGCCGAAGCTGGTCTGCCGGACGGGGCGGCCAGCCTGGTCCCCTCCCGGGAACGCTCGGCGGGGTGGGCGCTGTTCTCGGACCGGCGCCTGGCCCTGGCGGTCGCCCGCGGCAGCGGCGCCGCCGTCGCCCAGCTCGGAGCGGTCGCCCAGCAGGTCGGTACGCCGGTGAGCCTGCATGGAACGGGCGGTGCCTGGATCGTGACGGGTCACGGGTGCGACGGCGACCGGCTCCAAGCGGTGGTGGCCAATTCGCTGGATCGAAAGGTGTGCAACACGGTCAACACCGTCTGTGTGCTCGGCTCCCGCCTCGACGAATTGATGCCTTGCGTTACCGCAGGGCTCCAGGAGGCCGCTCGCCGGCGCAGCTCGAATCCGAAGGTCCACGTGGTCGACGGTGCCCAAAGCGCGCTACCCCCGGAATGGTTCTCCGAGGAAGTGGCCATAGGCCGATCCGGTGGCGACGTCCAGGAAACGAGGGCGGAGATGATCGAACCGCACCGGCTCGGACATGAATGGGAGTGGGAGGAATCGCCGGAGATCACCGTCGTGGCCGTGGACTCGGTCGAGGCGGCGGTGACTCTGTTCAACGAGCAGTCCCCGCGGTTTGCCGTTTCCCTCGTGAGCGACGACGAAGCTGAACAGGAGGGCTTCTACGCCATGGTCGACTCTCCTTTCGTCGGCGATGGGTTCACCCGGTGGGTCGACGGTCAGTACGCCCTGAATCAGCCCGAATTGGGTCTGTCGAACTGGCAATTCGGCAGGCTGTTCGCCCGCAGCGGCATCCTCAGCGGGGTGAGCGTGTTCACGGTCAGGACCCGGGCGAGCCAGGCCGACCCAGACCTTCGCCGTTGACGCCCTGGTGAGGTCGCCCACCGCGACGCCATTGCGAGGTTCATGTGAAGATGTCGGACTCCACAGGACCTCCGTCCCATGGGGGGAGGATGCGTCGGAGGCGCTCAGCGGTCAGGAACTCCCGGCGGAGCTGGGCGTGCATGACCTCGTACGGGGAGGCTTGAGACCGATGCACGGCGATGGCCTGTTCGCCACGGGTGGTCATGATCCGGTCGATGCAGAACCTCCACGCCCATCCCCAACCGCACCTTCTGGCGGTTCCCACACGTTCTGCCACGAATCGACCCCAACCGAACGCGTCGCCCAACGGTCGACGAGCACCGAGAGGGTCGGGCGCTCCCCCGGTTCGGCGAGCCCCATCGATGCCGCCAGGCGATCGAGGAGGCGCTCCGGCCCCCAGCCCAGGGAGCGGAGTTCGGCGAGCGTGATCGCGACGTCGCGCTTGGCGAGTCGCTGGCCGGCGTGATTCACCACCAGCGGGACGTGGGCGTATGCCACCCGCTCGATCCCGAGGGCCTGGGCCACCAGGATCTGGCGCGCGGTCGAGGGCAGAAGATCCGCCGCCCGCACCACCGCACCGACGCCAGCGTCGGCGTCATCGACCACGACCACCAGGTTGTAGGCGGGGAGCCCGTCATTGCGGCGCACGACGAAGTCGTCGACGACCACCGACTGTTCGCCGAAATGGCTGTCGTCGAAGTCGATCGTCGTCCCCTCGGCCCGGAACCGTAGAGCGGGGCTGCGACCCTTCGCCCGGCGGCCCTGCTCGGCACGGCTCAGGCCGGCGCAGGTCCCTGGATAGAACGAACCGGTCGCGCTGTTGGGGGCGTTGACCGAGGAAGCGATCGCTTCTCGGATCTCGCGACGGGTGCAGAAGCACGGGTAGGTCCGGCCCGAGGAGACCAGCTGGTCGGTGGCCACCTGGTATCTCTGACGATGATCGGACTGCCATACGAGGGCGCCATCCGATTCCATTCCGAGGGCGCCGAGGTCGGCGAGTTGCCGGTGGCCGCTGTCACGAGTGGCGACCGTGGCGTCGAGGTCCTCGAATCGGACCACCCATCGAGCGCGGCGGGATCGGGCGTCGAGCCACGACGCCACCGCCGTGCGGAGATTGCCGACGTGGAGGTCGCCGGTCGGGCTCGGCGCAAACCGCCCCGCACGGCCTTCGGGTCTCATAGGAGATCCGATCGTTCGAGGTGGGCTCGAGCGACGTCCAGCGCCGGTACCCCGTCGGCCAATTCGGCTTTCAGGCTCATCATCGTCTCGGCATCGAGCGTGACCATGAGCGCTTCCAGGAACGGCGTCAACCACGTTGACTCCGACTCAAAGAAGTCCGCGTCGAACATGTACGCCGCGTTGCGGGGGCGGAACACGAGATGGTGTGAGTCACCGTTGGTCGAACGGTCGACGACCACCAGCCCCGCTCGTCCGATCATCGGATCCACGGCCGGAGCGAAGCCCACACTGCAGTCGCCATCAGCAACCGATGACACCAGGTCCTCCGACCCGACCACGATCAGTTGCTCGGCTGGGACGGTGAAGTCGGTGAACCGTTCGAAGCGAACCAATCCGTCCGGGCTCCGCAACGTTTCATCGTCGATGCACACGAACGCTTCGAAGTCGTTCTCCAGACGACGGGCCAGCTGCTGGATCGACACGGCCTCGCCGTCGGCATCCAATGCGATTTCGGGGCGGGCGACGGCGGCGGTGGCGTCATCGAAACTCGAGTGGTCCGACCATTCGATGCCGTTGGCCCGATCGCCGGCTCGCAGTTCACCGGCCAGCTCGGCTGTTCTGGTGAACTCGGTCGTCTGGCCGAGGTGCACGAACCAGCCGGTGCTGAGGTCCTCGGGGACGATGTCGAGTCGCCCCGCAACGAGATCGTCCCGGTTCAACGCGTCATCGCCGGTGTTCGATCGGTCGATGACGCTCGCCCCTCGTTCCTCGAGCGCTGCGATCAGCATGGCGCTCATGAGTCGATCGGTGGGGCTGGTCGTACCGCCGACGACCACCTCGATTCCGGTCATGGGTCCTTCGGGGGGATCCGACACTGCGGGGACCGACGACGAGCAGGCCGCAGCGATCACTGCGCCGAGCAGCAGTCCGGCCGACAGCCCGCCCGGAACAAACCGCACTCTCACACGACCAACTCCGAGATCGTGTACAGGGACAGTCCGACGAAGCCGCCGACGAGGGTCCCGTTGATCCGGATGAACTGGAGGTCCCGACCCACCTTCTCCTCGATGAGGAGGGTTGTCTCTTCGGGATCCCACCTCTCCACGGTTGTAGCGATCAGGTTGACGACCTGGTCACCACCTTGGGCGGCCAGGTGTCCGGCGCCGTCCTGTAACCAATGCTCTACTTTGTGCAGCATGGAAGGGTCGGCCTGCAGCGCACGGCCCGCCTCGACGATCGCATCGGTGATGCGCACACGCAGCTCGGACTCCGGGTCATGGGTCGCTTCGACGACACCGCTCTTGATCCGGTCCCACAGGCCCCCGACCCAGGCGCGGACCTCCTCGTTGCTGAGGATCTCGTCCTTGAGCTGCTCACCCCGGATGACCAGCTCGGGGGAGGTCTTGAGCCGTTCCGCCAGTTCGAGGGTCCGCACATTGAGCTGCCGCCGCAGCTCGTGCGAGCGGTTCCCGCCCACCTCGTCGATGAAACGATTGACCGCGTCGAAGATCTTGTCGAACACCCGGTCGTCGACCGGTTCGGGCACCCACCACGGCGATTCCTGCTTGAGCCGTTGCCGAAATGTCCCCTGATTCTCCGCCAAGAAACGGCCGAGACCGATGAGGGTGCTGTCGACCAGCATCTCGTGGTGTCCACCGGCCATTGCCCAGTCGACGGCTCGCCCCGCGAGCGGGGCCACCGGTACCTGTCGCACCCGCTCGACGACAACCTGCTCCAGGCCTTCCTGCACCGACTCGTCGTTGAGCACATCGGTGATCCCTCGGATGACCGCCGAGCCCTCTTCGGCGATGCGGGCGGCGACCGCAGGATCCGACATGAGTTGCGCAATCCGCCACGCCACCCGTTCTTCTTCGATCAGGCGGTTCACGTTGTCGTGGGTCAGGAAGTTGTCTCGGACGAAGGCTCCGAGGCTCCGGCCGATCTCGTCCTTGCGTCTCTGGATGATTGCGGTGTGAGGTATCGGCAGACCCAGTGGGTGCCGGAAGAGGGCGGTGACGGCGAACCAGTCGGCGATCGCTCCGACCATCGCCGCCTCGGCGGTCGCTCGGACGTAGCCGAGCCAGGGCCGGCCGTCCTCCCCGAGTCTCGCCAGACCGAAGACGAGACCGGCGAGAATGAGCAGGCCGGTCGCAGCCCGCTTCATTCCCGAAACGGATGAAGGCATCTACAACCGGCTGACCAGGCGTCGGGTCTGTTCGGCGGCCTTGGCCCGTATCTCGTCCGCGTCGACCTGGGTCGGACGTCCGGCGTCCAGTACGGTTCGGCCGCCGACCATGACGGTGACCGGACGTATACCGGTGTTGGCGACGAGGTACTCCGGTTCGATCTCGCGCAGCGACCAGTGCACGCGATCCTGTCGGGCCTCGGGCACGAGCAGCCAGCCCGCTTCGAGCCAGCTCCACGGCAACCGCGGGCTCGTGCCCACGTTGATCTCGCGAAGACGGGCGTACGCCAGCCTGAACTCCTCGAGCAGGTCGCCGCCGAACCCGTCGGTTCCCAAGGCGACTCGGGGCCCGAACCGGCTCGGCATTCCGTAGCCGACGCCCCGGTCCATGTTCGATCGAGGACAGTGGGCGATCGTGCCGGCGATCTCGAGACCATCCGGTAGATGTACGCCGTGAGCGAGAACCCACGAATCCTTGGAGCGTCGCACGAGATCCGCCCCGCCTCCGGCATCGGCGATTCCTTCTGCGACCTTGGCATGGACGCCGACCCCGAGGTCGGTTGCCATGCCGATGGCGAGGTCCACGGTCTCAGGACTGGCGGTGAACGATGCGTCGACCCCGATCATGCCCCGACCCCCAGATTCGATGAACCGTCGAGACTCGTCGAGACCGACCCTGGCCCTGTCCGGACCGCGAAGATCCGAGGCCGCATAGGAGCAGACCACACGGATACCGACCTCGGCGCTGGCGCTGGCGATCAGCGACAGCGAACCTTCGACCGCCCGTGGGCTGGCGTGGTGATCGATCACCGTCGTGCAGCCGGCTTCGAGCGCCTCGAGCGCACCGAGGCGGGCGGCAGCCTCGATCATCGCACTGTCGAGAGCGTTCTCGATCGGCCAGATCACATTCTTCAACAGCTCGCTGAAGTTCCTCGGTGTGCTGCGGGGTGCTGGTAGGCCACGAGCGATGGCGGCGAAAAGGCGATGGTGGGCCGACACCAGTCCGGGCGTGGATCCGCCGACCGAAGCGGGTTCGGCCCGAATGCGAAGAGGATGAGATGGGGGCTCCGCCGGTGTGGACATGGTTTGGGCGGCCTCCGGCCGGGGCGGGGGCGGAGGGGCAGGCGACTTGCGCTCTGTGCTCGTGTCGGAAACCTGCCCAAAGAAGCCGCGACGTTTCATGTTCACCAAGCTAGCTGCGATCATCAGGAGTGTGAGGAAGGTCTTCCAGGCTCGCTGTCAGAGTTCCAACCCGAACGCTCGTCGCCGCCGACGGCCACAACGTCTGCGGTTCGCGGCCTTCACCGGTTCCATGGCTCTACTGGCCGCCTGCGGCGGATCGGTCCAAACCACGGAGTCGGTGCCAACCACGGACGGTCGGCCCACATCCCTCGACGGCGTCTGGTTGCTCGAAGGCTCGAACCTGCTGCTCGACATCACCTTGGCGACCGCCACCGTCGACGGTCGCACCGATTGCGGCAGAGCGATCGGGTCGTTGACATTCACAGATGAGGGCGATCCAACGTCGTTCTCGCTCCCGGGACGGGACGACAGTCGCTGCTCCCGGCCCGAAGCTGCCGCCCTCGACGTGGCGATCGAGCTGCTCGAGTCGGTCGACCGGGCCGAAGCCGACGCGTCCGGCTACAGGTTGTACGACGGAACGAACGACCCTGTCGGACTACTACGGCCCGCGGGTTGACATCGTCGGGACGTAGGTCGAGATCTTCACGCCGATCCCGCCGTTGTCGGCCCTCGCCAGGGTGCGGAGACGACGATCGATGAGCCGTTCGCCCTTGGGTACGACCACGGTCAGTGCATGGCCCGGACGTCGTTCACGGACGACCTCGCCGAAGCGACGATAGAGCGGCGTCACGCCCGCCGGCCCGGCCGGCACTCGTTTGCCGTACGGGGGATTTGACACCACCAGGCCGGCTCCTGGCTCGCCGGTCAACCGGCCGATGGGACGCACGTCGGCCAGCACCACCACGCCGGCTCGTTCGGCGTTGGCCAAGGTGACACGTATCGCCTCCCTGTCACGGTCGAACGCGGTGAGAGTCAGCCCGCCCGACCTTGGCGTTTCGGCGATGCGCGTGGCGGCGGTTCCCGTGACCGATGCCCACGTGCCGCCCTCGAACGAGGGCCAGGCGTGGAACGCGTACTGTCGATCAGGACTGGGCGGTCGACCCACAGCGATGAGCCCCGCCTCGACGACGAACGTCCCCGATCCGGCAAAGGGATCGATCAGCGGGGTCGCCGAATCCCATGCCGACAACAGCACGGCCCCGGCCGCGATCGTCGGCCGCAACGACGCCCCGACGGTCTCGGTTCGCCAGGAACGTCTGTGCAACGGTTCACCGGTGGTGTCCACGCTCATCGTCACGGTGTCGTGATCGATGCGTACGACAAAGGCCTGTTCGGGGGCGTCGTCATCGGTCTTGGGCGGTCCGACAACGCGGTGGAGCCGCTCTGTCACGGCATCGGTGTGATACAACGCACTCTTGCGGGTGCTGACCCGGAAACGGGGAGCCACGCCGTCGGACAGGTACGGACCCAAATCCAACTCGGCGACGCGCCGTTCGAGGTGGGCGAAATCGGTGGCCCGGAACCGTGCGATGCGAACGAGCACACGCGTGGCCGTGCGCAACCAGAGGTTGGTTTCGTAAATCGCCCGCGTCGAGCCGCGGAACGGGACGACCCCTGAGGTCGGGGATCCCACTCGGAGACCAAGACCTCGGAGCTCGGAGGCACATACCGACTCAAGGCCGACCGGGCAGACCGCAACGGTGTCAGCATGAAAGCGTTTCGGTGCGATGTTCACCCGATCATCCTGGCAGGCCCGCGGCAACTCTCCGCTCGACGCCAACGCTCCTCATTCGGCGAGGCGCGGGTCAGAACTCGATGTAGAGCGTGCCCTCGTCGTCCCGTTTGACGGCAACCTCGGATTTTCGCAGTACTTTGCGACCATCGGCTGACACGCCGTAGGATCGCCTGCTCCGACCGGGGTGAGCCCCAGGTTTGGCCACCACCGACGTCAGGAAACCCTTCTCCTCCAGGCGGTTGAGCGCTCGATACAGGGTCGCATAGTTCATGGAGAAATGTCGTGGCCGTAGAGCGGCGATCTCCTGCGCCAGCGGGTACCCGTGGACTTTCTGCCTGCCCCGGGTGGAGGCGGCGACCGCTCCGAGAACAATCTCTTCCTTCGGGGACAGTGGAAAATCCGTTGCAGACGCGACCATAGAAGCATCAGGCTAGGCACCGAGGGTCCGGATCCTCCTGTGACGTTTGCCCCGAATCAGGACGGCAAGCGCCCGAACACTTAGCCGACGGTGATGGTTCGCAAGCCTGTCCGGTAGGACTCATTGCCGGCGGCGTCGAACGCCTTGGCGTACAGCTGATAGGTGCCCGGCACCAGATCGAACGTACCGGCGTTCGTCATCGTCTCGATCACGACCTGGCGGTCGGCGAAGTCGAAGATGCGATAGCCGACCACACCCACGTTGTCGGTCGATTGTCCCCACGACAGCGCAACCGTCGATCCGCTGATGTCATCGACGACCAGGGCACCCGGCACCGACGGCCGTTCGGTGTCGTTGTCACCCTCGATGGCGACGGTTCGAATGCCGGTCCGGTATGAGCGGTTACCGGCGGCGTCGACGGCTCGGGCGTAGAACCGGTAGACCTGCGGTGCCAGACCTTCGAGGGTGATCGAGGTCTCGGCCGTCTCGGCGAACACAGTGTTTGTTTCCGCATCGAAGATCAAGTAGCCGGTGACGGCGACGTTGTCGGTCGCCGGCGACCATGAGAACGAAACCGAATCCGGTCCTACCGTTCCGACGATCAGTGCACCCGGGACGGACGGCCGCTGAGTGTCGACGACCTCGCCGGTGACCGTGAATGAGGTGAAACCGGTCCGATACGAACGATTGCCGGCCGCATCGACCGCCTTGGCATACACGCTGTAGGTGGCCGGAGCCAACGAACCCAACGTCGCCGACGCCGACGGCACCTCCGCCAGCACCGCATTGGACGCCGTGTCGAAGATCAAATAGCCGACAACGCCCACGTCATCGGTCGACGGCGCCCACGACAGATCAACCGAATCGGGGTTCACCTGATCGACCATCACCCGCCCCGGCACCGACGGCCGTTCGATGTCGACGGTGCCGGCCTCGCACAGGCGCACGATGCCGTCGACGGAGCTGGACCCGGCATAGGTGAGATCGCCGCCGAACCAGACACAATCGTTTGGGTCGCCATGAATCGCCCACACGCCGGCCGTCGCAGCCTGAATCTGGGGTCGGAACGTTGGGATCCAGTCGCCGGTGAAGGCATCGAAGGCCGACACCCACGTGGTGGAGCCCTCGGCGATGACCGGAGCATCCTCCTCACCCGACGGCGGTTGGCCAAACCAGAGGACACCGTTCGCCGACTTCATGACCGCACTCGTGCGACAGTGGCAGCCGGCGTAGACCCGGTCGCCGACGATCTCGAGATCCTGGAAGTCCCCTCTGGGGTGGGCCAGGTGGAACTTCTCCAGAGACAGGTCGGTCTCGTTGAGTACTTGGACGAAGTGTTGGCTACCTGCCACCCACACCAACCCATTGGCGACGACCACGTCATACAAGTACTGGCGACTCGTCGAACCGGTGTTGACCTGCAAGTCCTCCACGCCGGTGGCCAGAACGGGTGTCGACGCCTCCAGCGCTGCGAAACCGCCGACGACCGGAGTGCCGTTCACCTCCTTGAAGTAGCCGGCGATGTACACGCGGTCGGCGTCGGAGCTGGCGGCGACACCCCAGATCGAACCACCGGTGACGACCGGACGCCAGGAGGGATCATGGCCGCCGGTGGTCACATCGAAACGGAGCACTCTGGATGCCGAGTTGTTCCCCGTGCTGGAGACGACGCTGGTGAAACTTCCGGCGACGTACAGCCAAGAGCCAACGATGTCGAGGCTGCGGATCACGGGAGCGCCGTTGACGTTGCCGGTCCATCCAGCATCCACCGCCCCGGTGTTGGGGTCGAGAGCGACAAGGCCGTCGATCGGTTGCCCGTTGACGACGTCGAACTCTCCGCCGACGAAGAGCCTAGCTCCGTCCGGTGAGGCGGCCAGCGAGTAGACGGCGCCGTCGAATTGGGGGGTGAAGGATGTGATGTACTGCCCCGAGCTTTGGGAGAATGCGGCGAGGTAGGGCTGCGGGATCGACACCTGTCCGTCGGTGACCTCCTGGAACCGACCGCCCACGAAGATGCGGTTGCCGATCTGCTCGATCGCCCAGACCTCGGTTTGAATCCTCCGGCTGCCGTCGGGCAGGTCGGTACCGTCGACACCCCAGGGGAGGTTGTTGTTGTCGCCGAGTTCAGCTGCGGCCGGAGATGTCCCGGTGAGGATCCCCGCCACCATCAGCAAAGCAATCAGAACCAAACGAAACCGGAACCCAGCGACCATGTGACGCCCTTTCTTTTCACCTGAGGCCAAGAATATGTGGCACCTCCCAACCCATGGCCCGGCCCTTTGAACCATCGGGACCGGGCAAATCAGCTGCTGACGGGCAATGGCCGACCCGCGGCAGCGCCACCCGATCACAGGTGACTACGGTGACAATGTGTCCCACGACAGTCCGGCTCCGCCCGCGGTGGTTCTCATCGATTTCGGTGGCCACCCCTTCACTGCAGATCTGGCCATTTCCCTCCGACGGTCGGGACTTCCGGTCGAGTACGTCTTCAGCTCGTCGAACGAGTCGATGCCTCATGGCGACGTCTCGGACGCCAGGAACGAAAACGTCGTCGTTCATGACATCGATCTCGGCAGGGCGGTGGATCTCTCACATCTCCGCCGTCGTTTCCGCGCCGAGCAGCTGTTCGGCTGGAAGGTGGCCAAGCTGTTGCGCCGGGCGCCCAAATCGGCCACGGTCGTGCTGTGCCAGGTCCCGGCAGCGGCGGCGATCGTCATTCAGGGAGCGGCCAAGGCAAGGGGGCAGAACGTGGTTCTGTGGCTGCAGGAGTTGCAGTCGGACCTGTCGTCGATTCCCGGCACTCGAGCTCTGCCGAACCGGGTGTTCACATCGATGGAACGGCGCATCGCCGCATCGGCCGACAGGGTGATCGCCATCTCGGAGGGTTTCGCCACCTTTGCCGTCACCGCCCGCAAAGGAGACCCGAGCGGGGTCACGGTGTTACCGAACTGGGCGCCGTTGCGGTACCTGCCGACCCGGCACCGGATCAACGCGTGGACCACCGACCGGAACCTGCATCCGGACCGTTATCGCGTCATGTACAGCGGCCGTCTGGGCGTGGAGCACCGGCCTGACGAGATCGCCGCCCTCGCGTTGACCCTGACCGCTCAGGGCGACGTCGACTTCGTGATCGTTGCCGCCGGCCAGGGGGTCGAGGCGCTTCGACGACGACCCGAGCTGGCCTCGCATCCGCACATCCACTTCTACGAGCTGCAACCCCTGGCCGATCTTGCGGACGTGCTGGCTGCGGCGGACGTGTTGTTGGGCAGCCTGGACGATCGAGCTTCCGAAGCTCTCGTGCCATCCAAGATCCTGTCTTACCTCTGCGCCGGGAGACCTGTGCTGGCGCTGATGAAGGCGACCAACCCCTCCGCGGTCCTGGTCGAGGAGATCGGCGCGGGAATCGCCGTCCCCGACATCCACCGCGCCGCCGACGAGATCAGATCGCTTCTGGGCGATGACGAGGGTCGAAGGCGCATGGGCAATCTTGGCAGGGTGTACGCCACCACCACTTTCGAACCCGACCGCGTAGCCCGCGCGTTCGCCTCCGCCGCAGGTATCGGGGTGTGATCCGGGCTGCTTCGCCATTTGGAGACCCGTGGGCACCGCCGGGGCTGAACTACCGTGGGGAGGGGCCGGAGTCGATCGGTGAGGTACCCATGACAGCGGCGAGCAAAACCCGGTTCTCGGTGAGACGACTGCTGGGTTCGTGCGTGTTGGTATTGGGACTCGTCGTTGCAGGCTGTGCCGGAGAGACGATCGGCGCCGGCCCGGAAGGTGCTGTCGCCGTGCTCGGCGCGACCACGACGTCGCAGCAGGACTCCGCCGAGGTTCCCGCCGAACCTCCTTTGACCGCGGGGACCACAGCGGGCGAGCTACGGGGCACGATCCGGATGGCCCGCGCCAACTGGTCCAGCGGCGCCATGCAGGCCGAGATCTACGCTCAGCTACTCGAGGAGCTCGGCTACGACGTCGACCGGGGCTCCGAAATCGCCCCCGAGGACTTCTATGCAGCTCTGGCTGCCGGCGAGTACGACTTCTGGGCCAACGGCTGGCCGATCGTTCACACCAGGTTCTTCGAGAGCACCACCCCCGACGGTGTCATCGCCGGAGAACTGATGCAATTCGTCGGTTCGCAGATGCGCGGCGGAGGGCTTCAAGGCTTCCTGGTCGACATCCCGACCGCTGACCGGCTGGGCATCACCACACTCGACGACATCGTCGACGATGACGCCATCCGGGCCGAATTCGATGCCGACGGCGACGGTCGGGCCGAGATCGCCGGATGTGATGTCGGCTGGGGATGCGAAAAGGTCATCGACCAGCTGATCGCCGACAACGGATGGGAAGACCGACTCGTCCAGAGCAAGGGCGTCCATGGGGAGTTGTTCGCCGAGCAGATTGCTCGAGCCGAAGCCGGAGCACCGGTCCTCGCATACGTATGGACACCCGGTCCCTTTATCGCTCAACTGACACCCGGCAAAGACGTTATCTGGCTGGGCGTCGAGAATCCGGACCCCGCCCAGTCGGCGCCGGCCGATCTACCCGATGAGCAGTGCCGAATGGAACCGTGCACCATGGGTTTCAGCCCATCCGACATCGTCGTCGCCGCAAACGATGCGTTCCTCGAATCGCAACCCGCCGCCGCCCAATTGCTGGCCGACGTCCGCATCGGCGTGCTCGACGTGTCCTTTCAGAACGTCGAGATGCTCAACGGAGAGAACACCGAGAACGACATCGCGCTCGACGCCGCCCAATGGATCAGTGGGCACCGAAGCGACGTCGATCGTTGGCTCGCCGCAGCCAAGGCGGCGGGCTAGGGAGCGATTCGTTGAGGCGCCGCTTGGCTCCAGATCACTACACGAATTCCTGCTGGACCTCGCTGAGCGCACCGACCAGGTACTCCGCATAGCTCCTGTCGAACACGACCAGGAAGGAGCGGGACCGCTCGACGTCGTCGCGGATGATGTCACACCGGACGCCCACGATCGGCGCGGTGGCCATGGCCTCATCGGGAAACATGGCATCGGAGAAATCGAGCGAGCAGACCCGCTCCAGGAGATCCCGGGTGCGCGAGCCGATCAGGCGGAGGGCGGCCCGACCGTGGGTCACGTCGGTCACCGCCGTGTGCCCGGACAGCTCGAGATCCGCAATCGCGGCCGCAACCGCATCCTTGGGGCCGAGATAGAGCCACTCGTCAGGGCGGACATGGCCGATCCGAACCTGGCCCCGCACTACCGAACTCCCGATCGGCACACCCGAGAGCTGGGTGACGAGGTTGGTGCCAGGCCCACCTCGGATGATCACCTTGGCCAGGTCCGAGGCGTCGGTCAGACGAATCGCTTCACCACCGGTGGACGACGCACGAACCTGGGATCTGTGGATCGGTTCCCACATCTCAACCACGGACCCTTTCCCCGTCGGGGTCGTAGAACGCGGGACCGGCCTTGACCTTTCCGGCGATGCGCTCGCCGTCGATGAGAACGATCGTCAGTTCGGTCCCGGGCACCGACTGGGACCTGACGATCTGGGCCAGGCAGATGGCCCGACCGAGCATGGGTGAGAACCGGGACGAGGTGATCCGGCCGAGGATCTCGTCGGTCCCGCTCCGCACGATCTGACACGCCTCGTCCGGCACGATGGCCGGGTCCACCGGCTCGACCAGGACCAACGCCGGGAGATCGTTCGCGGACCAGCGCCGAGCAGCCCACGCCAGCTCGGGTTTGCCGGCGCTGTCGGGCTTGTCGAGTTTTGCCAGACCTCCCATACCGGTGGTCGGCAGCTTGGTGAGACCATCGGTGTCCTGACCCACGATGAAGTGGCCCTTTTCGAGCCGCATGATCCGCTGAGCCTCGAGACCGAAGGCCGCCACACCGAGGTCTGCGCCGACGGCGAGCAACTGCTCCCACACGTGAAGCCCGAACCCCGCCGGGACGTGCACTTCGAAGGACAGTTCACCGGTGAACCCGATGCGCCAGATGACACAATCCGGCACACCGGCAACGTTCCCTCTGCGAACCTGCATGTAGCCGAACGCTTCATCGGAGAGGTCGACCGCTCCCGCACCGCTGGAGTCGGTCAGGCGGCCCATCAACTCCCGTGAGTTCGGACCGGCGACGTTGATCGAAGTGAAGGCGGCTGTAACCGGGTCGACGAACACCTCGAAATCCGGCTTCTCGGTCTGGAGCCACATCTCGGCCCACTCGTACACGGTGCCGGCCCCCGAGCTGGTGGTGGTCATGAGGTAGGACTCCTCGCCGAGCCGGCCGGTCACCCCATCGTCCATGACGACCCCGTCCTCGGCCACCATGACCCCATAGCGGACCCCACCGACGGGCAGCTTGGCCCACTTGTTGACATACATCTGCTCGAGCAGCTTGGGAACGTCGCGTCCGGTCAGCAGGATCTTGCCGAGAGGGGTGACATCGATGATCCCGACGTTGGTCCGCGTATTGCGAACCTCCTCTGGAGGGTTGCCGTAGTGCTCGGGCCTTATCCACTGGCCGGCGACGATCGGAACCGCACCGTTGGAGTCGTGCCAGGGCTGCAGGGCGGAGTACCGCACCGGCTCCCAGCTCCGCCCGGCCAGGGCGCCCAGGGAGATCGGCGCATACGGCGGTCTCCACACCGTGGTCCCGACCTTGGCGATCGTCTCGTTGCGGTAGTCGGCCAGGATGGCCACCGTGTTGACCGTTTCGAGTTTGCCCTGTTCGGGGCCCATCGTGGCCGTGGTGTACCGCTTGACCAACTCGACGGAGTCGTAGGCTTCTTCAGCTGCGGCGATGAGGTCTTTCGACGACACGTCTTCGGAGTAGTCGACGATGCCATGGGTGCTCGATCGGAACAGAGCCGGGTGTTCGTCTATGTCGAGGACCGGACGTTGGTCGACCGCCCACGGTGGTTGGACCCCTTCGGGCTGCACGGCCCTCGGGGTCATCGTCCTCAGCCGGTGTGACACCGCCGCGGCCCGCCGAGCGGCAAGCTTGCCGGTGGCGACACCGTGGGCCACGAGCTGTTCATGCGTGCCGTCTCCGGCGAGCCCACCGGTGACCAGCACCGTCTCGGGTGGGCTGGCGGCGAAGAAACGGGCGGCCCGTTGGTTGTACACCGGACGGTCCCCCGCCATGTTCAGGAGGCTGGTCGGAGCCGTCCAGCCCGTGGCGGTCACGAGAAGGTCCGCCTCCACGCGCGACCCGTCGCCCAGTGTCACCTTCGCCAGCCTCTTGCCGCCGGCCGTCGAGGTGACCGTCTCACCTTTCCGAGCGTCCACGACTCGGGCAACGTCGACGCCGACTCTCTCGAGATCCACAACGGTGGCATCACCCTCGGCGTTGGCGGTGAAGACCACCGCGGTGTCGCCAGGACGCACCGCATACATGTTGATCAACCGCCGAACAGCTCCGCTCAGCACGACGCCGGGGCGGTCATTGCCTTCGAAGACGAACGGTCGCTCGATCAGCCCGGCCGCCACGACCAGGATCTTGGCTCGAACCTTGACCAACCGCTCGGCGACAGAACCGATGCTCCGCTGGTTGACCGCACACCAGTTGTCCTCGTAACGGCCGGTCACGGTCGCATCGGTCATGACCTCGATCCGGGGGTGCCGGAGAACCGCGGCCACGAGCTCGGCCCGCACCGACCGGGCGGCATCGTCGCCCCAGTTCAGATGTCCGCCGAGTTGATGACCGTGTTCGACCAGCATGACCGAGGCGCCCTGTTCGGCGGCAGCGACGGCAGCGGAGAGCCCGGCTGGTCCACCGCCGGCGACCAACACGTCCACGTGGGCGTAGCGCTTGTCGTAGAGACGGTGTGGGGATGCGATGTCGACCGTGCCGCCGGGTGCGAAACGGCTCAGGATCTTCTCGTAGGCGGGCCAGAGGGACGCCGGCCGCATGAACGTCTTGTAGTAGAAGCCGGCTGTGAGGAATCGAGCGGCGAGTCCGTTGAGGGACTTGATGTCGAAGCCGAGCGTCGGCCAGGCGTTCTGAGGGTCGACGACCATGTTGTCCTCGGCCAGCCGGTGCCCGGCGCGGACGTTCGGCTCGTCGCCGACCTGAACGAAACAGTTGGGATCCCAGTAGTCGGCGGTGAGCAGGCCGCGGGGACGGTGGTATTTCATCGACCGGCTGAAGACGGTGTGGCCATTGGCACTCAGCGCTGACGCGATCGTGTCGCCGGCGAAGCCCGACATCTTCTTTCCGTTCCATCGGAACGACACGGTCGTAGACCGATCGATCACCTCTCCAGCCTGGGCGGGCAGCCGATGGGTGGCGCTCATCAGTGCCCCACCGAGGCTGCGCCCTTTTCGCCGACGAGATCTCCGGCCACGAACCGGTCGAGTGCGAAGGGGGCGATCATCTTGGGGGTGCCACCGGTCGCGACACACTCCGCCATCTGTTCGCCGCTCACCGGACCGGCCTTGAAGCCGTAGGTTCCCCAGCCGACATCGCAAAGGAAACCATCGACCGGTGTGAAACCCATGATGGGGGAGTAGTCGGGCGTCATGTCGCACAGACCCGCCCACTGACGCAAGAGGCGCATCCGGGCTATTCCGGGCATGAGCTCGAGCACGTGCGAGGCGAGTTCCTCGGTGAATTCGAGCGAACCCCGCATCGAGTAGGTGGCGAACGGGTCAACGGAGGCGCCGAACACCAGCTCGCCGCGGTCGGTCTGACTGACGTACACGTGGAGGGAGCCGCTGACGACGACGGCCGGGAGGAACATCTTCACCGGTTCAGTGACCGCCGCCTGGAGCGGGTGGGTGGTGATCGGCAACGACAGCCCCGCCATGTCGGCAATGATCGACGACCAGCCGGCGGTGCAATTGATCACCACGGGAGCCGAGACGACACCCCGGCTGGTCCTGACCCCGGTCACCCGCCCGCCCGGTCCTTTGCCGTCGGTTCCGCTTCCGCCCTCGACGACAACATCGAGCACGGTTGTCTTCTGATGGATCTCGACGCCATGGGCGTCCGCCCCGCGGGCGTATCCCCAGTTGACCGTGTCGTGACGGATCGTGCCGCCAGGCGGATGGTAGAGAGCGGCGAGAATCGGGTAGCGGGTCGCCGTGCTCGTGTCGAGACTGGGAACCAACTCCGAAATCCGCTCGGGATCAATCACCTCGGAGTCGATGTTCTGCAGCTTGTTCACCTCGGCCCGCCAGCGCATCGTCCTCACCGAGGCGTCGTTGTGGGCGAGGGTCAGGTGGCCTCGACCGGAGAACATCACGTTGATGTTCAGGTCGCACGCCATCGTCTTGTACAGGTTCAACGAGCGATCGTAGAAAGCGACACCCTCGGGAGTCAGGTAGTTGGACCGGATGATGGCGGTGTTGCGACCGGATCCGCCCCCGCCCAGGTAGCCCTTGTCCAGCACTGCGACGTTGGTGATCCCGTGGTTGGTGGCGAGATAGTAGGCGGCGGCCAGTCCATGCACTCCGGCGCCGATGATCACCACGTCGTAGCTGCGCTTCAGATCGTGCTCCCTCCACGCACGAGGCCACGCCCGGTGCCGAAG
>JAHEJO010000001.1:18711-107238 GCA_024638805.1 Acidimicrobiales bacterium
AAGGCCCCGCCGTACCAACCCGGCTGCGGAATACTTTGCCGGGGGGCGCTTCTTGGAGCTGCGGCGCATCGACCGAGCGTAACCCAACGCGACATGGGCGACGGTCCGGATCGGCCGATTCCAGCTCGGTCCCGACGTCACCTTGACCCGTGGTCGCCACGGCGACGTTAGGCTCGAAGTGTGCCAGTCCGAGGAACGTCTCGGTTCCATATCCAAGGTCTGCGAGCGGACGCCGACGCAGGGAGTGTGGAGCTGCGTTATCGCTTCGATACCGGCCCCGAGTTCAGGGAGACCATCCAGTTGTCCGACGCTCGAGACGTCCACCGCAACGATGACGGGTTCCTGGCCGCCGCCCACTTGTTGCTCCTGATCGCTGGGGTGTCCTACTACAAGTCCCAGGCGCCGTCGACGGTCGTCGTCCATGTTCCCACCACATCCCGGCAGCGTCGACTGGTCGAGGCCGTGTTCGACCATGGTCTGCGGGAGTTCGCCTACGCCAACGACCTTCCGATACCGCTGGTGAACGAGTTCGTGTGGCAGTCCGAACCGGTCGGAGGCGCGCCCCCCGCCACTTCGGATCCGGGGTCGATCGGTCGCCCCTTGGTTCCTTTCGGCGCGGGCAAGGACTCCACCATCGTTCTCGATGTACTGCCCGAAGCGACGCCCGTGACCGTCAACCCGACATCTACCCACGACTCCGTCGCCGCGTCTCTCGGACACGAACTGCTCCATGTGCGGAGGGAGGTGGACCAGCTGGGCGAGTTGACCCGACCAGATCGGTTCAACGGTCACGTGCCGATCACGGCGATCGTGTCGGCAATCGCCGTCATGGTCGCCGCCCGAGATGGCTACGACGCGGTGGTTATGGCCAACGAGGCGGCCGCCTCGGAGCCGACTCTGTGGATCGAGACCGGCGGTCGACCCGCAACGACCGCCCTCGCTGTCAACCACCAATGGTCCAAGGGTGCCGAGTTCGAGACTCTGTACGCTGCTGCGGTCGCCGAGACCGTCGCCGGGGTGCGATACTTCTCGTTGCTGCGCGCCGTCGCCGAGACCGACATCATTCGGCTTCTGAGCCGTCGAACCGACGTGCTCCCCCGTCTGATCAGCTGCAATCGTGCGTTCGTCGGCCGCACCGCCGGAGGTGAAAGCGAAGCGCCGCAACGGTGGTGCGGGAGTTGTCCGAAGTGCCTGTTCACCTTCCTCCTTCTCGCCACCGAGCTTGAGCCATCGGCTCTGTCGGAGATCTTCGGGCACGACCTGCTCGACGACGTCGATCGGATTGCGGGCTTCGCCGAGTTGTGGGCCACGGAGAAACCGTTCGAATGTGTCGGGGAGAGAGCCGACGCGGCCGGTGCGCTGATCAGGCTCGCTGCGGATCCACGGTGGCATGACCACCGGGTGGTCCGGTCGCTCCGTGACTCCGCCGCCGCCGCTCTCCACGATGCGTCATCTGCTGGTTCGAGCGCTCCCGCCTCGGTCCCCCCGCTGCCCGAGGCGTACCGGCGGCGAATTCTCGACGCACTGGCCATGGTCTGATGGTTTCGAGGAGCCCATGATCCACCGGGACGCGGTCACCATCGACCTGCAGACCGTCGTCTCACGGAGGGTTGATCTCCTCGGCCTGGGGACAGACATCGCCGCGCTCCTACCCCATCTCACCGACGCAACCATCGTCCGTGCATGGGTCGACGACCCCGATCACGTCACCGTCGCTGAACGCACCGCCTGTGCCGACCTCGGGGTCGACATCGGATCGATTGCCGACTGGCATGGCGGCGCCGACCTGGTGATACGAGCACCCGGCTTTCCGCGGTATCGCGCCGACGTCCTCCCCCTGCTCGAGACGACACCGGTGACCACACCGATCGATCTCTGGCTGAACACCTACCGAGACGATCACCGCACCGTCCTGGTCACGGGCACGAAGGGCAAGAGCACGGTGGTCACGATGTTGGCTGCGATCGTGGACGACAGCGTGGCGGCCGGAAACATCGGCGTGCCCATTTGGACACTCGACCGGCTGGAGCCGGGCCGTACCGTGATCTGCGAGGTCAGCAGCTATCAAGGCGCCGATACGGCTGCGACGGTGGACTTCGCCGTCCTGACCAGCCTGAGTGAGGACCATGTCAGTTGGCATGGTTCGGTGAGGCAGTACCACGCCGACAAGCTGAGACCGGTGCTGGCCGCTCGCCGGGCGGTCGCACCTGCGGCGTTGGCGTTCACCCTGCGACAACGCGGCTACCAGGGAGAACTTCGCGGTGTTGCCGAGACGGACCAACCCGGTCCCCTGGATGCCCTGCCGGCTCACATGGGTCGCAACGCACGGCTGGCGATCACCGCGGCGCGGTGGCTCAGTGTCACCTTCGACGACGTCACCATCGCCGACGATCCGGTCCGAGTGCTCCTCGATCTGCCCCCTCTGCCCGGCCGGTTGCGACGGCTGCAGTCCGCCGCCGACGATCATCGCTGGTACGACGACGCACTGGCATCGAACCCGTCGGCGGCGGCAGCCGCTGTCGAGGCGTTCAGTGGTCAACCGATGTGGCTGATCGTCGGCGGGATCGACCGCGGTGTCGATCTCTCTCCGCTCATCGGTGCGGTGGCCGCCGCCTCCTCACGGGGCCCGGTGTCGGTGCTCGCCATACCCGACAATGGGGAGGACATCGTCGCTCGGTTGCTGGATGCCGGGGTCGACCTGGCCCAGACCGGATCGGCCGCCGACGTCGCAAGTGCGGTTGAATCGATCCGTGGAAGGGCGACCGAACCGTCGGTGGTGCTGTTCAGCCCGGGTGCGCCCACCCCTCCCCAGCACGGGAACTGGTCGAACCGCTCGCAGGCCTTCACCGATGCCGTCGTCGGCGAACCTCAGCCGATGCGGTCCGTCACCCACTGAGCTGCGGCGGCACGGGCGGTCCGCCCCGGGCCGGTGTCCATCGCAAGCACTCCGTGGATCGCCGCCGGATCGTGCCCGGTGCGCACCTCCACCCCGGCGATGCCAAGTGCCGCCGCGTAGGCGATCCCTTCTGCAGCGAGCGGGTCGAACCCGCAGGTGTACACGAATGCCGCTGCGGTACCACCCAGTTCGGCATGGGCCGGCGACGCCCGCCAGTCCGAACGATCCGCTGCCCGGGGCACATAGCAGTCCCAGAACCAACGCATCGCCTCGGTCGTCAAGCCATACCCCTCCCCCACGGCGTCGTACGTCGGGGTCGAGAAGTCCGCTTCGATCACCGGGTAGACCAGGAGCTGGCCGGCGAGCGCAAGGCCTGCGTCGCGGGCGCCGATAGCCACCGCGGCGGCCAGGTTGCCTCCGGCACTGTCGCCACCGACCACGATCCGGGACGCATCCACCCGCAGCGAGTCGGCCTGTCCTACCAGCTCGGTCAGAGCATCGAAACAATCCTGGTAAGCCGCCGGGAAAGGGTGCTCCGGTGCCAGCCGGTAGTCGACGCTGATCACCGTGCATCCGGTCTGGGCACAAAGTGACCTGGCCGGCAGCTCGGCGGTCTCCAGATCGCCGAGAACCCAGCCACCACCGTGGAGCCAGACCAGCGCCGGCGCCCCCGACGCGATGTCGTCCTTTCGATAGATGCGCACAGCGACCGACCCCGACGCCGTCTCCAGATGCATGTTCTCCACAGCTCCGACCGACGGGACTGCACCGGGCTTGCGCAGCTCCGCGAAATGGGACCGGACCTGCTCGGTGGTACTCGTCGCAAAATCGGGAAACGACGATTCGGCTGAGGCGAGATACTGGACCAGTTCGTCATCGGGGCGCTCGGCCCGGACCACGACCGGCCCACCATCGGCTCGAGGGTCATCCATCAGCGAAACCATATGCGGCGGGAACATCTCACAGCCAACGAGAGTTGTCTGTTGGCATGACCACGGCGTCCCCATCCGAGTACGACATCGAGTTCTTCTGGGACCCGGTCTGCCCGTTTGCGTGGATCACGTCTCGCTGGATTCACAAGGTGCAGGCTCAACGTGACTACTCGGTCAACTGGCGCTTCATCTCGCTTCGGCTGCTCAACGCCCAGATCGACTACGACGCCCACTTCCCCGCCGAGTACGAGCACGGTCATACGGCCGGGCTGAGGATGCTGAAGGTGGCGGCTGCCATCCGGGACGACTTCGGCACCGACGCCATGGGTCCGCTCTACGACGCGCTCGGCAACACCGTCTTCGAGGTGGACCGTCGACCGGGCCAGGCCGATGTGGAACCACGGGATTGGCTGGGAACGTCGGAACATCTGTCGACGGTGTTGACCGACCTCGGCTACGACCCCGGCTACGCCGCCGCTGCCGATGATGACGGGGCCACGGCGATCGTGCAGGCCGACACCGATGCGGCACTGTCCTTGTCCGGCCACGACGTCGGCACGCCGATCATCGCATTCGACCCGCCAACCGGACCGGCCTTCTTCGGTCCGGTGATCAGCCGAGTGCCGTCCGACGACGATGCCCTCGAGTTGTGGGATGCGGTGGTGACGCTGGCCGGTTTCCCGGGCTTCGCCGAAATCAAACGCAGTCTCAGGGAACGTCCTCAGCTGCGATCCTTCGGCGTGGAACCCGGCGAAGCGGGAGTGCTCGAGGACTGGAAGGCCGGATCACGGCGTTGGGACTGACGTAGGTCAGATACCTCTACCAAACCGGTGGAGGGTCTTCAGGATCAGGTTGGCGGGCAGGCCGAGAACGACCAGCATCGCAAGGGCCCACCTGGGCTCGCGCCAGTTCAGCCGGATCACCTCGCCGATCGTGGCGATCGCACGCCCGCGTTGACCGATCTCGGCCTGGGCGATCGCCTGCTGACCGCGGATCCGGGCCAGCCCGTGAGGCGCCGCCACGAACTCGGGATGTTTGTCGACAAGGTAGGTGAGAGCCTCGTCGATCAGCTTCCACCGTTCGAAGAAGAACGATGAGCCGTGCCAGTGGACTCGTACCAGGGCGTCCTCGACGACGGAGAAGTCGGTGAGGTTCGCCGCCCGGAGCATCAGGTCGTAGTCCTCCCCGTAACTCCCGGGCAGTTCTTCGTCGATGCCGCCCAGTTCGTTGCGGAGCATGGCAGTGTCGATCACGAACGACGACGACGGAATCTCGAAGATCCGGCTGTGCAGCAGGGTCCGCTTCGTGACACTGGTCCTGTCGGCGGTTCGAATCCGGTCGGCACCGCGGTAGTTGACGAGTGACCCGGTCATGGAGAACCGCGATCGACCGAGAGCCAGCTGCTCCATTTGCCGTCGAAGCTTGCCCGGCAGCCATTCATCATCATCGTCGCAGAAGGCGACCCACGGATCGCCGACGAGGTCGATGCCACTGTTGCGGGCGCCCGCGAGTCCGCGGGTGTGGACGTTCGTCGTCACCCGGACGCTGCGCCGGCGGCTCTCCTGCACCAACGAAGGGTCGGGTTCGGAGCCATCGAACACGATGACGATCTGAATCGGTCCGCCGTAGTCCTGACCGAGGATCGAATCCACGGTGCGGCGGAGCAGTTGGGGCCGGTGGTGGGTGGGCACGACCACTGCGACCCCCGGCGCAACTCCTGCGGTCCGAGCCGGCGCCGTCATGAGCGCACCGCGATGCCGAGCACACGATCCATGTGATCGGCAAACGCCCGAACGCCCGCGGCAACGGTGTCGACTCCGGGGTCGAGCCTGGAGCCGGCGGGGTCGGCCAGGCCGGCGCGGATCAGTTCCGACAGTCCCTCCTCGGTGGATGCGAGCCGGGCCATCCCCTGTTCGGCGAGGTAGGCCGCGAAACGCTGTTGATGAAGGTCGACGTGCTCGCCGAGCGCAGGGTCCCGGGCGACGACTATCGGAACCCGTCCTGAGGACCGCACATCCATGACCGTCGACGGCCCGCCGTGGGTCACGACGACATCCGCACCGACGATCATGTCCAGCAGTTCGGAGTGGGAAACGAGAGCAGCACCGGCTCCGCTGGACGGCGGCGCGGCGGTCCCGAACTGCATGAAGACCTCGACATCCGGATGAGCGGTCGCGAAGCGGTCCATCCACTGAACGAGCCGCTCGAATGGGTGTATGTCGGTTCCGACCGCCAGCAGAACCCTGGGGATGCCGCCGGCGGTCAATAGATCGTTCCGATCAGGATGCTGCCCCGATACAGCGCCTGCTGCTCAGGCCACTGGACGAGGAAGGAGGTTGCGATCGGTCGGACCAGCCGACCGGTCAACGTGCGCGAGTCGACCCGGTCGTACACCTCGATGAAGACCGTCGGGATCTTCTTCCGTCTCGCCTCGAGGAAGAAGGGCACGGCCACCGCAGCTCCGTTGGAGACGACCACGTCGGGGTTGACATCGGCGATCACTCTGCGAGCGAGGAAGAAGTTGCGCACGGCGTTGTGCACGTTTCGCGTCGTGGGATAGTAGGCGGGGGTGAAGCTTTCGTTGGCGAGTCGGCCGCGGGCGTCCGGCAGGTCGAAGGTCACCCAGTGCCGATCGTGACATCGCCACCAGTGGTCCAGTTCCAGTAGCTGGGCGAGATGACCACCGGATGAACACACGAACAGAGCGGTTCGCCGCCCAGCGACCTCGTCGGTGGGTTCGACGGGTCCGTGATCGGTCGTTGTCGTTGTCGTCGTCATGAGACCACCGCGTGGCCGGATGAATCGGCGATCACTACACCGTCTGACACGCTCGTCCTCTCCGCTCGCTTACTTCATTGTCGGCAGTGGCGGACGATTGATTTAGCATCGACCGCAGCAGATCGAGCACGCTCTCCGAGCCCGCGATCGGTCGTCCCGGCGACGACTGGCTGCGAGTCGCGCTCGGAGGGAGCGTCGACGATGGATCGACCTTGAGGCTGCTCGCCCGCCCGAACGCGGCGGACCCGCTTCTGCTTCTGCCTTTGGGCCCGCGAGCAGCCGCCATTGCGGCCCTGCGCCGCCACCACGATGCTCGAACGATCGGGCAGCGTCTCGCCGGCGCCGGCGGTCGTCTGGTCGCTCGCACGGGATCATTGACACGGGCCGGGGGCGACGTCGTCGAGCTGCCCACGCCGGCGGTGGTGGCGCAACTTCGACATCTCTTCGGCGAACCGGATCTGAACGTGGCCATCAGCGTTGGTCCGCCCCGGAGGAACCGCAAACCGGTGATCATGATGATGCGCGACGACGGCGAGGTCGTGGGCTACGCCAAGGTCGGCTGGTCGGACTTCACCAAACAACTGGTCCACAACGAGTTCTCGATGCTCCAAAAGGTCGAGGGGTTTCTGCCCCCACAGCTGCGAGCGCCCACGCCCTTGGCGATGTTCGAGCTTGAACACATCATCGTGGCGGTGAGTTCTCCGGTGCTGCCCCTTCGCCCTTTTCGGCGCCGCCGTCTGCAGGACGACGACATCGTCGAACTCGCCCGGTGCACCGGCTCGACCCGGAGGCCGGTCGCGTCGCTCGGTTGGCTCGCCGCCCCCCGCTTCGGCTCTCGCTCTGACCGCGCCCAGCAGGCACTCGACAGCGCGGTCGGACTGGTGCGCGATCGGCTGGCCGGACACACGGTCGAGGTCGGTATCTGGCACGGCGACCTGAACCCGTGGAACCTCATCACGGCAGCGAGGACGGTGGGACTGATCGATTGGGAATTCGCTGGGCTCGACCGCCCGGTCGGTCAGGATGCCCGTCATCTCAGGATGGAGCGCATCCGGCGAGGCTCGACGGCCGACCCGGCGACCGCGGTGGACCGGTTCGTCGCCACCGAACGGGCCACCCGGGACGATCTCACAGAACTGACCCTGTACCTGGCAGACCTCGCCATCCGCGAAAGTCAGCTGTCCGGACAGGGTTGGGACAGCGCCATGTCGGGTTTCCGCAAGCCGCTCACCCGCGCTCTCGAAGGACTCGTTGAGTGACATCGGTGCTCCCGCGTCGCGGCTCCAACCAGTCGAGCGTCCTCGCGTCAGGATTGTCGCTGATCGGCGCGGTCACCACGATGATCGTGACATTCGGGATCGCACGACTGGTCTCACAGAACGGCTTGGAGTCCGCGGGCGTGTTCTTCCTGCCCACGGCCATCGTTTCGATCGCGGGGACAACCGCTGCGCTGGGCACCCAGACCGCACTCGTGTATTTCATGCCCCAGGTCCTCGCCGTCGGCGGCAGCCCTCGCAAGCTCGTGCGACTGGCGATCGGGCCCGTACTGCTGGGCAGCGGGGCAGTGGCGGCGACGGTGTTCGTCCTCTCCGGACCGCTCGCAGAACTGATCGCTGACGAACGGGTCGACGACATCGCCACCGTGCTCAGAATCCTCGCCCCGACGATCCCGGCCTGGAGCCTGACCAGTGCTCTGCTCGGCGCCACCCGGGGGCTCGGAACGATCAACCCGACGGTGACCATCCAACAGATGGCGAGACCGCTGGCTCAGGTGATCGGGCTCGTCATCCTGGCCGTCATCGGACGTCTGGATCCCATTCCCATCTCGTTGGCATGGGGAACGCCCGTCATCTGCGCCGCCGGGGCGACCCTGGTCGCCACCGCCCGGCTCGGCGGCTTGTCCGATCTTGGTCCCAGTGCCGTGACCGCCACCGAGTTCTGGTCATACGCCCGTCCTCGAGCCGTCTCGACCGGCCTGCAGATCACTCACGAGAGGGTCGATGTGCTGATCGTCGGGGCGATGCTCGGCACCGGTTTCGCCGGCGTGTACGGCGGCCTCAGCCGTTTCGCCACGGCCGGCAACTTCATCGCATTCGCGCTGACCCAGGCCGTGTCGCCCAACCTGCGGAAGGCGATCACCGCCGGTGACGAGTTCGCCGCCCGTCAGCTGTTCCACTGGGCGTCGGGCTGGATGGTGCTCACCTCCTGGCCGTATCTGCTCATCGTCGCCACGAAGTTCGTTCCCCTGGCCCTCCTGCTCGACGAGTCCTATCGAACCGACGCCGGCCTATTGTCGATCCTCGTCCTCGGCATGATCGTGAGTGCGGTCTGCGGACCGGTCGAGATTCACTTGCTCATGCGCGGACACTCGACCGCCACCCTCTCGACCACCGCCATCGCCCTTGTGGTCGATGTTGTCCTCGTGATCGCTCTCGCCGACTGGCTGGGAATCACCGGGGCGGGGATCGCGTGGGCGCTCAGCCTCTCGTCGAAGAACCTGGTCAACACCTACCTGTCCAGCCGGTGGCACGGCGTCACCAGCGCATCCCGAGCCACCTTGACCGCGGCGATCGGATCACTCGGTGCGATCCTCCCCATCGCGTTCCTCACCCCGAACAGCTACAGCGGGCTGATGATCACCGTCATCGTAGGTGGAGCGCTGTCAATCGGGTGGATCTGGTTCAACCGGACCGTTCTCGGCTTCACAACTCCCGCTGCAAGCGGGTCGACATCGCCGCCGCAGCCATTGTCACGAAGATCTGATTGGGCATCGTCAGATAGAAGAACATCTGCACCGCTCCGATGATCAGGACCGAGTGGGCCCACAGCCCCGCCACCGATCGCTGCTTCCAGCTCCGGAGGCCGACCGCAGCGAAGAAGCCGCAATAGCCGACAGCGCCGAGCACACCGTGGGAAAACAACAGGTACCAGATCTGACCATGGGTTCCGACCGAAGGCAGATACCCGGGAGCCGGCCGGGGCGCTCCCCAGCCGAGCACGGGACGTTCGGCGGTTCCCTCCAGAGCGGTGACGATCAACTCGGTCCGGTCCTCGTTCGAATGGGCGGTATCGAGGCGGGTGATCACCACATCGCCCAGCGGTGTCAAGAACAGGAACAGCGTCAAGACGACGGCACCGAAGATCATCCTGAGCAACAGACCCGTGTTGCCCAACAGGCCGAGACGGACCGCAACGTAGGCAACCCCGATGAGCAGCGACAACCACAGCCCCCGATTGAGCGACATCACCGCCGGGACCACCGCTGCCAGCAGGAACAGCCGGATCAGATTGGGTGGGAAACCGACCCGACGGTCGGTGATCGCGATGAAGGCGAACGGGGTGAGCAACGCCATCATCGATCCCCATGCGTTGGTGTAGGGAAACGGTGCGGTCGGGCGTGGAACGGTCACGCCGATGATGTCCTGCACGTCAGCGAACTTCGGGGTGACGAGCGTTTCGATCAGGTCATTCTCCAGAAGCGCATCGGGCAAGGCGTAGAACAGCGGCGACCTAAAACTGAAGCTCCCGAGCAGGAATGCCAAGTAGCCGCCGATGATGGTCGCCAACCACAACCAGGTGAGAGATCTGGCGATCGACCAGACGGTCAGCGTCCGACCGCCGTTGAGCATGTAGACGGCATAGATGATCGCCGCAACGAAGTAGCTGAAGCGAAGCATCCAGCCTGCGGCCCGGCCGACGCTGTCGAGGTTGACGGCACTGAGAAGCACCGCCCCGAGGAAGAACAGCCACCAGCCGGTTCCACGGAACATGACCAGGTCAGCCTTTTGGAACAGTGCAGCCACCATCGGCAGGGCGAGCACCACCCACATGAATCCGTGGAGGCCCATGACGAACCAGAGCGGCAGCAGGGCGAACGCAGCGGAAATCGGCCAGGAGGGCAACTGGGACGGCCGCCGAGGACCGGGATCGAGTGACGCGAACGGATCGACACTCGCTCGATCGGGAAGCGACGAGACAGACAATGCGCTCAGGCCGGGATAGAGATCTTCCGCTGAATCGTCGAGATCGATTCAGCGACGATCGTCCCGGACACGTTGATGCCGACCGCGTTCAACTCCCGCATCGCCGAAGCAAGATCGGAACGTCGAGTGCGGTGCGGCTCGACGACGAGGATCGCAGTGTCGCACAACGGACCGAGTACGACCGCGTCGGCGTAGTCGGTGAGGGTGGGTGCTTCAACGACGACGAGGTCGAATCCGCTGCGTGCGTTGTCGAGCAAGCGTCCCATGTTGCTGCTCTGAAGAAGCCGGGTCGGGGAGCTCAGATCGTCACCCGGTGGCAGCACGTACAGAGTGGACAGCTGCGGCACCTGATGCGAAACCTCCTTGAGACTCGCCTTGCCGTTGATCACCTCAGCGAGACCTTTGGAGTTGTCCAGCCTGAACCTCTGATGAATGCGTGGGTTGCGCAGATCCGACAGCACGAGCAGTGTTCTGCGGCCGACCCGAGCGGCCGCCACGGCCAGGTTGGCGGCAGCGACCGCAGCCGAGTCCGAGTCCATCGCCCCAACGGTGCCGGTCACCAGGACGATCTGCTGATCGTTGCGGTCCATCTTGAACAGTAGGCCCGCCTGCGTGCGCCGGTAGGCCTCGTCGACGTCGGGAGCCGACCCCTCAGTGACCGCGATGTGGTTCGTACCGGGCCCGAACCCCAGGATCGGACTGCCCATTTCGGGAAGTTCGGACAGCGGGTCGCGCACCGTGGCATCGGACCGGTCCCGAACGAAAGCGACACCGACGCCGACGCCGAGACCGAGCAACAGCCCGGCGACGGGACCGACCGGAGCCGGGATACCCGACGGGGACGACGGTAGGTTGGCGTCGTCCAGGATCTCACCAACGTTGATCGTGATCGCGTCGATGTTGGCCAACCGATCCCCGATGCCGGCGAGGTTCTGACGCTTCGACACCTCGGCGAGCTCGAGAATGCGAAGCTCGGCGGGACGAACCGACGCGCTCGGGTTGTTCGGATCCACGGGACCATCGTCGGCGAGCACGCGTTCCAGTCGTTCGATCTCCGCTGCGCTCGCGTCGAGCTCGTCGAGCAGCTGCTGCTCGCGCTGGAGCAAACGCTGCCGGGCCTCCTCGGTGGCGACGGTCGCAGCATCGCTCCTGAAATCGAGGTAGCCATGCGCCACCGCTTGGGCCAGCGCCTGGGCGCGTGCAGCGTCGGCTCCACTCGCTTCGATCTTGAGCACGAGCGAATCCCGTTCGAAGGTCACCTCGACCTGGTCCTGGGCCTGGCGGGCCGTTTCTCCGTCGATTTCGATCGTCGAAGCCAACGCTTGGACTTGGGGGGCGTCCAGATCGTCGATAGCGAGCTCTTCGGCTGCGCCCAGCAGTGCGAGCGCCCGCTCGGCTACCCGTTGGGAGGAGGCGATCGCCTGTTCGGTGGTCGTGTTGACCTGACGGCTCACATCCAAGTTGGGTGCATCACTCTGGCTGATCAGTGGCCGTACTTCGACCAGCGAATCCGATGTGTACGAGTCCGACGTGGTCACGAGGCTCAGGAGACCCAGAACGAACCCGGCGGAGGCGGACATCGCCAGGGGCTTCCAATACCGCCGCAGAACGGTCACCGAGTCGTCGAGACCGACGACTGCCTCTTGGTGTTTCTGCGTGGTCACCGGGTCATCCTTTCGCATGCGCTGCGCGCGCTGCCCTTGACCCATCGGCGTTTGTGGCCCTCTGCTGAAGAGATCGATGACTCGCCCGGTGCGGCGTCAATGGGGGCGCCCTCCACCCCCGGAAGCGACGCGGAAACTATGGTTTGGGCCGCCATGGCCCTGACCCACACCGACCCCGCCGGCCCCACAGAGGAGGCGTCCACAGATCCCCTGACGCTCGACAGCGCCACGGTCGCCGAGCGAGCGGCGGTGACGGCCCCGGTTCAACGGTCCCAGCGCCCACGCCGGACCAACGGCCAGGAGCTTCTCATCACCGTGGGGAGCCTGGCGGTCGTGACCCTTCTCTTCATCGCCGCCGGGATCGTGTGGCTCCAGGGCCAGGTGGACAACATCACCGCCGAGGTCGAGGGGCTCGCAGCGGCGGGCGCCACCGGCGAGACGAACTGGCTCATCGTCGGCAGTGACTCCCGAGACGGGATCGACCCGTCCGACGCCGGTTCCGATGTGTTCGTCGGCGAGGAGGTCATCGGCCGTCGAACCGACACGATCATGGTGGCCCGGGTGGATGTCGATCTCGGTCGGGTCGACCTCGTCTCCCTGCCCCGTGATCTGTGGGTTCCGATCGCCGGGACCGCCCGGGACGGACGCATCAACAGCGCCTTCAACGGTGAGGGCGGTCAGCAGCGCCTGATCGACACGGTCGAGAGCGTTCTCGACATCGAGATCAATCACTACGCCGAAATCAACTTCGTCGGTTTCCAGGAGGCGGTCGACGCCATGGGCGGGATCCCGATCTGGTTCGACCGGGCCCTGCGCGATCCTGCGTCCGGCCTGCTCATCGATACCCCTGGATGCCGGGTGCTCGACGGGTACGACGCCCTCGCCTTCGCCAGGAGCCGGAACCTCGAGTTCTACGACGGTCAGGCCTGGCGGGCCGACGGCAGCGGAGATCTGGGTCGATCGACCCGTCAGCAGTTTCTCGTCGAGGAGATGGTCGAGCACGCCACCGACTCACTGAACATCACCGATGTGAATACGGTCGTTCGTCTGATCAGCGCCGCAGGTTCCAACCTGACGATCGACACCGGCATCACCGCCGACCGCCTGGTCGAGTTGGCCCAAGTCTTCAAGGATCCAGGGAGCGACGCGATCACGACCCACGTGCTGCCGACCGTGCCGTTCCGCACCCCTGGAGGCGCCGCCGTGCTGGCGATGCAGCCTGCCGAGGCGCAACAGATCCTGGCGGTGTATCGTGGCGAAGAACCCGAACCGGTCGTCGCCGAAGAGGCGGCGGTCCGACTCTCGATCTTCAACGGCAGCAGGACCAGAGGCCAAGCCGGCGAGGTCGAGGGCCTACTGGGGGCCGAGGGTTTCGAGATCGATCTCATCGACAACGCCCCGACCACCCGGGAGACGCTCATCACCTACGGGCCGGGCATGGAGATCGGGGCCGAGCGCGTCGCCCGCTATCTGGAGGTTGCGCCCACCTTCGTTCCCGACCCCGAGGCCAACGGTATCTCGTTGACCACCGGCACCGACTTCGGTGGTATCCGAGCCGAACCGGTCCCGGCTGACGAGATCAGCGCCCCGGAGGTGCCCCTCCCGGCCGGTTCGGTCACCTTGGCGCCACCGACGGTCACTCCCACGGTGGCTCTTGGCGTGGTGCCAGGCGCCGCGCCCCCGGGTACGACCTGCTCCTGACCTCGGCCGGTCGCCTACCCTCGAGACCATGCCAGGTCGGGGTGTCGAGCGGGGCGCTGACGGCCTGCTCCGCTGCAGCTGGGGGGCGAGTCCGCCCATCTACGTCGACTATCACGACAACGAGTGGGGAAAACCGGCCACCGACGAAACCGCCGTGTTCGAAAAGGTCTGCCTCGAGGGATTCCAGGCCGGTCTGAGCTGGCTCACCGTCCTACGCAAACGCCCGGCGTTCCGCGAGGTCTTTCACGGTTTCGAACCCGCAGCGGTTGCCGGCATGTCGGCCGGCGACGTCGATGCACTACTCGTTGACGAGCGCATCATCCGCCACCGCGGCAAGATCGAAGCGACGGTCAACAACGCCCGACGACTGCTCGAACTGCACGACTCCGGATCCTCGCTCCTCGAGCTCTTCGGCCAAGCCGCTCCGGCGAAACCGCACGCGCCCAGGACCCTCGCCGACATACCTTCCACGACCCCCGAATCCGAGGCCTTGTCCCGACGCCTGAAGGATCTCGGCTTCCGTTTCGTCGGCCCGAAGACCTGTTACGCCGCACTCCAAGCCCTCGGAATCGTCAACGACCATCTCATCAGCTGCCACGCTCGGTGACCCCGGGCTCAAGGCGCAGCCCCAAAAGACCGATTTTCACAGGGTCATGTCCGAATCCACCGCTCTCGCCAAAGCGCTCGCCGCCCAACTCGGCGACGATCTGGACCGGATTCTCGACACCAACAGCTCGCCCACCCCCCGGTTCGAGGTGGTCGAAACGTCACCGAAGAGCCTCGAACTCCGCCAGGTGGCAGGACTCGACTCGGGTCACACCAAACCGCTCAAACCCGGCCATTACCAGTTCGGTCACGGCGGGACCGCAAATGCGGGAGACGATCGAACCAAACCATTCCTCCTCCTGGTCGATGACAACAACGTCGCCTGGATCTCCTCCGAGGTGGCCGGCGTCCGACTCGACGGCAGGCCGGTCAGAGAACTCACACCGGTCGACCGGGCCGTGATCGACGCCGGCGCGGCTCGATTCGTCGTCTCCACGTCCCGCCCACCGGCCCGCCGGCGTGGCGGAGGAACACGGCGTACCGACATCGGTCCCACCGAACCCCTCAGACAGGAACGGCTCCGCATCGCCGACTACGCGAGCACCGACGACGAGCCGATCCAACCGGTTAAGCGCCGCCGGCTCGGACTTCGCTCCCCTGACCGCATCGAAACACCGAAACCCGAACCGCTGATCACCAAGATCCTCGAGCTGCGAAGCGAGGCAGCTCGCCACGCCCGAGACCAGTTTCCCGATGCCGGACAACTGCTGCAGATGGCTTCAGCCGGCCGGGATCACATGGGCGACGTCGGCCCGGCCGATCCCGGGTTCGCAACCGTACCCATCGCGTACGGCGACCTCGCGTGGCAACCGCCAATCGACCGCCCCGATCGGATCCCCGGTCCGCTGGTCGTCGAAGTGCAACAACTCTCGGTTCTCCCGTCGGTGCCGCTCAGCGTCGATCTGCGCAACGGGCATCTCGGCATCGTCGGCGACCGAGCCTCATGCCTCGCCGTCGCCCGCCAGATCGCAGTGACGCTGAGAGTCCTCTCACCGACCGACACCATCACCTTTGCGCTGCTCCACCCGACCCAACGCTCGGCCGACTGGGCATGGCTCGACCGTGTCCCCAACCACCCCGGAGGGCTTCCGGTGCTTTTCCTCGACGGGATGCGTCAGGTCGCAGACCACGGCCTACGGCAATCCCTGATCGAAACCGGCACCGGGGGGGCGGTCATCATCGACGACCAGCTCCACGACATGCCCTCGATATGTGCCAGTGTGCTCGATATCCAACCTTCGGGGAGTGCATCGCTGCTCGACTTCCGCCGAGGTTCAACCACGACCAGGATTGCCACACCGCTCGGGTTCAGCGTCGAGACGACCGACAGGATCATCGGCTTTCTGTGACATTGTCCTCACTCCTGCGGCCGGCACAAGGCGCCCGTCCTCGTCGACCGACTCGCTGACGCTCGAACAACGCCCGGGGCACCTCCCCGATTTGATCTGTCGTCGTTCCCTCTTCTGTCGTCTCCAACCCACATCCGCGGGCAAACGACGTTTCCAGCCCACACTCTTGGTGTGCTCCACACGATTTATCGGCGGGAAGGGGACTGGGGACGAGAGAACGGCGCACGACGAACGGCGCCTGCGGGGCGACGCCGGCGGACCGCAGCGTCGACGAGCTGGCTTCGAAACTGGTTGGGTTCGGTCGTCACCGCAGCTGTCTGCGAGACATCGAACTCCTAGCATCAGTGCATGCCCATCACCATCCACAAGACGGGTGACCTCATCGTTGTCAAGCTGACCGGACTCAGCCGCATCTTCGGCCTCAAAGGCAGGCTCGACATCCCAACAAGCCACGTCACCTCCGTTGAGGTGAGGCCGAGAACGGAAGTCCCACCCACTCCCGGCACATGGCTACGTGCTCCCGGCACGCACATACCGGGACTCGTTCGGTACGGTTCTTACGGGCGAGTACCAAACCGGGAGTTCTGGGCCGTCTACCGACAGCAAGAAGTCTTGGTGGTTGGCGTCACCGACTGGGCCTACCGCAGAGTCGTCATCGCCACCCGGGACCCACACGCCGACGCGGCCCTCTTGGAAGAGGCGTAGTCACGACCCGAGCCTGAAGCGCGCGCGGAACCTCGCGATCCACCACCGGACGCCGGCACCGGCCCCTGCTACGGTCACCCCCAGTGAATCGGTTTCGACGAGCCCTCGCATTTCCCGTGGTCGCGGCAGTGCTGCTCAGCGCATGTGGCGGTGACACACCCGAGGACTACACGATCGAGACACGCGACAACTTCCTGGTCGCCTGCACCGACCCTCTCGTCGATTCGATCTTGATCACCGAACTCTGCGAATGCACGTTCGAGTCGGCCCAGAGCCGGCTCCAATTCGAACGATTCGTGGATATCGAACGGCGATTCGAATCGAATCTGAACGCCGATCTCGGCATCGCCATGGACGACATCCTGGCCGACTGCATCCTCCGGGAGGCTGACCTGTGACCGACACGAGCGGTGCCACCACGCAACGGTGGCGTTTCCAGTGGAAAGAGCTTTACGACGAGGTCATCACGACCGGTCTGTGCACGGGATGCGCCGGCTGCGTGATCGCCTGTCCCCACGACGTGATCGGATACAAACACGAGCCGGGGGCGTACAAACCCTTCCACCTCGAGGCCGAACTCGGAGAAGGCGACTGTGGACACGGCCAGAACGGGTGCACATCCTGCACGAGGGCCTGCCCGCGCTTCAGGGACTGGGAGACCGCAGCGGATGAACATCTCTTCGGTCGCACTCGTCACCCGGACGAGATGTCGGGCATCTACCGCGACATCCTCCTCGTGCGGGCCGCTGACGACGCCGTCTATCAGAACGGCCAGGACGGCGGGTTGGTCAGCGCAATCCTGATCTGGTGTCTCGACAACGACATCATCGACGGGGCCCTCGTATCGATGCTCGACGGTGACGCCGCCGGTTGGAAAGCCGTGCCGGGTGTAGCAACCACCAGAAACGAAGTGCTAGCGGCGTCGGGTAGCCGGTACACCTACTCGGCCAACACGATCGCCTACGACCAGGCCCGCGAGCGTGGCCTCGAGAGCCTGGCGCTCGTCGGCATGAGCTGTCAAACATCGGTTGCTCCGGTGATGTGGCACCGCAAGGTCGGCAAGGTGTCCAAGCCCATCAAGCTCAACATCGGCCTGCTGTGCTCGAAGTCCTTCGACGATGCGCTCTTCGATGAGCTCTTCTGGACGAAGTACCGGTTGGCCAAGGATGACATCGTCAAGATGAACATCAAGGGCGTGTTCCAGGTGTGGATGCGCAACGGTGACTATCACGAGATCCCGCTCAAGGAATGCCATGCGTGGACCCGGGACGGCTGCAACCATTGCCCTGACTTCGCCGCCGAACATGCGGACATCTCGACCGGCGGGATCGGCAACGAAACCGACTGGACGCTGACCATCGTTCGCACCGACCTCGGGCGGGCCATCATCGATGCAATGCTGACCGACGGAGTGATCGAGACACGCCCCGGCGACGACGACCCGGCTGCTGTTGCACTCATGCGCCGCCTCGCCAAGAAGAGCCGGGAACGCTGGCCCGAGTGGGCACAGGAAGAAGTGCGCGTCGGGATTTCGTGAGTTCGCTCGACGCCATGGCCGACGCCGTGGCCGACTGTCGACGGTGCCCGCGGTTGGTGCAGTGGCGTGAGCTGATAGCCACCGAGAAACGGGCGGCGTTCGCCAAGGAGGACTACTGGGGCCGTGGCGTCGCCGGTTTCGGTGATCCCGACGCTCGGCTCATGGTGGTGGGGCTCGCCCCAGCCGCCCACGGCGCCAACCGGACCGGCCGGATGTTCACCGGCGACCGAAGCGGCGACTGGCTCTACCGGGCGCTGTGGCGGGCCGGTTTCGCCAACCAGCCACTCAGCGTGGCGGCCAACGACGGCCTGGAGTTGAACGGGGTGTGGGTGACCTCACCGGTCAAGTGCGCCCCGCCTGGTAACCGGCCCACGGCGAGCGAGGTCGCCAACTGCCGGCCCTACTTCGCCGAAGAACTACTACTGCTGAAACCACGGGTCCTCGTCGCGCTCGGTTCGGTCGGTTTCGCCTCGGTCGCCCGCCACTTCGACCTACGACCCCGTCCCCGCTTCGGACATGGCGCCGTCGTACGGATCGATGACGAGACGACCCTTCTCGGTTGCTATCACGTGAGCCAGCAGAACACGTTCACGGGCCGACTCACCGAGAGCATGCTCGACGACGTCTTCACCCGCGCCCGGAGCCTGCTCGCCGAGCCCGGCTCCTGACGGCACCCCGCACCACCATCCTCACCGCCGATCACAACCGGCGATGTCGAGCGCTCGTCGCAGCAACCGGCGCGTTGATTCGTCCGGCTGAGGGCCCTCGCCGCTGGGGCGCCACCAGGCCAGCTCATGAGATTCGTGGTTCCCGACCGGCTCCGCACCGGGCGGGCACAGCACGACGAATCGGACGTCGAAATGGAGATGAGCAGGTTCGCCGGGCCGAGCCGGAATCTCATGCACATCGAGATCGACCGCGGGAACCCGCACCGACAGACCAGTGATACCGGTCTCCTCCTCGGCTTCGGTCATTGCGACAATGGACAGGTCACCGTGCCCATCGGCGTGACCGCCGGGCTGCAGCCATCGGTCGAGCTTGACGTGGTGAAGGACCAGTGCCGCCCGCCGGGCGGTGTCGACGACGGCAGCCGAACCGGTCAGATGACCGGTCAGGCACGATCGGTGGAGAGCATCAGGGTGTCGACGGCAGAACTCGAGCATCCGCTGCCGGTGGTGTTCCTGCTCGGAACCAACGAGTTCGGCCGATCCGATCTGCTCGATGGCGACAGAGAGACCGGAATGCACCTGGGCACGCTAGCCGGGTGCGACCAACTCAACCGAGATCGATCGGGGGCTCGCTCGTGAAACCCAGCTCATCGAAGACGGCCTGAGCCATCACCGCCGCAGCCAAGGCGTTCCAGCGGTCGAACCGGCTTGGCGGTGGGACGCGACGGGTCTCGTCGCGCCGGGCCGCCACCCACACCAACTTTCCGTCCACGACCGCCGGGCGTGAGTCGTCGGTGTCCATAGTGTGCCATCGGCGCCGGACACCTTCGAGCCAGGGGCCATTCGACCTTCGAGAAGCACCCTCGAGACCCATTCTTCGGCACCGTCGGACCGGGAGAAGGTGAATCCCGAATGGAGACCGTCGATCGACGTGGTGCTCCGTAGCCTTGCCGTGACTCAACGGGTCACTGCGGTCACTAATCGTGAGGCGAGCGGGCACATCTCGGCGGTCGTCCACCGTGCCATCGATCCCGCATCGACCATTGTGATCGCACCGAAGTCGGCATGCTTCAACGGCCAGGACGACGGGCAGGGCAGCATCCGCGGAATCAGAGAGTTGGCCGAAAGCCACCGCGAGCTCCCTGCCGAGTTGAGGCCATCCGTGTCACGCCACCAACGCCACAAGCCGAGCGACCTGAGCCGCCACTGCTCCACGATCCACAACATGGAGGAACAGGCCCCGCTTCGTAGAGAGGCCTCCCCCGACATGGTCATCCGACCGTGTCCGCCCCCGATGACGGTGAGCGCGGCACGATGACCGTCAAGGCCGATCCGAGTCCGCCGATCACAGTGGCACCGGCCGCAGCCGTGCCGATTCACATGCTCAGCGGATCACCGTCGATCACGATGCTGAAGGCACAAGGGCACACACGGCTGGTCGTCTCGACCTCGGCGTCGATCGCGTACCGACCGATGGCGATGGCACCGAAGTCGGCGTGTTTCAACACCCGGTTGACGAGACCGGTTTTGGGCGTATCGAGGGTGAAGGAATCCGAGTACGCGGCCGGCCGTTCTTGAGGCGATCGGATGCCGGATCAGACCAACGGCCAGGGCCAACGATGCCCCTCGGTGTCGTCCTCGGGAAACGTCGCTTCGCGCAGGACGGCCTTGGCCCGCGTCATCATTGCATCCCGTTCGAAAGGGCTGAGCAGAGCGGCCAGCCCCTCCGGCGGTCCCGAAGAAACGAAACGGTCGACCGCAGCCAGCATCGGCGCCGGAATCGGCTGGCCGACGAAGTCCCACATGACGGTCCGCAACTTGAACTCGGTGTGGAAGGACAGGCCGTTGTCGATCCCGTAGACGTGACCATCAGGTCCGAGAAGGCAGTGACCGCTCTTGCGGTCGGTGTTGTTGGCGATGATGTCGAGCAGACACAGGCGCTGAAGATCCTCGACCCCTTTGTACGCCTCCAAGAGGGTGAAGTAATGCTCTGAGAAGTCCGCGTTCACGAACGCCTGGACCGAACCTTCACCGAGCGGGCCGACCGCGAGCGTCGTCGGCGGGACGACCGACCAGCCGAGCGACTCCGCCAACCGGAATGTCGCAACTTCCCGCCGGTACAGATTGGGAGGGAAATCCCAGAGCGGGCGTTCGCCCTGCCCCGGCTTGTGTATCGCTCGCACGTCCGAGCCGTCGCCGGCCTCGAAGTGCACCAAGAGGGTCAGGTTCGAGGCGTAGGGCATCCGACCTTCGATCTCGAACTCCCCCGTTTCGAAGAGCGGAACGAGTTGGTCGGCCGGCAGGTCGAAAGGTTCGGCACACGAATCGGACGGCACGGTGTCTAGTTCAGTCGAGGACAAGCGTGACCTGCGGGGTCGAGCGGCTGCCCACACAGACGACACGGTGGACGCCCGCTCTGCATCAGGATCTCGGACGTACTGATGAACGCCGCGGCCTGCTCCACCGTCAGGTGGACTCGGAGGACCGAACCCTTCAGCTCCTCGCCCTCGAGGGCGGCGAGCTCGTCTTCGAGGGTTGGCTGTTCGACGAGTTCCTCGACCACCAGGACGACCCTGCTTTCATCCTCGTCGATACCCACGGCGATCTGTCCGACGACGAACGCGGGCTGGGCCGGCTCGAGGAGCGGTACCGGAGTCGGCAGTTCCTCGGACGGGGCAGGGAGATCGTCGAGGAGGGTGCTGAGGAAATTGGCCAGGGCCGATACCTGCTGCTTCTCCAGCTTGACGCTGTGGTAGCCGAATGTGTCACCAGCTTGCAGGAAGAACGTGCGCTGCCCGGGATCACCGACTGCTCCGGCGGTGAAATGACTGGCGTCGCGGTACTCGTACAGTTCTGCCATCAGCTGAGGATCAGGGACGAGAGGTCATCGCCGGTCGAGTTGACCGCCAAGACGCGGGGCCCGAACGGTGTGAACAGGATCGCCGAAATCGAGCACGGTCCGATGACGATGCGCTGGAACAGATCGAGGTGGGTACCCATGGCGTCCGCCACGGCGGCCTTGATCGGGTCGGCATGGCTCACCGCCACCACGCGGTCGCCGGGGTGCTCGGCAACGATCTCGTGAAGGACGCCGGAAACCCGTTGCTGCATCTCGGCGAACGATTCACCGCCCGGGAACCGAAAGCTGCTCGGGTAGTTCTGGACCCGCTGCCATTCGGGCAACTTCGACAGCTCCGACAGCTTCCGGCCGGTCCATTCCCCGAAGTCGGCTTCGATCAGGCCCTTCCGCACAAGAACGCGCTGATGCAGCGCCCGGCCGATCGGTTTGGCGGTGTCACGCGTTCGTTCCATCGGCGATGCGTACACCGCAGCAAACGAGTCGGCCCCGAGTCCGGCCAGTCGTAGGGCGGCACGCCCGGCCTGCTGCAGGCCCTCTTCGGAAAGGCGAAGACCCCTGGCGCGTCCGGGCAGTACGGATCCGGTCGTTGGGGTCTTGCCGTGCCTCACCAGAAAGACGGTCGTCGGCTTGGGAGGCTTGGGCTTCTTGGCTGCCATAACGCAGCACCACGGTACCGGCGCCGACCGATGGAAGGGCAGAGCGCACACCCCAGCTCGCGGTCGTGCCGGATGGCACAGCGGCGACCGCGTCGGAGTGCATCTCGATTGCGCTGTCGCACGAAGATAGGAGTGACACTCTTACTCTGGAGGAAACCACATGCCCGCCCTTCCCCAAGACGTCCGGCTGAGAATCCCGTTCATCGTTGCCGGATTTGCCTCGTTCCTCTTCTCGGTCTACCTGTATTTTGTGCAGGACGATCAGATGGCCGGGATCTTCGTTGGACTGTGGGTCCCGTCGATCCACTCGTTGGGCACGCTCCTACTCGGCCCCGTGGACACGCCTGCGCCGAGCAGCCAGACCGAGCAGGTCCCATCATGAGCGAGACGACCATCTTCATCGTGGGTGTGATCGTCTTCGCCATCACCATCTACGGCGCCGTCATGGCCGGTGGAATCGCCCTGACCCGGGCCGAGATCGAGCAGAACCCGCGGCGAGAGAGAGGCTTCGCCGACGAGGACCTCAAGAAGCGCTTTCCGTTCCGGGGCAGGTACTAGACAGCCAAAGAGCTCGGCGCGTACCGAAACCCGCCGCTCGTCGCCGGCCGCGCAGATGTCACCCGCTGGTCCGTTCGGGTGAGGCAACCGACTCCACGGTGACGACGATCGAACCCTGCCCGGTCAGGGCGCCGAGGAGTGCGAAATCAACCTCGGCGCTAAGCGAAACGACCAGGTCGTTGGGAATACCGTCGCCATCGCGCACCTGCACCTCACTCGTGGACGAGATCGCCTGGCCGCCGACCGAGTCGATCGTGCGGTCGGCCACCAAAGGGGCGAGGACAGGATCCAGGACCAATTGCCCGGTCAGCCGGTACTGGGCGATGTCGATCGCGTTGGCGCCGGCACTCGCTGCCGCATCGGCGCGGTGAAGGAGATCCTGGCGAACCGTGATGACACGCCACAGGTCGATACTCATCGCGCCGACGGAGAGAATCAGGACGACGAGTCCGAGGCCGAACACCGTCACCGATCCATCCTCGCTTCCTCGGCCGGCACGCCACCAGATCATTCGGGAATCCGCGCGTAGGTCGGGTATCGCTCGGTATGTCGGGCGGTGTAGTGGAACGAGCCGAAGTCGAAGAACACCACGGCTCGCAACCGGACGGAAACCTCGATGTCGACCATCGAACCCAACGTTGCAGTTGGACGGGCAGAGGTGACCGACAAGGTCCCAACCTCCAAACGATGGCTCCGCTCGACCATGCTGACCGCCTCGTCGACCGATCCTTGGTCGCCACCGCTGAGCACGAATGCACGACCGGCTTCCGCCGCCGCGTCGTCGGCGGCATGCGCACCCCGAATCCACGTGGGGACCGTCAGGACGATGAAGGCGAACGGCACGATAACCAAACCGATCAGCAGCGGCAGTTCGAGCACTGCAGAGCCGCGCTCGCCGGCCCGTTCGGCTCGGCCCGGGCACTGCGAACGGGTACTCCGAACCCTCATGGCGGAAGTCGCTCGGTGACCGCCACCGCTCGGACTTCGAAGGACCAGTCAGGCGAAAACGGGACCCAGCGGTTGAACGTCACCGGCACCACGAGTTCGGTGAACTCAGGCCCACGGGAACAGCGGGGTTCTCCCACACCCCTACCGAGACTGCCGCCGAGGAGGGCCATCCGCGCTCTGTCGAACACAACGCTGCACGCCGAGTCATCGGAGCCGTGGGCCGCCGATGCCCGAACCGCATCGTTGGCCGCGGCTCGAACGGCGCCCTCGCCGTACTGCCAAACGGCGAACTGGGCGATGAGGACGAACGCCACGAACATGACGCTGATCGCCAGGATCCCCGAGAGGATGACGGCGCCGCGCTGATCGTCGAGATCGGAAGCGAGCGGCACGACCTCAGCCAGTGATCATGTCCCGGATCGACTCCAGCACGGTGCTGCCGATATCGGTCATCCCGGCCATCAGAGCGACGATGACCCCCACCGCCATCGCGGCGAGGCCGAGATACTCGATCACCCCGGCCCCGCGCTCCGCGGTCCGACGTTCTGACCATGTGCGGCTATGTGTGACATATGTTGCCATTTCGCTTCCTCTCCACTGATTGTCATGTCGATCTGACGTGGCCTCACGGTGCGACCCCGAAGACGAGGGACGGCAGCGCAGCGGCCACGAACAGGATCATCACCGGCGTGATGAACAGGAGTAAAGGGACGAGCATGGCGGTTCGCCTTTTCACCGCCCGACGGGCGATGTCCTGCTTGCGCTCGAGTCGCAGATCCTCCGCAACCGACAGCAGCGAGGAGCTGATATCGCCGCCAGTGGTGGCAGAGGCTGCCAGCAAACGATACAGCCGGGCGGCGGCCGGTTCTTCGGTCGCCTCGGCCAGCCGGTCGTAGGCCTTCTGAGCGGGCGTTCCCGACGAGATCCACGAAACAGCTTCGGTCAGCTCTACGGCCACGGGACCCGTTGCCCGTCCGCACACCGAACCCACCGCATCCACCGGTCCACTGCCGGTTCTGAGTCGCACGGCAATCAGCTGGGCGATCGTGTAGACCTCGCTCCGCATGCTCTCGGCTCGGCGCTCGGTCGCCGATGAGAGCCGGCCTCGTTCGATGGTGGCCCCATAGAACCCGAAGCAGGCCATGAAGAGCGTTGACAGCCACACACTCCCGAAGACGAGGCCGAGAACGACTCCGACGGTGAGACCGCCGATCGCGTGGGCCAGCTGACGAATTCGGTATTGGGAAGGATCTGTGTCGGTGTACCCGGCGTTGCGGAGGCGACGCTCGAGCGTCTCGTGATCGGCAGCGTCGACCAGTTGACCGAGATGACCGGCGACCCGATCGAGAAGGGGACCCACGACCCGCCCTATCGGCGTCCTGTCGTCCCCGCCGGTCAGCGCTACCACCGAGATGTCCATGTGTCCGGTGCCGAGTCTGGACCGCGACAACGCGGCATACGGAAGCACCCGACCGCCGAGGGGTCGGCGAGGAGGCACGATCGCCCGTGTCACCAGCACGGCAAAGCCGGCTGCGACGATAGCGGCGACGAAACCTGCGGTCACCGCTGGCCCGCCGAGGTCAGAATCCGGTGCTCGACGGGGAGTCGACCGAGCCGGTTGATGGTGACGAGTCCGCCCATGCACAGGAGCCCTCCGAGACCGATCACCAGCCAACCGGCGCCGGTTCTGTAGAACGCGGCGTACTCGTTCGATGTGGCGATCAGAAGGAACAGGACGGCGAATGGCATGATCGCCGCCCCCCGGGCCTCGATCTTGATCTCGAGTTGCGCGGTGCGGATGTCATCGCGAAGTGCAAGGTCGCCAGCGGTGGCGGCCGCCAGGTCGCCGAGCACGTCGATGACGACGGCCGGCCCCTGTTCGAAGGCGACGAGGATGATCTCGATCACACGGTCGCTGACCGGATCGGCCAGTTCCTCGCGAACGATCTGGAGCGAGGTGCGCTGGCCGAGCGTCGCCGCCAACCCGGCGTAGCGGTTGAAGTGGGGGCGGAGCGCGAGCGGTCCGCTGGTACCGAGTTCGACGAGCGCAGCGTGAACCGACATCGAAGACCGGAGGTGTGCGATCAGATCACGAAGAGCGTCGGGCCAGGCGTCGATTCGTTCACGCTCCAACGCGGCGCGGCGGCGCCCGTAGAACGAACGTGGCAGCCACAGACCGAGACCACCGGCGACCAGAGCGAACGGTGCAACGCCGGTCACGGCCTGAACGACGAGCGAAACAGACGCCGCCAGGCCGATCGAGACCGCGATGAATTGTGAGGGCGTCACGTCGACCCCGGCTTGGCGTAGCCACTCACGGGTGCGGTGCCGACGTGGTTGGGTCCGGGAGGTCGATCGCTCGAGGAACCGGGGGGTGATCCCGACGAGCGCGCCGAGGGAAAGGTAGACGAACAGTCCCGCCGACAGCCCTGCGAGCAGTTTCATGAATGGTTCTCGCCGCCGCTCAGCAGTTCCATCGTGGTCAAACCGTGGGGAGCCAGAACCAGGTCGAGCCGCTGCTCGAGGTCGACCGGCAATCGAGCACCAGTCCATTCGAGTTCGTGGTCGAAGGACCGGCGCTGGAAGATCGGTTCGACCGTGAAGTTGAATTCGTTCGTCGGCATGGCCGGAACAGCGAGGATCTCCATCACCTTGCGCCGTCCACCGGCACCGCCGACAACGGCCGCCGACGGCTCCTTGGCCGTGTGGACGACAACATCGATGATGCTCGAGAACACGCTGCAGACGTGCTCGAGCGCCACGTTGGGCCCGGCCATCGTGGCGGTCGAGACGAGAGCCCGCAGACCCTGTCGTGCACTGTTGGCGTGGATCGTGCTCAGCATGCCGGCTCCGGCGTTTCCGGCCCGGGTCAGTTCGTATGCCTCGGCCCCTCGCACCTCGCCGACCACGATCAGATCGGGTCGCATCCCGAGCGAGACCTTCACCAGATCGCGAAGGGTGACCTCGTTGGCACCGTCGGGTCCGGCCGGGCGCGTCCGCCAACGAGCGGCGTGGAGGTGATCCACCGACACCTCCGGCGTGTCCTCACATGCGATCACCCGGAGTGTGGGGGGTGCTGCACGCAGCATCGCATTCACGAGCGTGGTCTTACCGGAACCGGGTTGGCCGGTGACGATGACCCCGGTCGGCGTGGCCATCATGGCGCCGAGCAGGCGAGCGGCCGGCTCGCTGATCGAGTGCCAGTCGATCAGTTCCTGGAAGCTCTCTCGTTTGGAGAGGTACCGCCGGATCGTGACGTCGATCGCATCCGCGATCGGCGGGAGCACCACGCCGATACGGGCCGTTCCATCCAGGATCTGGGTCTGGACGACCGGCCTGCTCTCGTCGACCGCCTGCCCGACCGTGGCCAGCAGCTTGTGAACGACGTGGGTGACCTCCTCCTCGCTCACAGGGTCGGGCCATGCCAGCATCCGTCCGTCGGCGTCGACGTACGTGACGTTCGAACCGTGAATGATCAGTTCCTCGTACTTCAACGAGCCGTCGAGGAACGGCGTCAGCGGTCCGAACTCGAAGAGGCTGCGAGCGAGTCGACTCATCATCGCCGCGGGATCGGACAGGGGCCGCCCGGTACCGCCGGAGGTCGCGTCGGCCTGGTACTGATTCACGAGCTGCTGAATCAACGCTCGCACCTCGCCGCGCTCGCGCAGATCGATGCTGAGAAGTCGGATCGCTTCGAGGGCCTGGTAGCGAAGATCCTCGTAGGCGTCGGTGACGGCGGTGCTCATGATGCGACCCTTTCGGTCGGGGTGTCCCATCCGGCATGCAATCGGGTCCGCCATCGCGAACCGCTGGGTTGGACACCGCTCAGCGAGCTCAGACCGCGAAGGAATGGACCGGCGGTGATGGTGGCGGCATCCCACGCAGCCCGGGTGACACGCCGGTCGTTCGACACCAAGGTGAGACTGTTCAGGCGCTCGCCAGCGATCTCCCGTACCGCGTCACGCAGCTGAGAAGCGTACGCCGTGCCCGCCGGTGCCCGATTGACGACGACGTCGATCGGTGCGCCGTCGGCCAGTGCGACCGCGTCCACGAGCCAGTCGACGAAGTGGAGGACTCCGGTCGGTGATGCATGAGCGACGCCGATGATTCGGTCGGCTCGCTTGATCACCTGCCGGCTCACCTCGTAGCGCGGCGTATTGGGGATCTCTTCGAGGGTGGAGCCCACTTTGGCGATGACGTGGGTCCACCGCCGGGTGAGGTGATCGACGAGGTCGATCACCTCGTCGGCTCGCAGGAGCGACCAGTCCTCACGCGATGCCAGGCCGGTGATCACATCGAAGCCGAGCCCGGGCTGACCCAGGACGGGACGGGCCGTGCATTCCTCGACGGTAAGATCGGCTGCTTCGAAACCCGGCGTGGACGCTCGCTGAAGGGCATGTACGGCGGTCACGATGTGTGGGTGGATGGAAACCCCCAGTCGACGGGCCAGACCGGGATGACTCTCGTCGGTGTCGACGAGGATGGTCGGCTCGGCGGCCATGAGTTGAGCCAAACCCACGGCGACCTCCGTGGCGCCGGCGCCCGACGGCCCCCCGACAGCGATGACCGGATGGGTGAGGTCAGCGGCCGATCCGTCCGCGGCCGTGGTGGGGTCGTCTTCGGCGAAGGATGTCGCCGGTCGGGGTCGATGTTGACGGAGGTAGGCGACGAGCGCTTCGGTGTGAAGGTCTGAAGGGATCGCCAGTTCGATCCCGACGTCGTGGAGGAATCGTTTGCCGAAGCCCTCGCTCTCGCTGGGATCGAAGATGCCGACAACACTTTTCCCCGACCGGTGGAGGGCGTCCACGACCGGCGCGTTGATCCAACTGGTGTCATCGTCGACGACGACCACTTCGACGGTGTGCGCCAACGCCTGGTTGCGATCCCGAACCAGCAACACCACCATGTCGGACTCGTGATCCCTGACATGGCTCTGGAGCCGACCGCGCCACTGGCGGTTGCTGAGGCAGGCGGCGACCAGCATGGGGCCGTTCACGGTCGATCCATTTGACTCTGGGCGTTCTCGTCGGGGCCCGACTGGAACGATCTCATTGGAAGCGCTCCTGTACTGCGGACGATGTGAAGTGGTCCGTTGCGTTGGCCGAGGCTGAGGCGAAGTGCTTCGTTCTCGCCGACCTGCACTGTGACGAAGCTCTGATTCGTGCCGCCGAAGCCTCGGGTGGAACCGCTGGAGGTGGCATCGACGATCAGGTCATGAGCCAGAAAGACCGGTGCATCATCGTCATCGAAACCAACGATGTCCACTCGGTCATTGCGCACCAGGCCGAGGCCTTCGATCTGATAGCCATCGATCGGAATGGTCAGCGTGCGGAACTCGAGGCGTCCTACATCGATGAGGTCCGACTTCATGATCGGGGTCCCACCTGCGATCGAACGGACGAGCACCTTGCCCACGAGATCCTCCGGTCGGGCAAACCGATCGACGCCGGGGGTCGAGGCGCTGATCGCCTGGGGGGTGGTGGCGATGGCTCCGGCCTGAGACCCGACGTCGGCGTAGGCCACCTCGACGGTTGCGGCCCGGTCGCTCAGGGCGCTATTGACGAACACGAACGTTGCGAGACCGGCGAGGACCATCAACCCATGAGCCAGTGTGAAGCGCGCCGGAAGGCGAGTCATGAACCGCACCGCACCCAACGTACGTGTGGACCCCATTGCCCGTCAGAGCCACCCGGTCCAACCGCTCCCCACATTCCGTGAAGGGTAACAACTGCTGTTCAAAGTTGTCAACTTACTTTGAAATATGTTAGATGTAATTATACGTACTTAGCGTGGCATCACGGGAGTGCTGACCGGCCCATACGCTGTCGGGCCCTTTGCTCAGTGAAGGCGAGACTCGTCATGCGATGCATCGTCACGGCAGCTCGGCGCGAATGGAAACAAGAGCAGTTCTGGGTTATGCTGAGTGAATGAGCGATGAGAACGACGGCTACGACGCGGTACGAGAACAGTATCCGGCGATCCTCACCACCGCTCAGGTCGCCGAGCTGCTCGATCTGAACGTACGGACCGTGCTGAACATGGCCGGGGATGGTCGCCTCCCGGCCAGCCGTCTCGAAGGTAGCCGCAAGTTCCATTTCTCGCGAGACCAGATCATCGACACGTTGAAAGCCAACGTGGTCGTGCCCTCTGCGCCGGCCACCAAGAACGCCACGAAAGGCTGAGCTCGGGACCACCGTTCACTGCTCAAGGAACACCCCTCGCCAGCCGATGGAGACGGTGTGTCTGACTTCACTCCAACACCGCCCAGCGCGCCGACGTTTCGGTCCACCGAGATCGACGACATCGCGCAGAGCATGCGGCAGGAACGGCGTCGCCATCTCGAAGACGTCGAGGCAGCGGTGGCCGAATCCGAGCTGGCGAGAACACCCATCGATCTACGCCTCATGCAGCTCGGCAACCATTCGATCGAAGTGGGCCTCGAACTGACCGACCGGGAGATCCGTGGCCGAGTGGTACATGTGGCCGGGGAGATCGTGACTATCGAGACGATCGGAGGTGACCATTTCGACGTCGTGATCGAACGTGTGCACGGGGTTCACTACATCGATCGCCCTGGGGAGGTCAGAGCCGTGAACACGGGATTCCCTGAAACGCTGGTGGCGCGACTGCGCGAGATCTGGACCGCCGACGAACGTTGCACGATCGGACGGCTGGTCGGTCACGCCTTGGTGGGCGACATCCGAGCGGTTACCGACAGCCACATCGAACTCGTCGATCCGCAGGGCAATTGCTGGCTGCTCCCGCACTCCAACATCGCGTGGGTCGGCCCCAAGGTGTAGCACCTCAGCCGGCGAAGACGGTCTCGTCGAAGACGACCCCCTTCTCCAGCGTCTTGTGAACCGGACACCTCTGGGCGATCTGTTCGAGGCGGGCCCTCGTGGCATTGTCGAAAGCACCGTCGATGAAGATCTGCGATGTCACCCGATCGACCATGCCCGAACGGCTGTCATCGCATTGCGTGCAGTCATCGGCATGGACCCGCTCGTGTGTGTAGCTCACCGACAGCGACTCGATATCGATGTTCTTGCGTTTGGCGTACATCGTGACGGTGATGGCGGTGCAGGCCGCCAACGCACCGAGCAGGTAGTCATAGGGGTTCGGCCCGGTGTTGTCGCCGCCGACATCAGCCGGCTCGTCGGCCCGCCACACGTGAGTCCCATTGGTGATGTCGATGCGGTAGTCGCTGATGTGTTCTGCGGTGATCGTGGTCATGGACAAGTCCAACCTGACCCTGTCCTGAGATGTTCCCGTTTCACCCGCCATCGAGATCCGGCGGCGGTAGCACAATCACCTCGCCGGGGTGGATGAGATCGGGATCGCCGGATCGGAGGGAGGCCTGATTGAACCGGACCAGTCGTACCCAGTAGTCCGTGATCTGGGCCACCGATGCCGGACCACCGAGCACGTCGAGGAGCCGGCGTTCGGCGATCGACCAGAAGTGCTCCCCGCTCACGACGACATGGGTGAGAGCGGTGGCCGGCCCCACGCTGTCAGCAGCCTCGGGATCAGGCTCGGCGACCTCGGGGGTCGCCGTCGGGTCCGGGTCGTCAGGGTGGCCGGCTGACGATGTGGCCGATCGTGCACCGCTCGAATCGGTGCTCGCTGCGGGTCGGGTGGTCGACCGAGCCGCCGGCGTCGTCGTGGATGACACAACGGTTCCCAAGACCTCCAGTCGTGGAGTGGCGACCTCGGACGAACGGGGGGTACATGCCGGCGGAGTTCCCAGGACGGCGACGGCGAACACCGCCCGGATCACATGGTGTGAGCCGGGGATCGTGATCTTGGCCAGCCGCGAGCATCGGGAGGTCGGCCGATCGATCACCAGTCCCAGCACGACGATGCTGAGCGCCAACCAGCCAGAGAGCACAGCGGCCGACCACCATGCTCCCAAGCTCACCAGCTCATCCACAGCCTCGGGCGATTCCAGCGGCCCGACGATGGGAGCCGAACCGATGAGCCCCACGGCTGGGGCGGTCAGCCCGACCACTAACGCACTCAACCGACGAAGACGTGGAGTCGAGTCGAACGTGTTTGTCATATTTCTAGTGTAGTTTAATGTACTTCATTGAACAAGAGGGGTCCTCAGTATCAGCCTTGCCACCGGTGATCGCGCTCCCCTATTGTGAGAACATATGTTCGATTCGAGTGACACGACCGCACTGACAACACTGATCGACGACAGAACTCCCGATCCCGTTGGCCTGAACAGCGCTCAGCGCCGAGCGGTCGAGCACCGCGACGCTCCGCTGCTCGTCGTCGCCGGCGCAGGAACGGGAAAGACCAGGACGCTCGTCGCCCGGGTCGTCGACCTCATCGACAGCGGAGTGGACCCCAATCGCATCCTGCTCCTCACGTTCACCCGGCGCGCCGCGGCCGAGATGCTGCAACGGGTACGGGCGAGCTCGACCAGCCGGGCGCCGGAGCAGGTGTGGGGCGGCACGTTCCACTCGATCGCCAACCGGCTGCTACGCCAGTTCGGTGCGGCCGGCGGATTACCGGCCAACTTCACGGTTCTCGACAACTCCGACACCACCGATCTGTTCGGGCTGCTGAGGACCGAGGAGGGATTCGGCGAACGGGCCAAGCGATTCCCACGGGCCAGTGCGGTGGCGAGCATCTACAGCCAGCTCGTCAACGGCCAGGCCAAGCTCGCCGACGTTCTCGAGACCGACTTTCCGTGGTGCGCTGACCACGCCGAGGACCTCAAGACCCTGTTCGAGGCCTACACCACGCGCAAGAGAGCCAATGCCGTTCTCGACTATGACGACCTCCTGCTGTTCTGGCGTGCGCTCACAGCCAGCACGCTCGGGCCCGTGGTCAAGGACCTGTTCGACCACATCCTCATCGACGAGTATCAGGACACCAACCCGATCCAGGCCGACATCGTCGAGGGAATGTGTGCGCAGACCACGCAGGTGTGCGCCGTCGGTGACGACGCCCAGGCGATCTACGGATTCCGGTCGGCGACGGTGGCCAACATGTGGAACTTCGGGGACCGATTCACCGGTGCCGTCACGGTCACGCTCGAACAGAACTACCGCTCCACCATGCCGATCCTCCGATCGGCCAACGCCGTCCTCAGCCAACCGATCGCCGGGACGAACCCCCACCTCGCCAAGGAGTTGTGGAGTCGGGAGGCCCACGGACGCAAGCCCCTCGTCGTGACCTGCCACGACGAGCCGGCCCAGAGCGCATGGGTGGCCGATCGGGTACTCGACGCGAGAGAACGAGGCGTCGACCTGCGAGACCAGGCCATCCTGTTTCGCGCCGGCCATCACTCCAACGGCTTGGAGCTCGAACTGGCCCGGCGGGACATCCCTTTCAAGAAGTATGGCGGCCTCAAGCACCTCGAGGCGGCGCATGTCAAGGACCTACTGGCGTTGTTGCGGGTGCTCGACAATCCTGCTGACCAGCTGGCATGGCATCGGGTTCTCGCCGGGCTGGAGGGGGTCGGGCCTGCAACAGAGCGCCGCCTGTCGGCCGAGTTGGGCATCGGGGTGGCGCAAGATCCGCTGCGCAACTTCCTCGACGGCGCCGGCCGGGTGGGATCCTCCGCACGAGCTCAGGTCGACGAACTCCGAGCCGCCTTCGGTGATTGCCTCGGCGACGGCGAGGAACACAGAGTCCTCTCCCCCGCAGCTCAGGTCAATCGCCTCCGAGGTTTCTGCGAACTGTTCTTCTCGAACAAGTACGACAACCCGGCGGCCCGGCTGGCCGATCTCGACTCGATCGCCACGACCGCCGAGCGGTACAACTCCCGTAGTCGAATGCTCGTCGAGCTCACCCTCGATCCACCCGGCGTCACCGGCGAGTGGGCCGGACCCCCTCATCTCGACGACGATTGGCTCACGCTGTCCACCATCCACTCGGCAAAGGGCCTCGAGTGGCGGCACGTTCACCTTCTCCATGCCACTGACGGCAACATCCCCTCGGACATGGCGATCGGCGACAACGACGGTCTCGCCGAGGAACTCCGGTTGCTGTACGTGGCGATGACCAGGGCCAAGGAAGAGCTGAACATCACCTTCCCGTTGCGCTATCACGTCAACCGCTTCGGACCCGACGATCGTCACGTCTACGCCCAGATGAGCCGCTTCCTCGAACCGGTGATCGAGCACTTCGACAAGGTCGGGGACCGCCACGACAATGGGATGGACCTTCGCCACGAAACCCTGGGCGACGAGCCGGCCCGGGTCGCCGACGGCGTCGACACGCTCCTCGCCAGCCTCTGGGCATGAGGGCACATCCCTCATCTAGTCTGACCGCTATGAGTTCGAGCCGGACGGTCGACATCCCGGCTGACCTCGACGTCCGCCAGACCGTCCGAGGCGCAAAGCTCCCGGTGATGGTCGGCCCCAACGGGGCCTGGTGGAGCACCCGTGCCCCCGGCGGCCTCGGCACCCTCTTTCTCGATCGCGTTCGACCCGATGCGGTGCGTGGTCAGGCGTGGGGGCCGGGGGCCGAGTGGCTGCTCGAGCAGCTTCCCGCGCTGCTCGGGTCGTGCGACGATTCGAGCGGTTTCGAACCGGACGGCATCGTGGGCCGACTGTGGGCCAGGTCCCCTCATCGTCTGAGCAGGACCGACCGGCCGTGGGATGCGCTCGTCGGAGCCATCCTCGGGCAAAAGGTGCAGGTGAGCCGGGCAACCCGTTCGAGACGAATGATCGCTCGTCGCTTCGGCGACCCGGCGCCGGGTCCGGCGCAGCGCCGGACCACCTGGATCCTGCCGAGCCCCGAGACGGTCGCCGACCTCGCCTACCACGATCTTCACCCCTGCGGCGTGGAGCGCAAACGAGCCGCCACGCTGATCGGGGTGGCCAACGAGGTTCGCCGGCTCGACCCGTTGTGGGATCGGCGACCGGCTGAGATACGGGCTCGGCTCGAGCGAATCCACGGCATCGGACCGTGGTCGTCGGCGCTGGTCACCGCAGTCGCCTTCGGCGATCCCGACGCCGTACCGGTCGGCGATTTCCATGTCCCCAACCTGGTGGCGTGGTGCCTGGCCGGTGAACCCAGAGCGACCGACGAGCGGATGCTCGAATTGCTCGAACCGTATCGAGGTCACCGCTGGCGAGTCATCCGTCTGGCCAAGAACAACGGGGCCGCTCCCAGATACGGTCCCCGCCTCAGCCTCACCGGCGACGGCCTGACCCGAGGCGGTTGACGCCTCAGCCGACCAGGCGTTCCCGCAGAGTCCGTTTGACGAACTTGCCGTTGGCATTGCGGGGCAGAGCCTCGTCGAGAAACCAGATATGGGCGGGCACCTTGTAGGCGGCCAGTCGCTCACCGAGGAACGCCCGCACCTGGTCGGCATCGAGCGCTGCCCCCGGTCGAAGCACAACCGCCATGCCCACCTCCTCTCCCAAGCGCTCGTCGGGCACGGCGAAGACCGCCGCCTCGGCCACGGCATCGTGGTGGTACATGGCGTTCTCCACCTCCGAGCAATACACGTTCTCGCCGCCGCGCAGGACCATGTCCTTGGCCCGATCGACGATGTAGACGAAACCGTCGTCGTCGATGCGAGCGATGTCGCCGGTGTTGAACCAGCCGTCCTGGATCGCCTGGGCGGTCGCCTCCGGTTTGTTCAGGTACCCCTTGATGATGATCGGACCCTTCACCCACAGGATTCCCGTTTCGCCCGGTTCGAGGTCGTTGCCCAGCTCATCGCGAATCACCCCGTCGCAGGTGGGGACGATCGGACCGCACGACGCCGGCTTGGCCAGGTACATCGCCGCCGAATTGGCGGCGACGATCCCATGGGTCTCGGTGAGTCCATAACCGGTGGAGGGCATCCCGGACTCCAATGTCGAACCGATCTTTGCCACCAGGTCCGGTTGGAACGACGCGCCGCCGCCTCCGAGTGACTGCATCGAGGAGGTGTCACGCCGTGCCCAATCGGGGTGGCTGAGCAGTTCCCGACTCATCGTCGGGACACCGCTGAGGCTCGTGACCCGCTCGCGTTCGATCAGTTCGAGCGCTCGACCCGGGTCCCATCGATAGGTCAGCACGATCGCACCACCCACCGCGGTCGCGGGGTGGAGGAGACAGTTGTTGGCGGTGACGTGGAAGAGCGGCGTGGGAGCCATGACGCAGGGTTGAAGAGCGTTGGGCGACGGTGCCGCCCCGGTCTCGGCCGCCATCACCTTGGGGATCTCCTGCATGAAGCCGATGTGCATGAGGTTGTGCACCGACCCCCGATGGGTCAGTTGAGCCCCCTTGGCGTGCCCGGTCGTGCCGGACGTGTAGAAGATGCACATGTCGTCGTCGGGGTCGATCTCCACCGATGGCAGCGCGTCGGGGGCGGTGTCGGGATCGACCACGTCGGACCAGGTGGCGCCGCCGGCGGGCAGAGGCCGGCCGGTTCGCACCGAGATCACACGAAGACCACACCGTTCTTGCAACGCATCGTGAATCGGGTCTACCCGCTCCAGCCGTTCGTGGTCACAGATCAGAACAGCCGGTTCGGAGTCGGTGAGGGCGTACTCCATCTCGGTGGTGGTCCACCAGGCGTTCATCCCCACGCACGCCGCACCGGTGCTGATGATCGCCCAATAGCTGAGGACCCATTCGGGATAGTTCCGCATCGCCACAGCCACGCGGTCGCCAGGACCGACCCCGTACCGTTCCCTCAGGGCGCACGCCAGGGACCGCACGATTCTGTGGGCCTCGGCATAGGTCAGTGTCTCGTCTTCGAACACGAGATACCTCCGGTCGCCGTATCCGGCGGTGAAGGCCCACAGATCGCGCATGTTGGCCGGTGCGCCGGCGAAGACACGCATCGGGATGCCGCCGACCTCGGTGTCGACCATTTCGAATCTCCCTCCGGGCTCGATGAGCGAGTTCCAGGCAGCGCGATAGCCGGCGATGAGCTCCGCGGCCGGTGGCGTCGTCATGCCGAGATCGTACCGACCGGTCTCGTCCGGGCGGAACCAAGCCCCGGAGGTGCTAGACCAAAGAACTGTGGACATCGTCGTCGTCGGCGCCGGCCTGGCCGGTCTCGCCGCAGCTGTTGATCTGACCGACAAGGGTCATTCCGTGATCGTGCTCGAAGCATCCGACGGTCCCGGCGGTCGGGTGCGAACCGACACCGTCGACGGCCACCTCTGCGACCGTGGTTTCCAGATCCTTCTCACCGCTTATCCAGACGCGACCGACCTCCTCGACTACGACGCGCTCGAGCTGCAGGCGTTCACCCCCGGGGCCAAGGTGCTCCTGGGCGACGGGAAGACTGCGACGGTCGGCGATCCGCTCCGGGCCCCGAGCCAGCTCATCCCGACGATTGTGGCGCCGGTCGGTTCGCTGGTCGACAAGGCCCGGATCCTCGCCTACCGCATCCAGACCACCCGCGGCACCCTCGATGAACTGTGGGCCCGGGAAGACGTCACCGCCAGAACCCGGTTCAGGGAATTCGGCTTCAGCCCGACGATGATCGACCGGTTCCTCAAGCCGCTGTTCGCCGGGATCACGCTGGACCCCGAACTCGGTGGCTCCAGCAGAGTTGTCGATTTCGTCTTCCGGATGCTCGCCCAAGGCGATGCGGCCGTCCCCCGATTCGGTATGGGTCGGATCAGCGAGCAGCTGAGCGGGCGCCTCGCCGAGGGCTCCCTCCGCCTCAACGAGAAAGCGGTGGACGTCGACAGGAACTCGGTCACCCTCCGGGGCGGTGAGACGATGGAAGCCGATGCGATCGTGGTCGCCACCGGAGCAACCGAAGCCGCTCGACTGATCGATGTTCCCGACCCCGGCTGGCGAGGGGTGACGAGTATCTGGTTCGCCGCCCCCGAACCATTGGAACCCGATCCGATCATCGTGCTCAACGGAACCGGGAAGGGCCCGCTCAATTCGATCGTCACGATGAGCGCGGTGTCAGCGGCCTACGCGCCGGCGGGTTCGCACACCGTCGTCGTGTCCGCGCCGTCGGTCGCCCAGGGAACCGAGGACGCCATGCGCCGCCAACTGCGAGAGCTGGCCGGTCCTATGACCGACTCGTGGGAGACGCTGCGGGTCGATCGGATCCCGCGAGCCCAACCGATCCAACTCCCCGGCTACGACAACAACCCAGCGGTCGAGCTCCCCAACGGGGTCTACGTGTGTGGGGACCACCGGCGCAACGCCAGCATCAACGGTGCTCTGGCCAGCGGCCGTGCGGTTGCCGAGCACCTGAACGATCGGTGACCACTCTCACGCGGTCGTGTGGCGAAGGATCAAACCCTGTTTCCTGGCCGCCGCGGTGAGCTTGTCCCGGAAGTCGGGATGGGCCACCTCGATCAGCGCCCGGGCCCGTTCGTCGAGGGTGCGACCCCGCAAGGTGGCCACACCCCACTCGGTCACCACGTGGTCGACCGTATTCTTCATCGTGGTGACCACCGCACCCGGCTTGAGGGTCGGCACGATCCTGGTCTTGCCTTTCCGGGTGGTACTGGGCAGCACGATGTAACCGTCGCCACCTCGGGAGTACTGGGCTCCCCTGGCGAAGTCGGCTTGGCCACCGCTGCCCGAGAAGTAACGGGTCCCCAGTGTTTCGGAGGCGCACTGGCCGATGAGGTCAACCTCGAGCGAGCCGTTCACGGAGACGAACTTGGGTTCCCGTCCGATCCGGCGGGGATCGTTGGTCTCGTTGACGGGCAGGAACACGACGCCGTCGTTGTTGTCGAGGAAGTCGTAGAGCCGGTTCGTCCCCAGCGCAAAGGTGGCGACCGCCCGTCGCACGTACGAACGCTTGAAGATCCCGGTGACCGCACCCGACTCCATCAGATCCACCATCGGATCGGCGAACAGTTCGGTGTGGATGGCGAGGTCCTTGTGCTCGGTGAGGAGAGAGGCGACCGCGGTGGGAATCCCGCCGATCCCCAGTTGCAGCGTGGCGCCGTCGGGAACCCTCTCGGCGACCAGCTCAGCGATCGTACGTTCTCGGCCGGTGGGCACGATCGACGGCACTTCGATCAGCGGATAGCTCGTCTCGCACCAACCCAGGGTTTCACTCAGCCGAATCCGGTTGGCGCCGAAGGTTCTGGGCATCTGGTCGTTGATCTCGAGGATGAACGGGACCGAACCGATCAGCGAAGTCGAGTAGCTGCCGGTCACGCCGAGCGACACGTACCCGTGCGCGTCGGGCGGACTGGCGGCAGCCAACACGACGACAGGCTCCTTCTCCCTTAGGAACTCGGGAACCTCGCTGTAGTTGGCCGGGGCGAAATCGACCGTTCCCTTCGAGAAGGCCTTGCGGGTGACGTGCGACAGGAACCAGGCGATGTGGTTCAGATGCCCATCGAAATCGCCACGGATGTACGGCCGGTCCCTCAGTGCATGCATCTGGTGCAGCCGAACGCCGTGCAAACGGTCGGCCCGGGCCTCGATCTCGTTGAGCAGCTCGACGGGTTCGCCGTTGGCGATGGGGAGCACGACGTCGCAGTCGGCGGGGAGCTGGGCCACCAGCGCCTCGGCGAGACCTACCGGTGTGTGATCCTGAATGCGAGAGAGTGCCATAGCCACCAACGGTAACGACCCGGCCAGCGTCCGGATTGAGATCCTCGTCTAGCTTCTGGGACATGCCCGAGTTACCAGAGGTCGAAACCTTGCGCTCCGCGCTGGATCCACTGGTCACCGGCCGCTGCGTCATCGATGCCTGGGCGCACCGGTCGGCGAAGTTCACCCCGGCCACGGCGGCGGTCGACGCGACGATCCTCGGGGCCCGGCGGCGGGGCAAATTCCTTCTTCTTCCGCTCGACGATGGCCGAGAGCTGGTCATTCACCTCGGCATGACCGGCCGATTGTCGTTCGGGTCTGCGCCGGTGGACGACTCCGACGCCTACTTGCGAGCCTGGTTCAGATTGGCTGGTACCGCTCTGCGCGACGAGGAGATCCTCCTGTTCCACGACATTCGTCGGTTCGGCAGGATCCGGGTCGTCCCGGCCGGCGACTACGCGACAATACCCACCTTGGCCAGGGCCGGGCCCGAGCCGTGGGATCCGGCTCTCACACCGGCGCGGTTCCACCATGCGATCACGACGAGCTCCCGGGCGATCAAGACCCAGCTGCTGTCCCAGCGACCGGTCGCCGGGGTTGGGAACATCTACGCCGACGAGGCCCTCTGGGCGGCCCGGATCAACCCGAAGGCCCGACGGGTTGGCGTCGACCGAGCCCGACGTCTGCTCGGCGAGATCCAAACCGCGCTGCAACGAGGCATCGACAACGGCGGCACGACCCTGCGCGACTATCGCAAGATCGATGGTGCCGAAGGTGCCAACCGACCGAGCCTCAAGGCCTACGGTCGGGCCGGTGAGCCGTGCCTGAGGTGCGGCGCCACACTGGTGAGCGACGTGATCGACGCCCGGACGTCGGTGTGGTGTCCGGTCTGCCAGCGCCGATGACGGCGGCGTGCGTAGCGAGCCGATCGCGCGGGGGTAGGTTCTCCTGGTGACCCGATGGTTGAACGCGGACGAACAGCGGGCGTGGCGGGCGTTTCTCAAGGGCGCCAACCGTCTGATGGAACATCTCGACGACAGCTTGCAGGAGCATCACGAGCTGGCCCTGACCGACTTCGAGATACTCGTGTTCTTGAGCGAGGCCCCGAACCGGCGTCTGCGTATGTCCGAGATCGCCGAACGGGTGCTCGTCTCCCGCAGCCGGCTCACCTACCGGGTCGATCGTCTGGTGCAACGAGGCCTGGTCGTACGGTCCGGGGTTGCCGGCGACGGTCGTGGCACGAACGCCGAACTGACCGACGTCGGTCTCGAACTCCTCGAATCGGCGGCCAGAACCCACGTCGAAGATGTTAGAAACAACCTGATGGACCACATCCCCGCCGCTGAACTGGGCATGTTCACGCAGATCTGGACATCGGCGAGCGACCGGTGTTCGGACACCGCGGCCGAGTAGGCGACATGCCGTCGCTGTCGATCATCGGTCGAGGTCGTGTCGGGTGGTCGCTCCACGACGCGCTCGCTCGCACGGATGGCCCATGGACGGTGTCGACCCCGATCGGCCGGACGGAGGACCGTTCTCACCTGGTCTCGGTCGATCTCGTCATGATCGCCGTTCCCGACCGGGCGATCGCCGACGTCGCCCGTTCGATTCCTGTCGGAGCGGTCGTCGGCCATTTGTCCGGTGCCACGACACTCGATGCTCTGGCACCCCATGAACGCGCCGGTTCGGCTCATCCCCTGATGACCATCCCCAACCGCGACACCGGGAGTGCCCGGCTACTGGATGGGTGCCCGTTCGCGGTCGAAGGCCACCCGCTCGTCGGCGAGCTCGTCGACGCGCTGGGCGGGCAACGATTCGCCGTCGACCCTCACCGTCGCACGCTCTACCACGCAGCCGCCGTCGTGGCGTCCAACCATGTCGTCGCGGTCCTCGCTCAGGCCGAACGGCTCTTCGACCAACTCGGCCTGGACCGCAGACTCCTCCACGGTTTGACGGTCGCCGCCATCGCCGACGTGGCCGAGATCGGAGCGCGGGATGGCCTCACCGGTCCCGCCGCTCGAGGCGACTGGAGCACCGTAGCCGCCCACCTGTCAGCCCTCGAGCCCGACGAGATTCCCCTCTACCGCGCGCTGGCGCACGCCGCATCCGAACTCGGCGAACAGCGGTGGCCTCACGATCTACGATTCGGATCATGACGCCGCAGTTGATCTCCACGGTCGCGGAACTTCGGTCCGAGCTGGACCGCAGGAGGGCCCTTGGGCACACGATCGGTTTGGTGCCGACGATGGGTTACCTGCATGCCGGACACGGCTCCCTGATGCAGGCCGCCGGTGAAACCTGTGACACCGTGGCCGCCAGCATCTACGTGAACCCACTCCAGTTCGGTGCCGGCGAGGATCTCTCCTCCTATCCCCGTGATCTGCAGCGCGACACCGAGATCGCGGCCGGGCGTGAGGTGGACATCCTCTTTGTGCCCACCGAGGAGGAGCTGCACCCTTTGGGGCCACCCCTGACCGAGATCAACGTGCCCTCGCTCGCCTCCGTCTGGGAGGGGGCCAGCCGACCGACACACTTCGTCGGTGTCGCCACGATCGTCAACACGCTCTTGAACATCGTCGGTCCGTGCGCCGCCTTCTTCGGCGAGAAGGACTTCCAGCAACTGGCGATCATCAACAGGATGGTGGCCGATCTGTCGCTCCCGGTTGAGATCATCGGTTGTCCGACGGTGCGAGAGCCCGATGGGCTCGCCATGAGCAGCCGCAACTCCTACCTGACCCGCGATGAGCGGGAGGCGGCGGCGATTCTGCGACTGGCGCTTGATGCCGGCGAAGCGGTCATCAAGGGAGGCGCCCGAGAACCGCAGGAGGTCATCCGGGCGATGGGGGCGGTGGTGAACGGCGAACCGCTCGCCAAACTCGACTACGCCACCGTCGTCGACCCGGCAACACTTGAGATTCCCCCCGTTTTGATGAACGATGTGCGTCTACTCATCGCGGCACAGGTGGGCCGAACCCGGCTCATCGACAACTGTGGCGTTTCCATCCACGGAGATCCGACGTGACCGACAACCCTTCCCCAGCCGCATCTCGCCGCAACGTCACCGTCCCGTCCGTGCGGGCTTCGAAGCTGAGCAACGGGGATCGACCATTGGTGATGGTGACCGCCTATGACGCGCCCATGGCACGCATCGCCGAGGAGGCCGAGGTCGACATGATCCTGGTCGGCGACTCCCTCGGCATGGTGGTGCTCGGCCACGAAAACACTCTCGAAGTGACGGTCGACGACATGGTCCATCACATCAAAGCGGTCGCACGGACCAGACCCAGGGCGTTGGTCGTCGGTGACATGCCCTGGATGAGTTTCCACGTGAGTCGCGAACAGACCCTGAACAACGCCGCCCGGATGGTTCGTGCCGGAGCCAACTGCCTCAAGATCGAGGGTGGGATCAAACGAATCCCCATGATGAGCGCGGTCATGGAAGCCGAGATGCCCGTCATCGCCCACATCGGTCTGACACCGCAGAGCTACAACGCGATGGGCGGGTTCAAGATCCAAGGTCGGGAGGCGGCCGCAGCCCACGCTCTGGTGCAAGAGGCCAAAGAGGTCGAGGCCGCCGGATGTTTCGCGGTCCTCCTCGAGGGCGTGCCCGACGTGGTGGGCAGGATGGTGACCGATGCGGTCGGCATCCCCACCATCGGTATCGGTGCAGGTCCGGACTGCGATGGGCAGGTGCTCGTCTATCACGACATCATCGGGCTCGAGAACAGGTTCAAACCAAAGTTCGTCCGCAGGTTCGGGACCGCCTACGACGATCAACTGCGGTCGGTGTCCCAGTTCGCACGGGAGGTTCGTTCCCGTACGTTCCCGTCGGAGGCCGAAACCTACGTCGCCCGGGACGAACTGACCGAGGCGCTCGGGCTCTACGGCTCCGAGGTCACCGATCACTAGAAGACCGCTGACATGAGGCCTCGGAAGATCCATGCCCCAGCCGTTTTCGAAGACGGTTTTCAGACGATTCGGGACGAACTCGACGTGCCGAAGTCGTTCCCGCCGGCGGTGCTTGCCGCAGCCGAGGTAGCAACGGATCGATTCGCCGACCGACGTCGTGACGACCGCTCCCTCCCGCTACTAGCCATCGACCCCCCAGGTGCCCGCGATCTGGATCAGGCCTTCCATGCAGAACGACGCCCGGGTGGCTACCGCGTGTTCTACGCCATCGCCGACATCGGGGCGTTCATCGAACGGGACGATCCGCTCGATCACGAGGCCCGTCAGAGGGGCACCACCTACTACTCCCCGGACCTGCGCACGCCGCTGCATCCGCCGGTTCTCTCAGAAGACCGGGCCAGCCTGTTGTCGGGCACGGACAAACCCTGCCTGATGTGGACGATCGACCTCGACGCCGATGGCGAGCCTACCGACGCCGGGCTGGAGCGTTCGGTCGTGCGGGTGCGGGAGGCGATCTCCTATGCCGACGCCCAGGCCAGGATCGATGCCGGGACCAACCCCACGCTCGATCTGCTGAGAGAGATCGGGACGTTGCGACAGAGGTCGGAGCTGTTGAGGGGTGGGATCAGCCTGAACCTCCCGAGCCAGGAGGTCGTCGAAGGAGACGGCACGTACAGGCTCGAGTTCGATCGAGCCCTTCCGGTGGAGGGTTGGAACGCCCAGATCTCCCTGCTGACCGGCATCGTGGCCGGCGCCACTATGCGCGACGAGGCGGTCGGCGTGCTGCGCACCCTTCCCCCGCCCCGCCGCCAGGACCTGCAACGCCTCCGACGCGCGGCAATCGCCCTCGGTGTCCCATGGCCCGAGGAACTCACCTATCCCGCGATGATCCGCACGGTCGAACCGGACTCAGCCGCCCGGTCCGCATTCCTCCTGCAGGCCGCACGATCCTTCCGGGGGGCGGGCTACATCTGGTTCGACGGTGAGGTGCCCGAATTGAGCGAGCACGGCGCCATCGCCGCCCACTACGCCCATGTGACCGCGCCGCTTCGACGGCTGGTCGATCGGTTCGGCAACGAGGTTCTTCTCGCCCTGTACGCCGGTCGGCGACCCGACGAGAGCCTCGTGCTCGATCTTGCCGAACTGCCCAGCCTGATGGGTCGGGCCCGCAGTCGCGCATCGTCGCTGGAACGGGCGCTGGTCGACTACGCCGAAACGATGGTGTTGGCCGGCTCGATCGGGCAACGATTCGATGCCGCCGTCGTCTCGATCAGCGAGCGGAGGAATGCCGCAGACATCCAGATCCTCGACCCTGCGATCGAGTCGTCGGTCCCCAGGGTGGGGCGGGAGCTGGGCGAAACCCTCGCGGTCCGTCTCGATCAGGTCGACACCCGGGCCCGAACGCTCTCGTGGAGTGTCGTGTGAAGTGTCGTTGACGACGGGCTACGGCTCAGGATCCGAGCTCAAGCGTGACAGAAGCGCCGACATCACCTCGATATCCCCGGGGTCGAAACGGTCGACGAGGTGTCGACGGACCGAGTCCACATGACCGGGGGCGGCCGACTCGAGACGGGCGACGCCGTCATCGGTCAGGACGGCGAAGAACCCGCGACGGTCCTCCGGGCACCGTTCCCGCGCCACCAGCCCGAGTTTGACCATTCGGTCGACCCGCATACTGAGACGGCTCGCCGAGTGGACGGTTCGTTCGGCAAGCTCACTCATGCGAAGACGGCGCTCCGGAGACTCTGACAGCTCGACGAGGACCTCGTAATCCCCGAAGGTGAGTCCGGCTGACCTCTTCAGGTCGTGCTCGATCGCCTCGGCGATACGGGCGGTGCCGGTCATCCACCGACGCCAGAAGGCCTGCTCGGCTTCGTTCAACCAGTTGGTGCCGCCAGGAGACGAATGTGACACAACCCACACGATACCACCCGTGCGCTTTGATTCAGAATTGAACTATATTACTTTCAATATTGAACTACTTGCCCGAGGAGGCACCTGCATGACCATCAACGAATCCCCCACGCTCAGCACCGGCACCTGGACCATCGATCCGACCCATACCGAAATCGGCTTCGTTGTCCGCCACATGGGCCTCTCCAAGGTACGAGGCCGCTTCAACGCCTTCGTCGGCGCGGCGGACATCGCCGATGACCTCACCACCTCGGCGGTTCATGCATCGATCGACATGGCATCGGTGGACACCAACAACGAACTGCGCGACAACCACCTGAAGAGCACCGACTTCTTCGGCGCCGACAACCATCCGCAGATGGTCTTCCGGTCCACCGCTATCAACGGCAACGGCTCCGAAGGGATCATCTCCGGTGACCTGACGGTCAATGGCGTCACCAAGGGTGTCGATCTCGAGACCGAGTTCTTCGGTGTCGGCGTCGACCCCTACGGCAACGTCAAGGCCGGCTTCGCGGCCACAACCCAGATCAGTCGCAAGGACTTCGGGATCGACTTCAACGTTCCGCTCGACGCCGGCGGCGTGCTGATCGGCGACAAGGTGACGATCGAGCTCGACGTGCAGTTGGCCAGGAGCTGACTCGCGGCCCGAGCCCGGCTAGGAGGTTGCTGAGCAATCTCCTAGCGCTGGGCGACGAGCTCGATCTCGATGTCAGACCCGAGCGGTAGCTGGGCGACAGCGACGGTGCTGCGGGCCGGATAGGGCTCGGAGAACTGTCGCTCGTAAACCTCATTCATCGCTGCGAAGTCGGACATGTCGATCAGGAAGACGTTGACCTTCACGACATCTTCGGGACCCAGGTCACCGGCGGCGAGAACGTCGAACAGGTTGTCGAAGCATTTCTGGGTTCGAGCACCGATGTCGCCGTCGATCAGGCGGCCGGTGGCAGAGTCCAAAGGGGTCTGACCGCTGAGAAAGACGAGGGTGCCGGTGTCGACGGCGTGACTGTAGGGGCCGACCGAGGAGGCGGTGGGACTGGTGATCGGATTGCGCATGTCTGTGTTCTAGTCCGCTGCCTTGACCATCGCGCCCCGAACGGCGAAAAGAGCCGCCGCAGACCCGCACGCCGTACTGGCGGCGCCGGCGTGCCGATGGATCGGAGCGTTGCCTGCCGCCTAGTCTGACGGTGGTGTTCCGGCAGCTGAGCGTGAAGTCCAAGCTGCTGGCAACCGTTTTGGGGATCTCCATCTCCTCGGTTCTGATCGTCGCCGTGATCAGCTTCACTCAGAGTCAACGGTCGCTCAGCGACGCTGTCCTGCGGAACCAGGTCGCCCAGCTCCAGTCACGCACCGAGCTCATACAGCGCTTCATCTCTTCGATCGACGACGAGGCCTCGACCCTAAGCCAGGACCGGGGGGTCGCGACAGCGTCGGCCGAGTTCGCCGTCGCCGCCCAGCAGCTGGCCGGACAGGCAACCGATCCTGCGTGGGACGAGGCGGCGACGAACTTCTACACCGAGCTGGTCGAAGGACTACCCCAGACCGATCGACTGGTCACGGTGAACGCCGACCAATACGTACCTCGAGATCCGGTTGCCCGCTATCTGCAGCACTACTACACCGTGACCAATCCCGACCCGGACAGGAGTCAGCTCGACGACCCGGGCGATGACTCCTTCTACAGCAGGGTCCACAGCCGTTTCCACCCGTCGTTTCGAGCGATCGCAGAACGCTTCGGTTTCACCGACATCTACCTGATCGAACCGGAGAGCAACCGGATCGTCTATTCGGTGAACAAAGACGTCGATTTCGGCACCAGCCTCGCCTCGGGACCCTGGGGCCGAAGTGCACTGGCCGACGTCGTGAAGGAGGTCGAACGAAACCCGGTGCCCGGCAGCACGAGCTTCTCCGACCACGAGTTCTACCGACCCACACTCGACGAACCGGCAGCGTTCGTCGCGGCCCCGGTCTTCAACCAGGTCGACCAGGGCCTGCTCGGCATCATCGCCCTTCAGTTACCGTTGGCCGAGATCGATCGGGTCATGACCTCCGACTCAAACTGGGTCGATGCCGGATTCGGGCAGACGGGGGAGACCTACCTCGTCGGCGCCGATCTGCTCATGCGATCCCAATCCCGAACACTGGCCGAGGATCCGGAGCGCTTCCGGGCCGAAAGCCCCCTCGCCGTCACCCAACCCGAAACGCTTGAACGGATCATGACCCAAGGCAACACGGTTCTGCTCCAGCCGGTTCGGAGTGCCGCCGCCCAGCGGGCGCTGTCGGGCCAGACCGGCACCGCCGTCGTCACCAGCTATCACGGGGGCATCACATTGAGCAGCTACGGACCTCTGGATCTTCCGGGCGGCCTCCGGTGGGTGATCATCGCCGACCAGTCGCTGTCGGAGTCCGAAGCCCCGGTGAACGACCTCCAGCGTGCGCTGCTCATCGCCACCGGTCTCATCCTGCTCATCCTCACGGGCATCGCAATGTTGATGGCCGCCCGGTTCACGCGACCACTCCTCCGCCTGATCGATTGGACCGGTCGCGTCGGCGATGGCGATCTGAGCGCCGACGTACCTGTCACCGGCGGCGACGAGATCGGGCAGCTGGCGGAATCGGTGGACTTGATGGTCGACAACCTGAGGACACAGAGCGAGACGATCGACAGCCAACGCACCGAGATGCAGACGCTGATCCTCAACCTCATGCCACCCCAGATCGCCGACCGGCTGGCCGGTGGCGACACCCAGGTCGCCGACGCCTATCCGAATGTCACGATGGTCGTCGCCCAGTTGAGCGGTTTCAGCCGGTACACCCGCGTCGCGTCCCCGGGGGAGGGAAAGGAGTTGCTCGACGAGGTGATCGGCAGCTTCGACGAGGTGGCCGCCGACCTGGGAATGGAGAAGATTCGCGGCAGCAGCGCCGGGTATGTGGCCGCCTCGGGTCTACTCGAACCCCGTCTCGACCAGCGTCAACGGGCCATGCAGTTCGCGGTGGCGATCGACCAGAAACTGGAGGTGCTCACCAAGTTCAACAAATCGGATCTCGAACTGCGGATCGGAGTTGCCTCCGGTGATGTCGAGGCCGGGATCGTTGGCCAGAGTCAGATCAGCTTCGAGGTGTGGGGCGACCCGGTCAGCGATGCCTCGGCTCTTGCCGAGGCGGCTCCACCCGGGTCCGTGCTCGTTGCCAAGGACATCGCCGATGCCCTGCGCGAACGATTCCCGTTCGACGCGTTCGACACGGTGAACTCCGATGGGCAGCCGATCGAGGCGTGGCGCTGGACAGGGAGTGACAACTGATGCTCGGCCGCTCGATCTTCGCCGAGCCGTGGTTCCAGTGGGCTCTGGTCCTCGTCTTCGGTTTCCCGGTGGTGGTGATCCTGCTCGGCGAGATCCTCGCCCGTCTGGAACGGCGCAAGAGCCTCCTCGTCGGTCCGGTCCGCCTGCTCAGGAACGCTTTCGTCCCGCTGCTCGTCGTCATCCTGTTCCTCCAGCAGGTGCTGGAATTGGATCCCAACGGCGCGGAGGACCCGAACGGGCTCATCCAGGTAGCTGCCACGATCGTCGCCGTGGCCAGCCTGGCGGTGCTGCTATCGATCGTGCGGGGCATCATCACCGCCGAGCAGTCGCCCACCAGTTGGCGGGGACGGGCGCCGCGTCTGCTGGTGGACATCGCCCGGTTCGTCCTCCTCGGGGTCGGCTCCCTCCTCATCCTCACCAGCATCTGGGGGCTGAGCATCACCGGCACGTTCGCGGCCCTCGGCATCGGCGGGCTTGTCATCGGCCTGGCGCTGCAGGACACGCTGGCCAGCCTGATGGGCGGGATCGCCATACTCAGCGAGAAACCCTTTGCCGTAGGCGACTGGATCGACATCGACGGCACCGAGGGCAAAGTCACCGACATCAACTGGCGGACCGTGCGAATGCTCAACCGCGAACAGGACCTCATCGTCGTGCCGAACATCGTGTTCGGCAATCAGTTGATCATCAACAACTCACGCCCCGAAATCGAGCACGTCGAGGTGATCTCACTCGGTTTCAGCTACGACGACCCGCCGAACGCCGTCAAGGCGATGCTGGCCGAGGTGGTGGCGGGCACACCCAACCTGGTGGCCGGCGCACCGCTCGACATCCGCTGCACCAGCTACGACGACTTCTCCATCGGCTACCAGGTGTGGCTGCACATCGAATCGTACGACGTAATGCCGCAGGTGCGAAATCATTTCATGACCAGGATCTGGTACGCCGCAAAGCGCCGGAACATCACGATTCCGTTCCCGATCAGAACGGTTCACCACTACGAGGCCGGCGAGCTGCCGCGCAACGACACCCCCGAGCAGGTCCAGCGAAGGGTCCGATCACTCACGGGCACCACCATCGCCGAACCGGTCGCATCGAAGCTCGCCGACGAACAGGTCGTCGGTGAATCGGCCGGTGCCAACTTGGACGACAACCACCTTCTCAGTTTCGCCGCCGGCGAGGTCCTCCAGCTCGAGGGAGGCGGCAGTCGGGGGTTGGGCATCATCCTTCGGGGAACGGCGGTCGGCCTTCGGGCGGACAACGAGGTGGTCACCATCCGGGCAGGTGAGGTGTTCGGGGAACAGGCGATGCTCGGCACCAAACCGAACCTCCTCACGATTCGTGCTCTGACCGACGTGGAGGCGATCGTGATCTCCGGGTCGGCGGTCGACGACATCGCCCGCGGGGATCTCGGTTTCGCCGAGGAGATCCAAGCCGTCGTTCAGAGCCGGCGTGCCGCGGTGGCCAGAACCAAGCTGAACCCGACCAACGGCAACGAACCCGAGACGGGTACGGGTCGGTGAGCGCGACAGCGGCCCGGGCTCTGTCGGCCTGCCTTGTCACCCTACTGCTCGCCGGGTCCGCCTGCTCGGTCGAGGTCGCCGCGTTCGACCCGACCCGCCAAGAGGATGAAGGACGCTCGGACAGCCCGCTCGGCGGGCTCAGCGCCGTCGACGCAACCGACGCCGCAGATGTCGAGGGTCCGACCGCCCAGATCCGAATACCCCGATTCACCTACACGGGATTCGATCCCACCGGTCCTGCCCTGGGTCAATTGGGTCGACTGGAGGGGAACATGGTGAGCGTCCTGGGACCCGAGGTGGGCGCCGGCCAGACGAGCCTCGAATCCGCATTCGCCCGCTTCACGACCGCAACCGGCATCGAGGTGGTCTACACCGGCGACACCCAGGCCGACGACGTCCTCGAAGAACTCCTGGGAACACCCGACCAACCCGATGTTGTGCTGACCCCCCAGCCCGGTCGATTGCGGCAGCTGGTACACGAAGGCCACGTGGCGCCCCTCCCCCGGCTGATCCGGGATCAGGTGGCCGCCGGGTACGACCCGTTCTGGTCGAGTCTGGCCTCGGTCGACGGGCGTCTCTACGGCGTGCCGGCCTCCGCCAACGTGAAGAGTCTGGTCTGGTACCGGCCTGATGTGTTCGCCGAGCAGGACTACCAGCCCCCCGCGACCTTCGGCGAACTCGAGGCACTGGTGGACCAGATCCGCAGCGACGGACTGACGCCGTGGTGCGTCGGGGTTGCCTCCGGCGCAGATTCGGGATGGCCGTTCACCGACTGGCTCGAGGACTATGTCCTGCGTTTCGAGGGACCGGCCTTCTACGACCAGTGGATCGCCCACCAGGTGCCCTTCAACGATGCCCGGGTCACCGCCCTGATGCAGCGGGTGGGCGATCTGTGGTCCCGACCGGGCAACGTGTACGGGGGGCGGGAGGCGGTCGCCGCCACTTCGGTTTCGCAAGCTGCGGGGGATCATCTGCGGGACCGATGTGTCCTGCACAAACAGGGAAGCCTCATCGTGCGGGACTACCGAGTGCTCGGTGGACGGGTCGGTCCCGGCGAGGACGTCGACGCCTTCTATTTGCCCGACATCGGGGAGTCGGGTCGGGTGGTTCTGGGCGCCGGGACCTTCGCCGCCACCCTCAGCGGTTCCACACCCGCCCTGGGGTTGCTTTCGTACATCGCGGCGCCGGATTTCGCCGACAACCGAATCGCTGCGGGCGCCGGCGGCTACCTCAGCGCGCATCGTTTTCACAACACCGACCTGTACCGGGACGCGATCGACCGTTCGATGGCCAACATCCTGGTGGCAGCCGATCCTTTCCGCTTCGACGGCTCGGACCTGATGCCTGCTCAGGTCGGCGCAGACGTGTATCCCCGAACGGCCACGCTCTACGCCAGCGGAGCGATCGACGCGTGGGAACTGGCCGACGAGGTGGAGGCAGCCTGGCCCAGCTGAGTACGGGCGACCCTGTCACACCCCCCGGTCATCATCAATCCATGACCGCCCTCACCGATTCCTCGGAGATCGAGATCCGTCTGCCGTCGGCCCTCTGGCTGGCCAAACTCACCTCGTCCGACGATGCCGATGTCCTGCTGTCTCCGGTCACCGACGGCATTCCGACCTACTGGCTGCCGACCCCCTTGGCTACCTCGGCCACCTTCGGCGGGATTCTGTCACTGACCGATGTAGGCCACGGGATCGAACCCAATCTCTCCCCCCACGGCTCGCTTCCACTGCCCGGTGATCGGGTACTGGTCGCCCGCACGGGCCAGACCGTCGAGCTTCTCGGGGTTGTGGTCATCGACGGACTGAGCGTGTGCTCCGACGGGTCGATTCGTATCGGTCACCGGCCCCTCGTTCGTCTCGAGGACCCGCTCGACCTCCGCAAGGCGCGCCGCGTCAATCGCCTGCTCGATCAACGATGGGATGCCCTCTTCGGCACCCGAGGTCGCGACCGCCGACTGCTTCCTCTTGGCGACGCCGACGTGACACTGACGTTCTCGGCCTTCGGAGTGTCGCTCCGGCAGATCTTCTCGTCGCCACCGTCGCCCGCAGCCGTCGCCGTGGTGCCGGCGCTACCGATCTGGAAGCTCGACGAACACATCGAACAGAGCCGGATCTCCAGCTGCGTGGTCGCCGATCGTGTGGCCGACGGGGTGGCTGCCTATCACGCGCTCGGCGCGGCGTTCGCCGACTACGACGGTGTCCGGACCATCGATCTGTCAGCACACGGGACCGGGCGCGGCCTGTTGCTGAGCGTGCACCACGTCGACCGCGTGTCGTACGTGGTCGCGTCGGGTGTGCCACTCGGCGAGCCCGTCCGCGTCAACGAGAGCCGTCGCCACCTTTTCACCGACGAGTCCACGGTCGTCCTGCTGGCGGTGGAACAACAGGAGGAGTGGGTGATCGTCGAGCTGGGGGGTGAGGAGCTCGAACGGCTCGACGGCGCTCTCGGTGATCGCATTGTCTCGATCCACCACCACATCGACGTTTCGGACTGAACCGCATGAGTATCCGGGCTCGATCGGTGCTTCACTGTTCCGGTGCAACACGGTTCTGGCCCAACCGCTGCGCTGGTGGCATCCCTGCTGATGGTCTTCGTCGCGTGCGGCTCCGATCCGGTCGGCATGGGCACCCTCGCCGAGAGTCGCACCGCCGACGAACCCGTCGACGACCTGTTCCCCGATGTTGTCGACGCCACAGCCAGCCGCGCCGGCGACGGGACATGGACGATCGCCGCCACACTGTCGTCCCCCTACGACAGCCCCGCACGCTACGCCGATTCGTGGCGGGTCCTCGGCCCCGACGGCACCGTCTACGGCGAACGGTTCCTCACCCATGATCACGCCGGTGAACAACCGTTCACGCGATCCCAACCCGGGATCTCGATACCCGAGGAGGTAGAGACCGTCACGATTCAGGGTCGGGATCAGCGAAACGGTTGGGGTGGGGTCACCTTCGAGTTGGACCTCCGATGATGACGCCGATCGAACGCGGCGATCTGATCGCAGCCATCGATATCGGCACCAACTCGATCCACCTCGTCGTGGCCCGCCTCACCGACACGTCAGGATTCGAGATCGTCACCACCCAGAAAGAGGTGGTCCGCCTCGGTGGGGGTTCTGGCGACATGAAGACCCTCGCCGCTGATGCGATAGACCGTGGCATCGAGGCGCTGACGAGGATGGCCGAGGTGGCCACGAGTCTCGGCGCGGTGACCTACGCCGTGGCCACGAGTGCGATACGGGAGGCCGAGAACCGGTCGGACTTCCTCGAGCGGGCACGGGCCGAATCGGGCATCGACGTGAAGGTGATCAATGGTTTCGAGGAGGCGAGGCTGATCCACCTCGGTGTTCTCCAGGCGCTGCCCATCTTCGACATGCGCATGATGGGATTCGACATCGGGGGTGGCAGCACCGAAATCGTTGTCGGACAGGGCTCCACCCTGCTGGCGGCACGATCGTTCCGACTTGGCGCCATCCGTCTCACCGAGCGCTTCTTTCCCGGCGGACGGGTCAAGAACCCCACTGCGATCACCCGATGTCGGGACTTCGTGCAACAAACCCTGGCCGGGGTTCGGGTGGAGTTCGTCGGCCACCAGCCCGAGATCCTCGTCGCCTCTTCGGGAACGGCCGCAACCCTGACCGAGATGGCCGCGGCACGCTCCGGCCGGGATCCGGCCAACCTCAATGGTGCAATGGTCAGCGCCGCCGAGTTGGCAGAGTTGGTCGAGCTGATCATCGGCACCAAACCCTCCAAGCGGGGGCGCATCCCCGGCTTGGATGACAAGCGCAGCGACATCATCTTGGGAGGCGCGATCCTCGCCCAACAGGTAGTCGCCTTGACCGAGCTCGACGGTTTCACCTACAGCGCCTACGCGCTGAGAGAAGGCGTGCTGCTGGATCGAATGCCGGGGCCGGCCGCCGAGCGCCTCCAGAACCTGCGCCGAGGAAACGTGCAGCGCTTGGCCCGACAGCTCGATCCCGACTTCGAACACGCCATCCACTGCACCGAGCTGACGCTGCAACTGTTCGACCGGACCACCGCCTTGCACGGCCTCGGTCCTGCCGAGCGCGAACTGCTCGACATGGCCGGCTTGCTCCACAACGTCGGCCTCTTCATCAGCCACAGTGGCCACCACAAACACAGCTATTACGTGATACGCCACTCCGAGCAGCTCACCGGATTCAGCGACAACGAGATCGAGTTGATCGCCCAGATCTCCCGCTATCACCGCAAATCGCACCCCAGCAAGAGGCACGCCGAGTTCATGATGATGTCCGAGCCAGATCGGGAGCGGATTCGTATCCTGGCCGGAATCCTCCGGGTGGCGATCGGCCTCGACCGGCGCCACCAGAGCGCCGTCCGCTCCGTCCGGGTCCTGTGGGACGATGCCATTCGGATCGAACCCGTCGGCGAGGAGGGGGCGGACCTGTCGGTCGAGGTCCATGCCGCCCAGGAGCGGGTCAGCCTTCTATCCGAAGCGCTTGGACGGGAAGTGATCGTCTCGCCGCCGTCGGAGGTGACACCGGCCGCCTGAGTTTCGCCTCTACTACTGAAGTCTCGATCCGGTTCGCCGATGGGAGACTACGGGACCTGTCCCGTCGACATTCAGGGGAGGATCTCACATGCGATCACGAGTACTTCGGCGCTTCATCATCGCCGCCGTGGGCTTGGGCCTGGCGGCCTCGGCCACGATGGCGGTCACACCCGCAGGAGCGGACTCGAATGCGGTCGGACCGGTGTCGACCGAGAAACTGTTCGTCACCCAACAGTATGAGGACTTCCTCGGACGACAGCCCGATGCTGCCGGACTGGACTACTGGGTCGGGCGAATGAAGCAGGGCGCCGGCGGCTCTGCACTGGTGAATGCGTTCGCCACCTCGCCGGAGTTCGAAGGGCGTATCGCACCGGTTGTGCGCCTCTACTACGCCTACTTCCTCCGCCCGCCGGACTACGCCGGTCTCCGATTCTGGGCCGGCCGGTTGGAGGCCGGCGCAAGCGTGCGGGCGGTATCGGAGGAATTCGCCAAGTCGGCCGAGTTCATCAACACGTACGGCTCGCTCGACGACCGTCAGTTCGTGGAGCTCGTGTACCGCAATGTCCTCGATCGTGAGGCCGACGGTCCCGGACTCGACTACTGGTCGTCGCGGATGGCAGCCGGCCTGGGCAGGGGCGGGGTGATGCTCGGCTTCAGCGACAGCGTCGAGAACCGGGCCGAGATGGACCCGGTGGTCAAGGCGACGATGCTCTACGTGGGCCTGCTCGGGCGCGCTCCCGATCCGTTGGGCCTCGACTACTGGAGCGGCCGACTGCGCGACGGTGGATCCTACAAAGGCGCGATCGGCGGCTTCCTGACCGGCCCGGAGTACCGGGCTCGGATGGACAGCATCTACCGTGAAGTGCAACCGCTCACCGGCGAACGTGTGCGGGTTGCCAACACCGATCCTGCACTGGCCGTCAAGGTGGACAATCACAACGGCTCTCGCCCCCAGAGCATGCTCCACCGCGCCGACATCGTGATCGAAGAAGAGGTCGAGTACACCGTCACCCGGTTCGTGGCGCTGTATCACAGCGACATCCCGGCCACGGTCGGCCCGATCCGGTCGGCCCGCACCACCGACTTCAGCGTGCTCGCTGCGTACAACGATCCGCTGCTCGTGTCGAGCGGGGCCAACCCCACCGTCCTCGCCCTGCTCGAAAACGCGCCGGTGGTCAACCGGAACCAGAGGACCCTCCCGACCGCCTATTTCCGCAGCACCTCCCGGTCCGCGCCCCACAACCTCTACGCCAGGACCGCCACGGTTCTCCGAACCGCACCGACGGGCGCCTCGGCCCCCCAGCCGATCTTTCGATATCGACCGAGCGGGGTGTCCTCGCCGGTCGGCGAACCGACCGGCGGGGTCAGGATCGACTTCGGGCACAGCGACGTCACCTACTCCTGGAACCAGGCGGCCAAGGGTTGGCGGAGGACCCAGAACGGCACGGCTCACAAGATGGACGACGGGACGATCATCGCCCCCGACAACGTGGTCGTGCAGGAAACCGAGTACGGCGTGAGCGTCGCGGACTCGAACACCCCTGAAGCGGTGACGACGGGAACCGGCCGGGTTCACGTCTTCACCGACGGCAAGTACATCAGCGGCACGTGGTCACGATCGAACAAGGAGGCACCCACGACGCTGACCGATGACGCCGGCCAGCCGATCCTGCTGACCCCGGGAGAAACCTGGGTGGCCCTCGCCCGACCCCAGTTCATTACGCTGAAGTAGATGAGCTGGATCGTCCGGGTTCGATGCGGCCCGGAACGATCTGAGGGCATCGAGATCCTCGCCAGCATGTCCACCTCGCGGGGTGTGGCCGAGGTGCCCGTCGATGGGCGCAAGGACGTTGTGGAGCTGCTCATCGGATTCGACCGTGGCGACGACGCAGTCGACTTCAGCGAAGTGCTGGCCGGCCACGGACACCGAGCCGAGATCGAACGGTCCTCACCGGTCGACTGGGCCCACCGGGGGACCGTCGTCGTGGCAGCCGCTGGCGGGATGATCGCGCTCGAGGTCCTGACCGCGTTCGGCCACGGAGGCCATCCGACCACCCGGCTGGCGCTCGAAGGGCTGGAACGCCTCGCCCTTCCCGAGGACTCAACGGTGCTCGACGTCGGCTGTGGGACGGGGATTCTCAGCATCGCCGCAGCTCGCCTCGGTCATCGGGCGGTCGGGTGTGACCTCGATGCCGAAGCCGTGGCGATCTCGGCCCGCAACGCCGAGCGCAACTCGGTCGAGTGCAGAACCAACTTCGTGGTAGCGAGCCCTGTCGATCTGGTCACCGGGCGATGGCCGTGCCGACCGGCCGGATTCGATGCGATCCTGGCGAACGTTCCGATCGGTGTCCACGAGGCGACCGCCGCCGCGCTGGACCGACTCGCCGCTCCTGCTGGCCCGATCGTGGTGACGGGGATCCTGCTCGAGCAGAGCGAACGCGCACTCGCGGCCCACGCTCCCCGACACGAGATCGACCGGGCCAGCACAGACGGCTGGCTACGAGTGACCTTGCGGCGATAGGTTCTCAGAGGTGAGCCCCACCACACCACCGAACCACCCGAATCCGAGTTCATCGGATCCCCATGCAGCCGCCGGTTGGTACCCGGTCGACTCGGTGACGCAGCGCTACTGGGACGGCGCAGCGTGGACCGAGCACACCGCGCCGCTCACCGGTGCGCCGCCGATCAGCGTCACGAATGATGAACGCACATTTGCGGTGTTGATCCACGTCGTGTCGATCGTCAGCAGTTTCCTCGGTCCGCTCATCCTCTGGCTGGTCAAACGTGACGAGTCGGCCTTCGTCGATCACCACGGCAAAGAAGCGTTGAACTTTCAGATCACGATGTTCATCGCCTGGAGTCTGTCGATCCTGCTGGTGATCGTGCTCATCGGGCTGCTGCTGCTGCCGGTCCTCTTCATCGTCCAGATCGTGTTACCGATCATCGCCGCATTCGGCGCCAGCCGCGACGAGTACTACCGCTACCCCTTCACGATCCGGCTCATCTCATAGGGGATCTGCGGGTCGGCCCCGTGGGGGCCGCCGCACCCGGACACAGCTCCCGGCGGGGGACGCACAATGTCACCCGGGGGGCGCAGCCTCCGTGTGACTGTGCTAGTACGGCGAGGGTGACGAACCAGACCGAGATACCAGGGATCGATCCGGGCCCTGTCACCGCCTGGATGACTGGGACGATCGACGATGTCGAAGCGCCATTGCAGTTCACTCCCATCGCCGGCGGTCACAGCAATCTGACGTTCCGGGTCACCGATGCCAGCGGGCGCCGACTCGTGCTGCGCCGCCCGCCCCTCGCCGCTGTTCTGGCGACGGCCCACGACATGGTGAGAGAACACCGGGTGATCTCGGCCTTTGGACCCACCGCTGTCGCTTGCCCCGCAACCCTCGGGCTCTGCACCGACGAGGCGGTGAACGGTGCCCCGTTCTACGTGATGGAGTTCGTCGACGGTGTCGTGTTGCACGATCGTGCTGTCACCGCCGCGACCGTGCCGCTCGACAAACGGATCTCGCTCAGCCATTCGGTGATCGACACACTCGCCGCCCTCCACACGGCCGACCCCGACGCCATCGGTCTGGGTGATCTCGGTCGCCGATCGGGGTACCTAGAGCGACAACTCAAGCGCTGGCAAGGTCAATGGGAGAAGACGAGAACCCGTCAACTGTCCGAAATGGACAGGACCTACGAACTGCTCATGGATGCAATGCCGGAGGAGAACTACAACACGGTCGTCCACGGCGACTACCGCCTCGGGAACATGCTGGTGGACCCTGCCACGGGCGCGGTCGCGGCCGTTCTGGACTGGGAACTCTGCACGCTCGGCGACCCCCTGGCCGATCTCGGCTACTTACTGAACAACTGGGTGGGGCCCGAGGACTCCGACCAGGTGGCCGGTGCCACGGACTTCCCGACCGCCGAAGGCGGGTTCTCCACACGCGACGAGCTCATCGGTCGGTACGCCGCCGCGACCGGCTTCGACGTCGAGAACGCCGACTACTACCGGGCGTTCCAGTTCTGGCGCCTCGGAGCGATCGTCGAAGGTGTGCTGAGCCGGTACATGAAGGGGGCGCTGGACAACGAGGTCGATCTCGACGCTTTTCGGGTTCAGGTCGACTCACTGGCGGCGATGGCCCTCGACCTGGCCGAGGGCATGGGGAGCTGATCGAGAATCTGACAACGTTTGCCTCTGGCCCTACCGTTTGCGCCCATGACGACCACGGCAAAGAAGATCCGACTCGCCTATTCGACCGGGTACTGGAGTTCGGGCCCACCTGAAGGCGCACTGGAGGGAATCCTCGAAGCGGACCGACTCGGTTTCGATTCGATCTGGACCGCCGAGGCCTACGGCTCGGACTGCATGACCCCACTGGCCTGGTGGGGATCGCGGACCGCCACGGTCAAACTCGGTTGTGGTATCGCCCAGATGTCGGCCAGGACCCCGGCCGCCACCGCCATGGCGGCGATGACGATCGACCATCTCTCCGGGGGTCGAATGATCCTCGGCATCGGCGCTTCGGGTCCGCAGGTGGTCGAAGGGTGGTACGGCCAGCCCTATCCCAAGCCGCTGGCCCGTACCCGCGAATACGTGTCGATCCTGCGCCAGATCTTCGCTCGCCAGGAGCCGGTGGTCTTCGACGGGGCCCACTACCAGCTCCCCTTCGAGGGCGGCACCCGCCTCGGCAAGCCGCTGAAGTCGACGCTCCACCCGTTCCGGCCGGACATCCCGATCTATCTCGCCGCAGAAGGTCCGAAGAACGTCGCTCTTTCGGCGGAGATCTGTGACGGCTGGTTGCCGTTGTTCTTCACGCCCAAGGAGGACGGCTGGTACCGAGCCCGCCTGGCCGAGGGGTTCGAGGCCGCCGGCGACCTGGGCAAAGCGGAGCGTTTCGAGGTGTACTCGCCGCTGTGGATCTCGCCCGACGACGATGTCGAGAAGGCGGCGGACCGGATACGCCCCGTGCTAGCGCTCTACGCCGGCGGGATGGGGGCCAAAGGAGCCAATTTCCATTTTGACGTGTTCGCCCGCATGGGCTGGGAAGCGGCAGCCACCAAGATCCAGGAGTTGTACCTGGAGGGTCGCAAGGAGGAAGCCATCGCCGCGGTGCCGCTGGCGATGGTCGAGGACGTCGCTCTCGTCGGTCCGATTCCGAAGATCCAGGAAGAGTTGGCCGAGTGGCGCAAGACATGCATCACGACGTTCATGCTGAGCGGCCCCGCCAGCATGCTCGAACTGTTCGCCGCCGCTCTGGGCTGAGCGCTCAACCGATCAAACGGTCGAGAGCTGCGCCGATCCCAGAACCCTGATCGGCCTCGGCCCGAATCCGCCCGACCCAGGTAGCCGACACCTTTCCCTCGGCGATGGCGTTCACGTCGCTGCCGTTCTCACCGACCCACTTGGAGCCCCAATCGATTTCGACCCTGTAGGAGTTGGTGTGACCGCCGATCACCTCCAGGCGAGCTCTCGAGGACTCCTGGGGCGGTTCTTCGGCGATGGTCGTCCACGCCCATTTACTGATCTCGGCCAGTGGTTTGTCGGGAACGTTCAGATTCAGGACTGCCGGTTCTCCGCTCGCTGAGTCCAGCACCGCCTTGGTGGCCCGGGCCGCGATCACCGCAGCGGTCGACCAGTCGATCTTGGCGATGGCCTCCTCCCAGGTCTGGCCGTCGGTGGCCCACTCCTGTAGCGCCTGGCTGACCGCGATCCCCGGAACCCCGCCGTTGCGACCGGTCAAGCAAGCGCCGACCGTGCCGGAATGGTAGACGCTGCGGCCCACGTTGGCGCCTGGGTTGATGCCGCTCACGATCAGGTCCGGTTGAACGCCGAAGGCGCCCATGCGGGCGAAGAGAATACACAGTGCCGGTGGACCATTGATCGCCCACACGTTGTCGCCGGGAAGGTCCGGGATGGACCGCCGGTGGGCCTCGGGTTCGATGTCGAAGATCGACCCGATAGCAGAACTGGACCCGCTGTATTCCTGATCGGGGGCAACGACCATGACGTCACCGTGTTCGGCGACGGCACAGGCGAGAGCATGCAATCCCAGCGAGTCGATGCCGTCGTCGTTGGTGACAAGGATCTGCCTGCGTTTGGCCATGTCTTCACGATAGGCCTCTTCTCGAAAGGCACCGTGACCGGGCCCGCCTTCTGCGCGTTTTCAACAGCGGCGATCGAACGGTCCGCGCAACCGGTTCCCGGAGGGGCCGACCGTGCTGCTAACGTCTCAATCGAGTCGCACGTGTTGTGTGGGAGAGCACCGGTCCGATCCCGGTCGCCGAAGGAGCAACCGCCCCGGAAACTCTCAGGCACCCTTACCGCACAGCCGATCGGCTCCTCTGGAGAGTGTCGGAGGGAGCGATCCCCAACCGATCACCGAAGGGGCAAACGCTCTCAGGTACCGACGACAGAGGGGGTGTCTCCACCACGTCTCTTGAGGTACCCCGATGTCGGCAAATCAACTGAAAAGAACGCCACTCCACGGTTTGCACCTGGAGTTGGATGCTCGGCTCGTGCCATTCGCCGGGTGGGAGATGCCCATCCAATTCGAAGGTGTTGTTGCAGAGCACACATGGTGCCGCGCATCGGCAGCATTGTTCGATGTGGCCCACATGGCGGTGGTCGAGTTATGGGGGGAGGATCCGACCGCTGCGCTCGAAACCATCACGCCGGGCGGATATCGCAACCTGGCGCCCGGCCGTCAGCGATATGGGCTCTTCACCAACGACACCGGTGGCATAATCGACGACTTCATGGGCGTCAACTGGGGTGATCACCTCACCCTGGTCGTGAATGCCGGCCGAGCCGACGTCGACCTCCCCCATCTGAGCGACCGACTCGGTCCGCTGGGTATCGACGTCCGGCCGGCGCCCGACATCGCGCTGCTCGCCATCCAGGGCCCGCTCGCCGCAGACGTCGTCATCGCTCTCGACCCGGGTTTGGCTGACACCGTTTTCCTCGACGCCCGTCGCGCCGATCTGGGTGGCGTCCAGGCGTGCGCGTTCCGGGCCGGATACACCGGCGAAGACGGGTTCGAGTTGGCGGTCCCAGCCGAAGACGCCGAGGCTCTCGCCCGGCGCCTCCTTTCCGACGATCGGGTCAAACCGGCCGGCTTGGGCGCCCGGGACACGCTTCGCCTCGAGGCGGGACTGTGCCTCTACGGCAACGACCTGGACGAAACCACCTCACCGGTCGAAGCCGACCTGAAGTGGACGATCCCCAAACGCAGGCGCGACGCAGCCGACTTTCCCGGGGCCGGGCGCATCCTGGACGAATGGAGCCACGGCCCCCAACGGGTCCGAGTCGGCATACAGCCCCTCGGGCGCCGACCGGTCCGGGACCGCGCCACCCTCCACATTCCCGGGGGCGAGGCGGTAGGCACCGTGACCAGCGGCGGTTTCGGACCATCGGTCGAGGCTCCGGTGGCCATGGGCTACGTCCAACCCGAGGCTGCCGCCATCGGCACTGAACTCATCGCCGACGTGCGCGGCCGGGATGAGGCGTGTGTCGTGGCATCACTGCCGTTCTTCCCCCACCGTTTCCACCGAGGAGCATGAGCGATGACCTCCCCCGACACCCATCACAGCTTTGCCGACCGTCACATCGGGCTAAGCGAGCACGAACGCCAGAAGATGCTCGCCGATCTCGGCTACAGGTCCGCCAGCGATCTGCTCGAGGACGCCGTTCCCGACGACATTCACGTCAACGTCCGCCTCGAGCTTCCTGAGGCGCTGAGCGAAACCCAGGCGGTGACCCGGCTCCGCTCCTACGCCGATCGGAACGAGCTGTTCACCAGCTTGATCGGGCAGGGCTGGAACGACACGATCACTCCAGCCGTCATCCGCCGGAACATGGTGGAGAATCCGGCGTGGTACACCTCCTACACCCCCTACCAGCCCGAGATCAGCCAGGGCCGACTCGAGATGCTGCTCGTCTTCCAGACGATGATCGCCGATCTGACCGGGTGCGAATTGGCAAACGCATCGTTGCTGGACGAGTCGACAGCCGCAGCGGAGGCCATGACCATGTTGCGACGCATCGACCGGACGAAACGCTCGACGTTCTTCGTCGATGCCGACTGCCACCCTCAGACGATCGCGGTGTGCACCACACGATCGGCTCCTCTCGGAATCGAAGTGGTCATCGGTGATCCGGCCATCGACCTTGATCCCAACGAGGTCTACGGAGCACTCCTCGCTCAGCCCGGCTCGAGCGGGCTCGTCGCCGACCTGGCACCGATCATCGAGGCGCTCCATGCCGCCGGAGCCACCGCCGCGGTCACGACCGATCTGTTCTTCTGCACGATCGCCACCCCACCGGGCGAGGTCGGCGCTGACGTGGTCGTGGGCAGCGCCCAGCGCTTCGGCGTACCGATGGGTTTCGGCGGCCCGCATGCGGGCTTCATGGCAGCCAAGGAAAAACACGCACGCTCGTTGCCGGGTCGCCTCGTGGGGGTCAGCGTCGATACCCGCGGCCTGCCCGCCTACCGTCTCGCCCTCCAGACCCGGGAACAACACATCCGGCGGGACAGGGCAACGTCGAACATCTGCACCGCCCAGGCTCTCCTCGCCAACGTCGCCGCCGCATATGCTTGTTGGCACGGGCCGGAGGGCCTCGCCGCTATCGCTCGACGGGTGAACCGGTTGACCGCCACTCTTCGTTCGGTGCTCACCGAGGCCGGTTTTGCGGTGTCCGAGACCTTCTTCGACACGCTCACCGTCGAGGTCGCCGATGGTGCAGATCGGGTCATCGCCGCCGCCGCCCAACAGCGGATCAACCTGCGCCGGCTGGACGGCCGGCGGGTGGGTATCAGTCTCGACGAAACCACGACCTCCGATGTCATCGCCAGGGTGGCAGCAGCATTCGGCATATCCTACCCCGGCGATGCCGGTGAGGAAGCAGGAGAAACACTCCACGGGATCCCCGCGTCCCAGCGCCGGACCAGCCCGTTCCTCACCGACGACCGTTTCCACCGTTTCCAGACCGAACACGAGATGTTGCGGTGGCTCCGACGTCTCGCCGACCGGGATCTCGCCCTCGACCGAACGATGATTCCGCTCGGATCGTGCACGATGAAACTGAACGCCGCCTCGGAGATGGAACCCATCAGTTGGCCAGGGTTCGCCGACATCCATCCGTTCGCGCCGGCGGACCAGACAAACGGTTATGCCATGTTGATCTCCGATCTCGCGAACGAACTGGCGAAGATCACCGGCTATGACGCCATCAGCCTCCAGCCCAACGCCGGCAGTCAGGGAGAGTATGCCGGCCTGTTGGCAATCCGGGCCTGGCACGAGAGCCGCGGACACCACGACCGGACCATCTGTCTCATACCCTCATCGGCCCACGGCACCAACGCCGCATCGGCGGTGATGGCCGGTCTGAGGGTGGTCGTCGTCGCCTGCAACGATCGCGGTGACATCGACCTCGACGACCTCAGCGCCAAGATCGACGATCACGGCCCGAATCTCGCCGCACTCATGGTGACGTACCCATCGACACACGGTGTGTACGAACACACCGTCACCGAGGTCTGCGCCCGGGTGCACGATGCCGGTGGACAGGTCTACACCGATGGAGCGAACCTCAATGCGCTCGTCGGCATCGCCCAGCCTGGCCGGTTCGGCTCCGACGTCAGCCACCTGAACCTGCACAAGACATTCTGCATACCTCACGGCGGCGGCGGACCCGGCGTGGGACCCATCGGCGTGGGAGAACACCTGATCCCGTTCCTTCCCGAGATCGATCTCGGCGAACCCGGCACCGCCCGGCGACGGATCTCGGGAGCACCCTTCGGGTCGGCGGGCATCCTGCCGATCTCGTGGATGTACCTGCGCATGATGGGACCCGATGGTTTGCGCAGAGCGACCGAGGGGGCGGTCCTGGCTGCCAACTACGTCGCCAGCCGGCTCCGCGAGCACTACCCGATCCTGTACACGGGGCCCGGTGGGCTCATCGCCCACGAATGCATCATCGACATCCGGCCGCTTCACGAGACGACCGGGGTGGACGTCGACGACATCGCCAAGCGCCTGGCAGACTACGGCTTCCATGCTCCGACGATGAGCTTTCCCGTCGGTGGCACGCTCATGATCGAACCGACCGAGAGCGAGAGCCTCGCTGAACTCGACCGTTTCTGCGACGCCATGATCGCCATCGCCAACGAGATCGGTCAGGTTGCCTCCGGTGAGTTCACGATCGATGACAGTCCGCTCCGCCATGCACCCCACACCGCTGCCGACCTCACCGCCGACGAGTGGACCCGTCCCTACCCTCGCAGCCAGGCCGCGTTCCCTCTGGCCGGGATGACGAGCGACAAGTACTTCCCACCGGTCGGCCGGATCGACAACGCCCACGGTGATCGGCACCTCCAGTGTTCGTGTCCTCCGCTCGATGCGTTCGCCGAGACCGTGTGACAATAGCTATTGCGTCATGGGGGTCGTCGGACTACCGTTGACCTGTGAACACCAACGCGTCGCCCGACAACGACCACCTCGTGGTCTTCGAAGCCGCCCTGGCCGATCTGCAGCGCACCGCCGAACTCAACATCGCCACCGGAACGCTCATGCAGGAACGCATCGAGTGGTTTCGTCGACAACTGGCGTCGGGACGATCGATCGTGGAAGCCGTGCAGGACGAGGACAGTCCGCCTCTGGTGGAGTTGGTCACCCACAACATGGATCGGTTGCACACGGTCGGGGCTCGTTACCGTGCCGCACAGGCCCACGCACTTCGTGAGGAGGGTCTGACGATGGCAGCGATCGCCCAGTTGTTCGGTCTCACCCGTCAGCGCATCTCGGCTCTGTTACGCCAGAAGAGCGCGCCCGGACACTGACCCTTGCCGGGAGGGTGGATCGATCGCCGGAAACGGGCTACTTCGCAGCTCGAAAGGCACGCGACAGCAGCGGACTGTCCGCTCCAAGGCCCTCCGCTTCGTCCTCGGTGTCGTCGGCTTCCTCACCGTGTTTGGGCCAGCGAAATCCTTCGGTCGGCGCTTCCTTGCCGGTCTCGTCGTCCCGGGGCCTCACGGGGGCGGCCTCGGCGGTCACGGCCTCAGGCGCCGTTGTCCCTGCCTCGTCGTCGACACGATCCTCAGCGCGGCGGTGAGGGGTTTCTCGCGGTCGTCGTGCACTCGGGCGAGCGGTCGGCGGCGAGAATCGTGGCACGGCAACGTCGTCGTCCTCTGCGGACCACACCTCGATCTTTTTGGCGCCGGTCCGTCGATCGACCAACTGCCAGCCGATGGGGGCCGTCCGTGACGATGCGTGACGCTCGCACAAGGGCATCCCGTTGCGAGCGTGGGTCAAATCGATGAGTACAGCGGTCGATCGGTCGGCATCGAACTGAAGGCTTGCTGCAGCCTTCTCTCGACACCCGATGCGGCTGCAAATCAAACCCACGGCGCAAAGAGTACCTCCTACCGGCATGCTGTGGTGATGGAACGGGCACGAGAATTCCTTCGCCCGGCCGCCGACGCCAATGGAGCGCTCGTCAGAGTGCTTCGGATCACTGGCATGGGACTTCGCAACGGCGATGACGGGGCGGTGATCGTCCCGAACGACCGGGGTGGCGCCACCGTCCTGGGGTCGGTGATCGGGGGCTTCGCCGATTCCCTGATCTCGACCCAGCCGCGCACCGAAAGAACGATCGTCGAGGTGGCGATCACCGACCGGGAGGCGGTCGATGCCGACCTGGTCTGCGGAGGTCAGGCGACCCTACTGATCTCCCCACTGTCGGACCTGGCTCCCGAGGCGATCGCGTGGTTCGAGGCATCCGAGCCGGTCGTGCTGGTCACCCGGGCCGATGGACGCGGTGGGGAACTGTCGGTCGGCCCTCGCGGCCATGTCGGATCGGTCGGACCGGACGAGGCGGCTCTGTCCACCGCCCGCAAGGTCATGCGCGGCGGGGTATCGGTCGCCGAAATCCACGAGATCGAAGGAACACAACTCCTGTTCAGCGCAGCAGTCCCGCGCACTCGAGCCGTCATCGTCGGGAGCGGCTCGATGGCCGACGCGTTCGCAGCCCAGGGTGCGCTGATGAACTGGGACGTGACGATCACCGACGAAGCGACACCGGCGATCGAGTTGTGCGGCACCGCGACGGCCGCCGACGCCCTGATCGTCATCAGCCACGACCCAGAGGTGTCCACCGCCGTGCTGGCGGCGGGTCTCGACAGCGCAATGGGCTACATCGGAGCCATGGGGTCCCGCAAGACTCAATCGGCGCGATCGGTTCGGCTGAAGGCCCTCGGCCATGACGACCTCGACCGGATCTGCGGTCCCCTGGGGTTGGATCTCGGATCGAGGACACCGGCGGAAACAGCCGTGGCCATGGCTGCGGAGTTCCTCGCCGTCCGGCAGGGGCGGCCCCCGGTTCGCCTGTCGAGCCATGACGGCCCGATCCATTCATGACCGGCGATCCCGGTGATCTGTCCCGGCCGGTCCCTCCCCACCCGCTGCCCGAGCTCGGTCCCTACGGTGGACCGCTACCCCGACGGGACAACCCGATCAGCAAAGTGCGAGGCGCTGCCCTCGGCTCCCTCCGCCGGTTCGGCGCCGCGACCTCGGCTCTGCGAGCCAAACCCGACTATCTGATCATCGGCACCAAACGGGGCGGCAGCACGTCACTGGCCCGATGGCTCGTCGAACATCCCGACGTGGCCTCGCTCTTCCCCAGCCGGGAGGGCCGCAAGGGGACGTACTATTTCGACGTCAACTACCATCGCGGCTCGAAGTGGCACCTGTCCCACTACCCGACGAGGACGTCGATGGCACTCCGAGAACGTCGCGCCGGGCGGCCCCAACTCATCGGCGAAGCCGACCCCTATCACCTCCACCACCCCCATGCCGCAGTCCGGGCCAGAACGATGGTGCCCGACGCCAAGGTCATCGCACTGTTGCGCCATCCGGTCGACCGCGCCTACGGGCACTGGGGGGAACGGACCCGCAACGGTGTCGAGTGGCTGCCCTTCCCGGAGGCGATCGAGGCGGAGCCGGCCCGCATCGAAGGCGAAGAACAGCGCATGATCGACCAACCCGGTTACCTGAGCTTTGCCCACCAGCACTACTCCTATGTGGATCAGGGCCGCTACGAGCGCGGACTGAGACGGTGGATGACCCACTGGCCGGCGCCGCAACTGCTCATCCTCCGGTCCGAGGACATGTACGCCGATCCGGCCCGGATCTACGCGCGCGTGCTCGACTTCCTGGGATTGGCACCATTCGAACCGTCTGCGTTCACCGCGTGGAACAAGAACCCCACGACGGATCTCGACCCGGCTATCCGATCCCGGTTGTGGGAGATGCTCCACCCGAGCGTGCAAGCCCTCGAGGCACTTCTCGGGCGGTCGATGGGGTGGACGCAGTGAGCGTTCAACGCGTCCTCTTCATCGGGAGTCTGGGCCGATCCGGCAGCACCCTCATCGAACGGCTCCTCAACGAGTTCACCGACGTCGCTGCGGTGGGTGAGACCGTCCACCTGTGGGAGCGCGGTGTGCGTGACAACGAGCGTTGTGGCTGTGGCGAGCCGTTCCACCGCTGTCCGTTCTGGACCCGGGTCGGCCAGCTCGCCTTCGGCGGCTGGTCCGAGCTCGACCTCGACCGGGCCATCGACCTGCGGTGGTCGGTCGACCGTTCCCGACGTCTCCCGGCGATGGTGCATGCTCATCGCCGCGGGGCAGCGACGGGCGATCAACGGGAGTACCTCGATCTGATCGGATCCGTGCTCACGGCGGCGGGCCGGGTGGCGCACGGCGACACCGGGGCCGATGTGGTCGTCGACTCGTCCAAACATTTGAGCAGCGCGGCGCTCTACTCCCTCAACCCCCGACTCGACGTCCGCGTACTCCACCTGGTCCGAGACCCGAGGGGAGTCGCATTCTCGGGCACCAGAGCCGTTGATCGACCCGAGTCGAGCGAGGCTAGCACGATGGCCGAAATGCCGACCTACAAACCGGCCCGAACCGCCGGTCGATGGGTCACCGACAACATGGGGTTCACGCAATTGGGTCGCCTCGATGTTCGAACCATGAGACTTCGGCACGAGGACTTCCTCGCTCGGCCGATCGAATCCCTGGCTGACATCGCCACGTTTGCGGGACTGTCCGCGGCGCGCCTGCCCAGAGACGTCTTCGATGGCACCGATGGCGTTCTGGGCACACCGATGCACTCGGTCGCCGGGAACCCGATGCGTTTCGGCGGACACCACGTCACCCTCCGCCACGACGAATCGTGGAGGACGGGTTTGCCGTTGTCCCAACAACGCATGGTCTCGGCCATCACCGCACCGGCCCGCAGGTTCCTGGGGTATTGAGACCGGTTCGTCGGTCGAGCTGATCATCGGAGTCGAATGCGACCGCTTCCGTCCACGTCGATCTCGTGACCCTCGGCCCGCAGCCGCTCAGCCTGATCGGATTCGATGCGTGGACTCAGACGACCTGATGCCGCAACCACCCGCCACCACGGCAGTCCTTCGCTGGATCTCAAGAGGTTTCCGACCGCCCTCGCCGCGCCGGGGAATCCAGCTTCGGCCGCAACCTCGCCGTAGGTCAACACATCGCCTGGTTCGGTCGATTCGATCACCTGTCTGACCGCCGCCTCGAACCCGAGGTCACCCACGTTCAGTCCTGCCCGGCTGGCTTGTTGGCCACCCACCAGGCGTCGAGACGGTGTTCGAGCTCGCGCTGGGTCAGTTCACCTTCGGTCCGCTTGATCTCCAGGAGGTGGGCCAGCGCTCGACCCACGAGAGGCCCGCCGCCGAGGCCGAGGTAGCGCATGACCGCGTTGCCATCCATTTGTGGCCGCTCCTTGGCCTTGGCGTCGGCGCGGGCCAGGTCGACGATCCGTCGTTCGAGCTCGTCGATGTGGGCCATCAACCGGGCCTCCTTGGCCCGGTTTCTGGTCGTGCAGTCACAACGAACCAGCTCGTTGAGGTGGCCGAGCAGATGACCGGCATCACGGGCGTATCTCCGGACCGCGGCGTCACTCCACCCGTCAGCGTACCCCTTGAACCGCCCCGAGAGCCGCACGAGTTCGGCCACATCGTTGACGACGGGCGGGTCGAAGCCCAACGCTCGCATCCGTTTCTTGGTGATCTTGGCGCCGACGGCCTCATGATGACGGAACGTGACTCCGCCGTGGTCGAACGAACGGGTCGCCGGCTTTCCGATGTCGTGGAACAGGGCGGCCAGGCGTATCACGATCTCAGGTTGGGTCTTGTTGGTCACCGCGATCGTGTGGGCCAATACGTCCTTGTGTCTGTGGATAGGATCCTGTTCGAGCTGTAGAGCCGGGAGTTCGGGCACCGCCATCTCGGCCATTCCCGACTCGACGAACCGCCACAGACTCTCGACGCAGTCGTCGTGGAGAACAGCCTCGATGAGGGCATGGCGGAGCTGGTCGGTGGAGAACTCGGTGGTGGTCATGGTTGGACCCACAACGATAGGACTTCGACCGTCGTTCATCGCCGGTCCGATTCGCCGCGACTTCTGCCGACGTCAGGCGTCGTACAATCGAGGACAAATGAAACGAATCTTCACGGGCATAGCGGTAGGCGTGATCGCCGTGGTGGTCTTTGTTGCCACCACGGGTTCGTTGTCGTTCTCCTGGCCATGGGATGTCGTGCCAGATTTCAACGAGGTGGAGGTGGAGCTCACCCTGCCCACCGAGGCGAGGATCGTCAACATCGAGCCCATCATGTTGGATTGTCGGGCCCGCGTGCATGCAGAGGTCCCCGTCAGTGGCACACGCGAGCACAACCTGCTCGGTCAGGTCTACCGCACCGACACGCTCAACATGCTGGCGATCGGTGACGTCGACACTTGCGTGGACGGAGGAGCCGCACGAGTGCTCCGACGTACCGACGGCACAACCGAGATCGTCATTCCCGGCCAGTCCATCAAGTTCGTCCGACCGCGTGTGAATACCGTCGAGACGGCGGCGTCGGTCGCGGTCTCCAAGGGTCTGCTCGGCAAGGTGACCGATGTTTTCCCCTGGGTGAGCGATGACCTCGGTCTGACCCCGACAGCGTATGCGTATTCCCAGAACGTCATCGGCTCCAGCAGCTGTATGCAAACGGCCTACACGATTACAGAGGGACTGATCACCGACGCCTACCGACAACAATTCCTCGACCAGGGTGCCGATCCCGCCACATTGACCGTCCGCATCGACGGCGAACCGACCTTCGACGATCCGGCGCCGCTGTACATGGGCGAAGGAGTGCAGATGAGCGTGGGCGGCGGGTCGGTGAGCTGTATCGCATCGGACACAGTCGGCTAGAGCTCACAACTACGCATCGACGGTCCAGGTCGGAGGCGGAAACGTTCGGGGTGGCTTGGTGGTCGGGGGCCGGGTCGTGGTTCTCGGCGGCTTGGTCGGCGGCGGCTTGGTTGTGGTCCTGCGGGTCGGCGGTGGAACCGTCACCGTGGGCACGGGTTTGGTCGTCGGCGCTACCGTGGTCGTGGGCGCTGCCGTGGTGGTCGGCGCTGCCGTCGTCGTGGGCGCTGCCGTCGTCGTGGGCGCTGCCGTCGTCGAGGGCGCTGCCGTCGTCGAGGGCGCTGCCGTCGTCGAGGGCGCTGCTGCCGTGCTGGTCGGCGCCCTCGTTGTCAGAACCGCAGCCGTGGTGCTGGCGCCGGCTTCGCTGGTCACCCGTACCGATGTCGTACGGGTCGGCTCGGTCGAGGCGCTCGTACTCGTACCGAGCACCGACACCTCCGGCGACACGGGGTCGGCTTCGTCGTTGCCGGAGCGGTCACGGCTGAAGCCGACGAGCAGCAGGTTGAGCGCGATCAGAACGGCGATCACGGCCACGATCGTTTCGGTCCGCCTGAATCCACCCACGTGGGCCCTCCTCCGGCTCGTTGGGCTCGCGGTCTCTGCGGCAATGCCACGAACGCTCCCAGGATGCCAAGGAATGGCTCGCGATTCCAGCTGCAGCTCCGATAGGCAGATCACCCCATTGCTCGCCGGTTCGACACTCTGTGACTCACGTCACTACCCTGTCGACGGCAACCACAACACGAAGGAGGTCCCCGTGAGACTGCGATTCGGGACGTTCATGGCCCCGTTCCATTCACCGGAGCACAACCCGACCCTGTCACTCGAACAGGACCTCGAGCTGATCGAACACATGGATCGGCTTGGATTCGACGAGGCCTGGATCGGTGAGCACCACTCTGCTGGAAGTGAGATCATCGCCTCACCCGAGATCTTCATCGCCAACGCCGCCGCCCGCACCAAGAACATCAAGTTGGGCACCGGTGTGGTCTCGCTCCCGTACCACAACCCGCTGTGGGTCGCCGAGCGAATGGTGTTGCTGGACCATCTGACCCGGGGCAGGATCATGCTCGGTGTCGGTCCAGGGGCCCTCCCCACCGACGCCGCGATGCTGGGACTCGAACCGCCGGAGATGCGCCCGCTGCTCCACGAGTACATGCAGATCGTGATGCAGCTCCTCACCTCTGACGAACCGGTGAACTACAGCTCGAACCGGCTCACGCTCACCGACGCCCGTCTTCATCTGCGCCCGTACTCCGATCCGCTGTTCGACATCGCCGTCGCCGCCGTGGCCTCACCGTCGGGAGCCAAGCTGGCCGGCAAGTACGGCGCCGGCATCCTGTCGCTGGGGGCGACCGTAGCGGTCGGTATGGACGTTCTCGCCCATCACTGGTCGATCCAGGAGGAGGTGGCCGCCGTGCACGGTCGCACAGCGGACCGAGCCAAATGGCGACTGGTCGGCCTCATGCATCTGGCCGAGACCGAACAGGAGGCTCGACGGGATGTCGATTACGGTATGACGCAGTGGTTCCGGTATTTCCAGAACGTCGCCGCATTCCCGCAGATGGCGGTCGAGGGTGGCGATGTCGACGAGATGGTGAACTTCGTCAACGGTGGGCTCGGTGTCGTCGGCACACCCGATCAAGCCGTCGCTCAGATCGAGGAGTTGCTCGAGCAGAGCAACGGCGGCTTCGGCGCCTACCTCATGCTCGCCCACAACTGGGCCAACCCCGAGGCCACGAAGAAGAGCTGGGATCTGTTCGCCCGCCACGTCATGCCGCGATTCCAAAGCGGCGGCGGTGGCTTGGTCGGGGCCGCTGATCGGGCCCGGGCACGCCGTCCCGAACTTGCCGAGCAGCAGCTCCGAGCGGTCGACGAGGCCACGCAGAGTTACGAAGAGGAACGCCAGATCATCCTGACCACAACCTGAGAACCAACGACGCCCAGGTTGGGCGGGCCCGACCCGACCTGGCCCGGTCGGCGTCGGGCGCCTACCCTGGCTGAGTACATGACGACCGACGTTGCCCCCTCCACTTCTCGTTGGTCCCGAGGCGTCGTCCTCGCGGTCAGCACCCTCGCCGTCGTCGTGGTGGCGTGGTGGTCGATCGAACTCGTCGACACCTATGTCCTCGACGACCGTCTCCAGGGCAACGGGATCGTCCCTCGGGAACGCAGAGGGCTCGACGGGATCCTGTGGGCTCCGTTCCTCCACAGCGACGTCGGTCATTTGATCTCGAACACGTTTCCGTTCCTGGTCCTGTCCGGGCTGATCATGATCCGCGGCTTCTGGCGGTGGGTCATGATCACCGTGATCGGTCTGATCGGGGGAGGTCTCCTGACGTGGGTCTTCGGGGGCTCGGGCAACCACATCGGTGCCAGCGGCGTGATCTTCGCCTATTTCGGTGCGCTCCTCGGGGCGGCCTTTTTCGAACGGCGTCCGGCGGCGCTCGCTCCGGCGCTCGTGGCACTGATGCTCTACACCACCATGCTGATCGGTCTGGTTCCTCAGGATCGGATCTCGTGGGAGGGCCATCTGGCCGGCTTCGTGTGCGGTATCGCCGCCTCCAAACTGCTGGCGCAGCGGCGAACCCGGCCCGACCCGGACGCCGATGTCGACCGCATCTTCGGAGGTCAACAACCCTGGCTCGAGTCGTGAGGATCACTCGGGTCGTTGGTGACTACCACCGCCTCGACTCGGAAATCACGTGGTTCACCACGGAGTGAAACATGAGGCCGTGTGCGCCCGGAGCCGCCAATAGGATCGAATGATGGGGTCGGGTCTACGGGTCAGTGACCATCTCACAATCCCCGAACACGAACTGCGGTGGAGTTTCGGTCCCTCCGGAGGCCCAGGCGGTCAACATGCCAACACGTCCAACACCAGGGCCGACGTCGTGTTCGCCGTCGCCGACAGTCAGGTATTGACCGCGGCACAACAAGCCCGACTGGGTGAGGTCTTCGGATCCCACATTCGGGTCTCCGCCGACGACAGCCGATCGCAGGCCCGGAACCGCGACATCGCCTCGACCAGGCTGGCCGAACGCATCGAGCGAGCCTTGCGACCCCCCCGACGGCGCCGAGCCACCAAACCCGGTCGCGGTGCCATCGAGCGGCGCCTCCGCAACAAACGCGCACGATCCCAGCGCAAGGCGAGTCGCCGCTACCGACCCGAGCGCGAATGACGTGAAGGTTCACCTGTTGTACAAGGCCGAACAGGCCGATATCGACGCAACGATCGACGAGCTCGAATCCCAGCGGAGCGTTGTGGTACCCGTGCCGTCACGCAACACCGACGAGATTCCTCGCCTGCTCGCCGCCGGTGGGATCGAGCGGATCATCGTGTCCGGTGGCGACGGTATGATCCATCACGCCGCCCAGAGTCTGGCCGAGACCGGTATCCCACTCGGCATCATCCCCGCCGGAACGGGCAACGACATCGCCCGGGCGTTGAAGATCCCCAGACGGCTGAAGGCGGCGGCCCGTCTAGCGCGGTCCGAACCGACCCCGCTCGATGTTCTGAAGGTCGCCGAGAACGGACCGAACGGTCGCAGCGTCTACGTGGTCAGCGTCGTCACCGCCGGGTTCTCCGGCCTGGTCAACGAGCATGCTAACCGGATGCGTTGGGCCGGCGGGCAGCTGAAGTACACGGTGGCAACGCTGCGCAACCTCACGCGGCTGCGTAGCTACCGGCAGAGCGGGATGGACGACATGCCGGGGTCGTTCAGCCTCATCGCGTTCGGCAACACCATGTATTTCGGCGGCGGTATCGCCATCTGCCCCAAGGCGTCGCCTACGGACGGCATGATGGATGTGATCCTCGTCGCCGACGTCCACCCCGCCCACCTGGCCGCGGTCCTTCCCGCCGCCTTCGTCGGGCGTCATCTCCTCGACCCCAAGGTCCATGCCGGACATGCCGGCCGGGTCACGATCGAGATCGACACCGACTGGTGGGCCGACGGTGAACCGCTCGGGCTGTGCGGGGCGGTGGACATCGCCGTGGTTCCGGCCGGGCTCCGCGTCGCGACCGGTCTCTGACGCGGTCGAGCATCGTGCCCGAAGGTGACACCATCCGCCGGTTGGCGGCACGCATCGACCGCTTTGCGGGCCAGACGGTGGTGGCTGCGGATTTCCGACATCCCCGCCTCGCCACCGCCCGGCTCGAACGACGGAGGATCGAATCGGCCGACGCCCGAGGCAAACATCTGCTCATCCGATTCGACGACGGTCGCACTTTGCACGCCCACATGCTGATGCAAGGCCGCATCGTTTGTTCCCGGTCCTTCGATGTACCGGCGTGGCGCCGGCGGTTCGAAATCGAACTGTCCAACGGGTATCTGACCGGGATCGACGTGCCGCAGCTCGACCTCATCGGTTCCCGGGACGAACGACAAGTCCTGGCTCATCTCGGCCCCGATCTGTGCGGGTCCTACGACCACAACGCCGCCGTTGCGCGGATCCGGACCGTCGCCGGTCGACCGATCGGCGGGGCCCTGCTCGATCAGACGCTCGTGGCCGGCTTCGGCAACATCTACGCCGTGGAGACCCCGTTCATCTGCGGGATCTCTCCGTTTCAGAAGGTGGGAACGATCGAGGACCTCGAGCGGGTCGTGGCCGTCGGTGCTGCCTTGATCAGAACCAACGCCCAGCTCGGGCCCCAGAACACGACCGGAAGCAACCTCCATCGCACCGAACACTGGGTCCTCGCCCGGGACCGCCGGCGTTGCGGTGTCTGCGGCGACCGGCTCATCCGCATCGCCGGCCACGATTCACCGTGGAAGCGCCGCCTCGTATTCTGTCCCATCTGCCAGCCGGAACGCCCGACGTCGGCGCTGGACCGGAGTCGGGTCACCCGGCTGCTGAGAACCCATCCGGCCAGGCGACTGCTCGATCTGGTCCACGGTCAACTGTCCGTGGCGACGGACGTCCCCGTAGCCGTGCACGATCCCAGGGCCACCGGGTGATCCGACCGACCGGGTCAGACCCTAGGCCCTCACCGAAGGTAGCGTCGATGCGGTGGAGAGTCCTCCCACCGAACGGGCGGTGCACCGCTCACTTCCGCTGCGAAGTCTGTACGTAGCCGCCGGCTTGGTCTTGGTCGGTATCGGCGCTCTCGGTGTGGTCGTGCCGGGGCTGCCGACCACCGTCTTCCTGATCTTGGCCTCGTGGTGCTTTTCCCGGAGCAGCCCCCGTCTCGAACGCTGGCTGCTCGACCTGCCCGTTCTCGGCCAGTTCGTCCGCGGCTACCGGGCGGGACTGGGAATGCCAAGGTCAGCAAAGCGTTCGGCATATGCGTCGATCGTCGTGGCGGTTGCGATCTCCACGGTCTTCCTCCTGGACCACTGGTGGATTCGTCTGGGTCTGGTTGCGGTCGGTCTGATCGGGATCGCCTACATCAAGGTGGTAGTCCCAACGCGTCGAGGTCCCGAGATCTCGGACCTCTGAGCGGGAGAGCACACTCCGGTATCTGGCCGGATCCCCCGGGGAGCAGGCGTTTTGTGGAGGGCGGGCGGATAAGTCCCAAGGGCTCATGGACACGACGAGGCCGGTGTGAGAAGGTGAACCACGGACCAACCGCAGTTGGATCGTGGTTAATCCTGGCCAGAAAGACCAGAGCCGGGACCGAGTCGCCTGGAGCTGTCCGGGCAGGAAGGAGCCAGCAAACGTGAGTGCACGTCACCGCAAGGACGGGAGCACCTTGACACCGGAGAAGACCGACGAGGTCCTCCTCCGACCGGACAAGACGATCCGGACCAAGGAGCACCGCAAGGTACGTCACCAGCTCCACCAGGAGCTACACAGCGTGGATGATCCTGAGGATGCCGTCTTCAGCCAGCCCAAATTCGACCATCCGCCGCGGACAGCACCGAAGAAGAAACAGAAGCGGCACTGGAAGGTGAAGGCCTGGAAACGGCGCACCGCCGAACGCAAAGAACGAAACGCCGAGCGGGAGCGAATACGGAAGGGCAAGCTCGCAGCGAGCGAACGGCTCAGCACCGACCCGGCATAGGTCGCACGCGACAGGAGGGCACCCAGACGGTGCCCTCCTGTCGCGTCCGCGAAACCGCTTTGGACTCGGCCTCGACCACGTGCAGGGCCGCACCATCGGTCTGGAGTTGTGAACCGTCCGCACCGGTGACACTCTAGGAAGCTCAGTCCGGAGTCCTGACCCAGTCGGCGACGACGAGCGAATCGGTGACTGCGCTTCTCGACACGGCCGCGACGGTCACGACGACGCACAACGTCGTCGCCCCGAGCACGATATACATCACCAGTATCTGGATGAGGACGGCGTCGACCGGATCGACGCCGGCGAGCAGCAGTCCGGTCATGGCACCCGGAAGAGCGATCAGGCCGACCACTTTGGTTCGCTCCACCTGCGGAATCAGCGACGTTCGAGCCGGGCCCGGGGCCATGAATCGCATGACCTGAGATCGATCCATCCCCAGCGACAAGAGGGCATCCAGTTGGCCGGAGCCATCGCGGTGAGCGGCGACGGCCCGGTTCACGCCGAGGACCGCCGACGGCAGGGCGTTGCCGATCGTGATCCCCGCCATGACGACGATCCCCACTGCGGACAACTCGAACACGCCGGTCACGAAGACGATCAACAGGCTCAGCGATGTGGAGAGGGCAACCGTCGAACCGGCCACGATGTAGAGGGTTCTCGACGGGGCCGACGCTCGGCGGCCGATCACGAAGGTGGCGATCCCGACCATGACGACCACCCAGAGGAACGCACCGACGGTGTCGTACCTCGAATCGAACAACGTCGTGAGAAGAGCGCCGACGACGACGAGCTGAACCGCAGCCCGCCCACAGGCGACGAGCACGTCTCGCGTGACGCCGAGGCGCAGCCAGCCGGCAATACCGATCGCGAGGCCGACGAGGATGAGCGACGCCGCCACGACCGGCCAGCCCAGGTCGGCGGTGTCCGAGGAGACTTGTGCGATCAGCCACACGCGTCCTACTCTGCCGCAAACATAGAGCTCACTCCTCACATTGGGGAGACACCGCCGTCGGCACCACGCTCATCGACCTTCCGGTTCTGACGAGACGCTACCCTCGGCGCGTGGCATCGGGGGCGTTCCCCCGACCCTGGCTGGAGCGGGCCCGGCGCATCTGTCCGTCGTTTCCGACGCCGAAAACGCCCTCCGAAACCATGAACGACGGACTCTGATCAACGTGACCTTCGACCCGTATACACGGGTCGAGAAACGCTGAATACTCGCGTCATGAACCAGCGTCGACGATCCGGCCTACCCCTCGCGGTGGCGGTGCTCGTGCTGGCCGGGATCTCGTGTGGGAGCGATGAGGGCTCCTCCGCCACCACGACAAACGAGTCCACGACAAGCTCTTCCACGACAAGCGCGTCCACGACACGCGAGTCGACGACGACGGATTCCGCAACGAGCTCCTCCTCCACCAACTCGACAGCGACGACGGTCGCGACGACCACCTCGACCGCGCCGACCTCGACGACGTGGAGAGGGCAGGAGGTCGACCTGTTCGCCCGGACCGGTGATGTTCTCGGCGTCGTCGGAGTCGAACACGACGACCGCCTGAACATCCGCTCAGGTCCCGGTACCGAGCATGCGATCGTTGCTCTGGCCGCTCCCGGCGACAGCGTGGTGGCGACCGGCCGGGCGTGGCGGATCCCGGGCGCTTTTTGGTACGAGGTCGAGAGCGGCGCTGCAACCGGTTGGGCCAACATCGGCTTCCTCGCCTACCTCGGCGGTGTCGACGACGCCACGTCGGAGATCGTCGCCGAGTTCGGCGAGATCCCGCAGGCTGACACGATGCTCGAGCTGGGACTCATCGCAGCCCAGCCGTTCCTGACCGACGAACCTCCCACTCGCGTGGTTCTGAGCGAAGCGCCCACCGTGGGCGATCTCGGCGAGGTGACCTACGACCTGCTGGGCTTCGGTGACGATTCGGTGGCGGGGCTGCGGTTGCACGTTTTCGGCGCGCCAATCGAGGGCGGGGAGGGTTTCTCGCTCGGGTCGGTGGAACGGACGGTTCTCTGCGGCCGCGGCCTCAGCGGCGAGAACTGCGTGTGAGACCGGGCCCGCCTTTCACATGTTTCCCTGAAGATCGCCGCCTGAGCTGCCGATAGAGCAGAGGACATCGATTCCCTCGGGCCCGATGTGCTGCGGGACCGCCCAGGCCCCTAAGCTGTAGATGCTCGTTTCGGCGCACAGGAAGAACGATCTTTGCCACACACCCCACTCGTCATCCCCGGTCCACGCGCCATCCTCAGCCACTCGTGGCTCACCGTTCTCGAGGGAAAGGTGATCCCCCTGGCTATCTTCCTCGGTTTCCTGGAAGTTGTCGGGACAATGGGCGCCCTGCTGTCCGCCCTTTTCTGGTCGGTCGCGGTGATGTTGTACAGAATCGGCAAGCGGCAGAAGGTCCCCGGTCTCATCGTGCTCAGCACGCTCGGTTTGGGAGCACGAACGGTGTTGGCCATGGCCACCGGCAGCTGGGTGGTGTACTTCCTTCAACCGACCGTCGCCACGGCGTTGGTCGGTTTGGCGTTTCTGGCCTCGGTGCCGATGGGACGGCCGTTGGCCGAACGCCTGGCCCACGATTTCTGCCCTTTCGATGCCGAGACCGCCGATCATCCGATGCTCCGCCTGTTCTTCACCCGGCTGTCCCTGCTGTGGGCGTTCACCAGCCTGGTCAATGCCGGGGTCACGCTCTGGCTTCTCCTCACCCAGTCGGTGACCACGTTCGTGCTGATCAAATCATTCATGGGCCCGTCGTTCACGGCGGCGACCTTGGCCACCGCAGCGATCTGGTTCCGCTTCCGGATGCAACGACACGGGCTCAAGCTCCAGTTCAGCCGATCCCTCTCGGTCACCGCCGCATGACAGCCAGGACGCTTCGTCGGTGGAGTTCGTAGCCCACCGGGCCGGCAACTCAATCGAGCGGGTCCGCCTCGCCGGCGAACGAGCCGACCTGATCGAACTCGATGTACACCTCGACGCCGGGGACTCCCTCGAGGTTCGTCACGGCAAGATTCTCTGGCCGACCCAGCTCATCGGTCGCCGTCGCCGGCTCTGGGAGAAGTGGCACGTGCTCCCGGCCGACACCCCGACCCCGGCGGTCGAAGAGATACTCGCCGCAGCCGACTCTTCGACGGTTCTATGGTTTGACCTCAAAGGTGTCAGCCGCCAACTCCCCCGACGCCTGGTGCGCGTGATCGGCGAACGCCGACCCGTCACCGTGTCGTCCAAGTCGTGGTGGCTCCTGAGACCGTTGACCTCCCTCGATGGTGTCAGGACGATGCGCTCGGCCGGCAACAGACTCGAACTGGCCCTGCTGCTCTGGTTGCCCTCTCGCACCCGGCTCGACGGCGCCGTCGTTCACCGCCGCCTGCTGACCGACACCATCATCGGCCGGCTCCGTCAACGCGGCCAGCTGTTCACCTGGGCCGTCGACTCACAACAGGACATCGACTGGCTCCGCGGCCATGGCGTGTCCGGGGTGATCGTCGACGATCTCGCGCTCGTGCCCCGGTGTCACTGACCCTCGTGGCCGACCTGTCTAACGACCCAGGAGCCGGTCGATCCCGACCGAGATGACGCGGCCGCCTCGCTGCATGAACTCGGTCCACGCCGCTCCGATCCGGGCCGGGGTGGACTGCCGACCTTCATCGTTTTTGGGCAGAGCCCGGTAGGAGCGCCGATCGATGGACAACTCGACCCGGTCGGTGAGCACGCGCCGTACCGCCGCCATCGGTACACCAACCATGTGAGTGAATCCGGGCAGACCGGATCGGACGATGACGGCGACGAGCGAATCCTCTCCCTCGGCCACGAACCCTTCGACCCGGCCGACCTCGTAGCCGTCGGAGGTGATGACCGAGCTCGTGCGCCGGATTTCGCACTCGTCTTTGGGTATGCGGTCGTACTCGATCTCGACCGGGCCGAGCATCGGATCGAGGTCGAACTCGAGGTTCATGTATGGGACGCTCACGATCTTCTCGGTACCCACGTCCCACTGTTCGTCCAGTTCGATCGGATGGTCGACATCGACGAAGTCGGAGAACGAGACACGCTGGAGTTGCCGCAGATGTGTGGTTCCGAGGTGCACTGTGACGATGCCGTCGTGCGCTTCGGCCAGCCAGATCGGAACCAATCTGGCCTGGCGATGCTGGTGGAGTGGCTGCACGATGAGGTGGGTCACCGTTCGAGCAACCGGATCGACCACGATGTCGGCGAGCTCGCCGAAGTGGCCGTCGGTGGTGTGCACCGGCTCACCGAGTCGGAGTCTGAACCGACCGGTGCCAGCTGAGGAGGACATACCAAGACGCTACCGAAACCGGAGCCCGGACTGGAACATATGACGTCATCGTCGCAGCGTCGGGTTCAGAACACCTCGACGTCGGGAATCGGGACGACGAACTCGCCACCCCGTTCGCGGATGTGTGCGACGTGCTCGGCGATCTCGTTCCTTGAGGTTCCAGGGCAGAATGCGGACGCAGCCCGGCCTGTTTCCCGATCGCGGCGACAGACGACCCGAGGGGGATCGGTGATCGGACGTACGGTCGACGTCCAACAGACCTATGGTTTGCCAGCATGAACGAAGAACGCGACTTCGACTTCGTGGATCACATGACCGATCACGAGGCCCTCATGTGGAACGTGGAGAAGGACCCGTGGCTCAATCCCAACGGGGCCGTGCTGACGTTTCTCGACCGGCCCGTCGACATGGACCTTTTCCGCCGCCAGGTCCGCTTCGAGGTGTCGAAAGTACCGCGCCTGTATCAACGGGTCCTGTCCGGTCTCGGGCACGTGTCCACCCCGGAGTGGGTTGTGGACCCTGAGTTCGACCTCGACTATCACGTGCAGGAGGTCCAGCTGCCTTCTCCGGGTACGGACCGACAGCTTCTGGACCTTGCCGCCAGGCTGTACGAGGAGCCACTCGATCGAACCCGACCGCTGTGGCGAGCGGTCGCCATCGGCGGCCTCGAGGGCGGCCGCGGCGCCCTGTGGACGTTGATCCATCACGTGATCAGCGACGGGGCCGGGCAGATGCGCATCGCCGCGCTCTATCAGCAGAGGAGCCGGGACGAAGAACCCCGACCCGAAGTCGATCTCGATGCGATCATCGCCGATGCGGCGGCCCTGTCGGCCCCCGACGAGTTCAGTGCCGACCTCGGGACGAGCATTCTGAGAACGGCCGGACGCACCTTCGACCAGATCGCTCGCCGTCAAGCCGAGTTCGTGCGACGGATGGTGGGCGAGGTCGGCTCGTGGCCGGCCGACCCTGGCCGGCCGATCCGTCTCGCAGGCGACGTCGTCGACTCGGCACGGTCGGCGGTGGGCCAGCTGTCGGGTACAGCCAACGAGGTCGAAGGAGGGTCACCGCTGTGGAGGGCCCGCTCCCGTCACCGCCGCCTCGAGTACGTGCGGGTCCCCCTCGACGACCTCCACGCCGCGGCCAATGCGCTCGGCGGGACGGTCAACGACGCCTTCATGGCGGGTCTGGTCGAGGCCGGGGTCAGGTACCACAACGATCGAGACACCACGGTGAGCGCCTTCAATACCAGCTTCGTGCTGAGCACACGGGCTGAAGAGCAGATCACGACCAACGCCTTCACCCCCGTCCTCGTTCAGATCCCATGTGATGACGACTCGTTCGGGCAGCGGATCCGAACCGTGCGCGAGGCGATGGCCGCAGGACGTACCACGGCCGAACACGGCGGTTCCATCGCCGGTCTCTCGGGCATCATCAACCTGCTTCCGACATTGGTGGTGACCCACACCGCCCGCGATCAGGCGGCTCACATCGACTTCGCAACCTCCAATCTGCGGGGCGCACCGTTCCCGCTGTACTGCGCCGGCGCCAAGATGACCGCCATGGTCACCATGGGTCCGGTGGCCGGCACGGCGGCCAACATCACCGCCATGTCCTACGACGGGAACTTCGAGATGGGTCTGTTCGTCGACCCCGCCGCCATCGAAGATCCGGAGGGCTACCGCCGCTGTGTCGAAGAGGCCTTTGCCGATCTTCTCCAGGCCAAAGCCGGCTCCTGATCGGCACCATGGGCGACGGCAAGGGTCACCGAAGCCAACCTGCCCTTGGCCGGCTGAACTTCGGGTCCAGCACTCAGGAGGTGTGCTGACCGAACGCGGCGGCCACGATCCCTTCCGCATCGACCACAGCGACGTCGCCGTTGATCCAGTAGCGGGTGTGAGCGTGGGCCTCCACCCAGCCAATCAGCGCGGCCAACCTCGATGTGGCTATCTCCATGCCGGCGGTAGGGCGCAGGGCGGTGGCGAGGTATTGGGCGGACAAACCGGGATGCCTCGTGCCGTTCGGATGTGCCGGTATGGGTGGTCAGCACCGGGCGCCGGTCGATTGCTCTGGTGGGCCAGAGGTCAGTTTCGTGGCACGAGTGCGAACGCTCCCCAACCGAGCCACGCCCGCTGGAATCGAACGTGAAGGATGGGTGCGGTCCGCAACTCGTCTCGAAGCTCGTCGGCAATTGGGTCGTCGGGGTTGGCGTCGAGGAAGCGGCGGATGGAGAGCCACTGAGCGGCTGCGTATCGGTCCCAGGTGTCTTCGTCAGCCAGGACCATCTCGACGAGGTCGTAGTCGAGTTCTCCGAACAACCTCACAAGGCCAGGTAGAGATTCGAAAGTGCTGTAGCTAGTCGCGTGACACCCCTCGACCGTCTCCTGGTCGGGGGGTTCGGCGCGCCAGTACGGCTCACCGATGAGGATCATCCCGCCAGGACGAATGGACCGGCGTAGCAGCTCGATGGTCCCCGACACCCCACCGCCAATCCATGTGGCGCCCAAGCACGCCGCGATATCAACTGGGGCGGTCGAGACCCAGTCGGTGGCGTTGTCGTGTAGGACTGTGACTCGATCTGAGACTCCGAGCTCTGACGCCCTCGCCTGGGCCGCCGCCACGAACGGGGGATTGATGTCGACACCGGTTCCGACGATGTCGTGATCGCGGGCCCATGTGCACAGCATCTCGCCCTTACCACAGGCGAGATCGAGGACCTGCTGATCCCGCTCAACACCGAGGGCCGCGCCCAGGGTGGCGAGCTTGGTGGCATCGAACGGATTGAGGATGCGGTGACTCGAGTGGCGGATTGCGAAGACCCGGGGAAGCTCCATGTTCGCAACGATAGACACGCGGTCGCGAGGCGACCTCCTGGTTGTTGTGAAGCGGCAAACTCCACAATGCCCGGAGGTCTTCACCCGCTCAGGGATCTGTCACCAACGTCTGAGCCGAGTACGCCTAGTCGTTGATGCCACGATGTGCCTGAAGCGTCTCGATCCATTCGTCGAGCAGGTCGAGGTAGCGCTCCGAGGTGGTGCCGCCAGCGGAACACTTCGTGGTTTGGACCTGCATGGTGTGTCCGACCTGTGGGATCAGTTCCACGTGGTAGTTCGGGTTGTCAGCGCCTCGCAATGCAGTTTCGTAGGCTTCGGCCCCTTGTACTGGGTCGATGTAGCGGTCCATCTCACCAAACACCGCCAACACGGGGAACGTCGTGGATTCGACGACGCTGATCGGGTCGAAATAGGCATCGATATCGGTCGGCCAGGGCTGCCAGTCCTCTTCCGCTCGTATCTCTGGGCCAACGAAGTTCTCCCAGCCCTCCACCTCCACCAGCACCTCCATCGCTTCGAGATACATCTCGTACGAAGGTCCCTTCGCAGCCTGAGGAAAATAGGCCGCCACCAAGTCACCCTGCTCTGGCGGCAAACCGTCGCAGACGACGTCCTGGCCCAGCTGATACCCCAGCTGCTCGATGCTGTCCTCGCCGCCACCGCTGACCACGATCATGAACGCCACGCCGTCCGTACGCTCGAGCGCTAGAGGCATGACCCATCCGGCCTGACTGAGTCCCCACAACCCGATGCGATCGGCGTCGATCCTCGGATGCTCAGCGAGATACTCAACACCGTCGGTGAGGATGGCGGCGCGCTGCCGCAGCGTTTGTCCCTGTTCGAACACGCCGGTCGACTCGCCGCTTCCCGGCTTGTCCCACGACAAGACTGCAAAGCCGGCTGCACCGAACTTGTCGCGAATGATGTGTGTGCCCGGGGTGCTCGCCCGGGTCTGAGGGCCATCGCCATGGACCACGATCACCGCCGGAAGCGGACCCACCTCAGCGGGGAAGTGCACATCGCCGACCAGCTCGAATCCGCCCGAGCTGAACCAAACCTCTTCGACCGTCGCTCCGTGAGAAACGACCGACTCGGGCACCCCCGCAACACCACCGGTGGCATCGCTGCCACAGGCACTCATCAGCTGCAGCATCAAGAGAATGACAGCTGAGGCCACGATGCGGCCCAGTCTCCCCGAACCGGATGATCCGGCTGCTCGACCATTCACTGTGTCTACCTCGCTCCGAGAGGTGTGACCGTGGCCGCGCCATCGATCTGTTGCGTGACCACCGGCGCTCCGTAGAAGGCGACCGAACCCGTATCCGACGCCACAACCTCGAGCGTTCGGGCGACCCAGACCGTCGCGCTACCGGTACCGGCGGCGCGAACCGACGCCTTCACAGTTGCCAAATTGGAGGCGTCATAATCTCCTATTCCGACAACCGAGACCGTCTGTTCGGCAGCAGTGCCGGCGACGGTGACCGACCCGACACCGGTGTGATCCACCACGAGATCGCCGGATTCAAGAGCCCCGAGCCGGATGTCTCCCACACCGCTCAGCACAACCCGCAATGCTTCGGTCGACCATTGATCGACATCGATCGACCCCGCACCCGCAAGCTCGACCGCAACCAAATCCTTCACCGTGATCCTGTAGGTGACCGAATTAGAAGGTGCAATGTTGACACCTTGCGCGGTACGAATCTCCAGGACGCCGCCTTCGACCGTCGTTTCGATGAAGTCGACCAGATTGTCGTCGGTCTCGACGGTCAACATCTCCTGATCACCGAACGCGACGATTGCAGCACCCTCACCTGCCAGCACCACACGATCGAATCGCTGAACCGAGCGAGCCTGAACCACAAGCTCGCCCGAACCATCCAGGCCGTCCACGCCATCATCGGAGGGCCCAACCGAGCCCACAGGACCCACCGGCCCCACCGGACCCGACCCACCGGAGGGCCCGTCGTCACCGCAGCCAGCAACTCCAGCCGCGACAAGTGCCATGGCAATGGCCAACCGTCGAGCGATGCGACATGCTCCGTGAGCAGCCATCCCACGCTTCCTCCTCTGGACAGCATCGCCACAACCCGCCCGCCAAGGCCAGAGGACAATGTCCCTTCGCCTCCCGTCGCTGCGTTCTCGAACCATCCTCGCGGTACGGACACCGAAGCACGGCGAGTGTTGGGGCAGTAGGCGCCCCATCGAGATTGCGAGGTATTGGGCTGTTGACAAGGCGGCTGAGCGAGATCGAGCTGGGCCGAAGGGCCCTGGGCGAGGCGACCGCCGCAGTGGACCATGAGTTCATATCGGTTGAAGGAGGGGTCGCGTGGCAGGAACGGAGCTACCCGTTGCGGCTCACGAAGACACGATGAGAGCGGTCGTGTTCTATTCGTACGGTCCTGCTGATCAGGTCCTACAACTGAACAGAATCGACAAGCCAAGCGTTGAGGCTGATGAGTTGTTGGTACGCGTTCGAGCGGCTTCGGTCAACCTCTATGACTGGCACACCATGCGCGCCGATCCACGCAGCGTTCGTCTTGTCAGAGGGCTGCTCAAGCCCAAAGCCAACGGTCTTGGCGCCGATCTGGCCGGGCAGATCGAAGCGGTTGGCGACAACGTCACGCGATTTCACATCGGCGATGAGGTATTTGGCGAAGTCGACGGAGAAGTGCCCGGCATGCCGTTCTTGAAGTTGGGTTCATTCGCCGAGTATGTCTGCGTCTCCCAAGACTCGGTCGCGTTCAAGCCCGTCAATCTGACATTCGAAGAAGCGGCGGCGGTCCCGATGGCCGGGTTGGCGGCCCTACAGGGCCTACGCGACGTCGGAAAACTCCAAGCGGGGCAATCGGTATTGATCAATGGCGCATCCGGAGGGGTGGGCACCTTCGCCATCCAGATCGCAAAGTCATTCGGGGCCGAAGTCACCGGCGTGGCCAGCACCAAGGGTGTGGGCCTGATCCGATCGATCGGCGCTGACCACACCATCGACGACATGGTCGAGGATTTCGCATCGGGTAAGCATCGGTATGACCTCATGCTCGACAGCAAAGGCAATCGCTCGATCTCGGCCTGCAGACGCGCCCTGACTTCCGAAGGCACCTATGTCGCCATCGGCTGTGACGTCATCGGCGGCCACTGGATTGGAGCTCTACCCCACCTGATGAAGCCGCTCCTGTTCTCGCCCTTCGTGAGCCAGACAATGGCGGCGCTGTTCGCGAAACGAAACCACAAGGACCTACGTGTTCTCACAGAGCTCGCGGAAGACGGCCACCTAATGCCAGTCATCGACCGGACCTATCCACTGAGCGAGGTCACCGACGCGATGCAATATGTCGAAACGAGTCAAACGCAAGGCAAAGTCGTCATCACCATCTGAACTGACCGCCACACCTTCGGTCGGCCGCTGATAGGAAGGGCACCTGCGAAACCGACGTGCTCAGCTTGGTGTTCATCGTCCTGGCACGCAACACCTGGACCTCCACCAAAACCAGGACTGATAACCGAGGCCCGCACCCGTCGAGCCACATCACCGAGCACCACACCAGGTCACTGGAGGCCGCGTCGGGTCGAAGGTCCCTGGCGGTTTGGAGAGGTCTTGGCTTCACTCCTCTTGTGACCGATCAGGATGCGAGCGTGCGTTTCGATGCTGGCTCCAAGGAGGTTGTCGGCGGCGTGGGAACCGCGATCCGGTTCTACCTGCTGGCGTTCACCATCAGCTGGGTCGTTTGGGGATCCGCCATCCTGTGGTCGAGCCTGGAGGACTGGGAGCCGCTCATCATCATCGCCGGCGCCTACGGTCCACTGCTGGCCGCAGTCGTGCTCCCGAAGCTGACAGGAGGCACAGCGTACCCATTTCGTCGTGTCGCCAGCCTCCGAGGGCGTATGCGATGGGTGCTCATCGGCGGTCTGTTCCTTCCGCTAGTGATCGCCGTTGCCCATGTGGCGCTCTACCGGGTGGGCGTCGACGCCGTCACCCTCTCCAGCGACCCGCCCTGGTATTTGCCGTCACCGCAGCGCCGGTCAACATCTGGCTTCTGTTCTGGCTGGGTAGCGCCGTCGAGGAGTTCGGCTGGCAGGGTGTCGCTGTGCCCGCATTGATCGAGCGTATGCATCCACTGGTTGCGGCTGGGCTCCATGGCGTGGTCTGGGGAACCTGGCATCTCCCGCTGTTCTTCGTCGGTTCTTGGAAGGGAGGCGGACAGACGGTCGCTGTGCTTTACGGGATAACCCTGGCCTTGAGCCCAATCATGGTGTGGCTCACACGCAGCGCGGCCGGAGGCGTCATGCCAGCGGTCCTCTTTCATGCTGCCACCAACCACTACACGACACACTCTTCACAGAGACCGGCGACACCGCCCTGTTCAGCCCTTTGCTAACCGAGTCCTTCGACGCGATCAAACTCACCATCTACCTTGCCGTCGATTGCGGGGTTGGTCTATGTGCTGGTGCACCGAGGGGATCGCGGGACTCCAGCACTTGCTGGCGCAAAGGCGGGCTCGAGGAAGAGAGCTACTCTGGGGAGATGGCCATCAAGCCGAACAGCCGTCGTGAAGAAGTATTGGCCCTGCCCAACGGCGCACGCGCTGATCTAGC
>JAHEJO010000197.1 GCA_024638805.1 Acidimicrobiales bacterium
CGAAGTAGGCATCGAAGAGGGCTGCCCCATGGAGTCGAAGCCTGTCGAGGAAGTCGGTGGCACGCCGACCATCGCCAAGCCGGCTGCGCACGATCGGATCGACCCTCGCAATCAGCTGTTCAGCAGCTTCGACCTTCCAGAGATCCATCGTCCGAGGACGCTAGTCGCAGGGTGCGGTCGATCCCGGGAGAGGCTTCACACTGCCGACACTTGTTCGCGATCTGGGTCGAGCTCTCGGTCCGATGGCCGGTCGGCCGAGATATCCACTCTCTCGAGACGCCGGGGTGTGGCGCCAGGGTCGCCTGACGTCGTGAGCACGTCCTCGATGGATACGGAGTGGCGTCCACCCCGGCCGCGGACTGCAACGACGACGCCCCCGATCACGCGATGAGTCACCCAGGCGATCTGATCTCGGAAGATCAGTGAGCCACTGAGTGTTGCGATCATCACCCAGAGGTGCGGGAACACACCTGCGGTGGCCATCTCGAACGCCAGCGTCAGCGGGATCACGAACGACCCGCCCAGCGCAACTCCGCCCACCACTCTGAGTGGCGAAGCTCGGTGCATGTCGTTGGCGAGGAGACCCGGAAGGAAGAGCGGGGTCAGCGCGATCGAACCGAGGGTCATGTAGTGGTCGATCTCGAAACCGAAGAGGGCGCTGCCGAGCCACATCAGTGTCCATGAGAGGATGGCGGCGATGAGCAGCATCGTGGCGAACTTGCGTCGCCCGAAGAGGATCATCCACGGCATCAGCAGGCGGGTCACGATCACGTAGGTCGTGAAACCGACGCCGAGGGCGAACAGCACCTGCATAGGTTGAATCGACAGCAGTCCGAGATACGCCGCGCCGATGAATCCGCCGGAACGGAGACCGTGGTTCTTCAACAGCGCCCAGGCGACCAGCGCCGAGAGCATGACGGCGAAGGGAATCCACGCTGCCTGGATCGCGCTGACACCGAACCCAACCAGCGGCGACAACTCGTTGACACCGGGCAGGTCGAACCAGAGGGCGTACGCGATCGGAACCGCGACGATGACACCGGCGAAGATCACCGACTTGACCGTCTTCTTGATGCCTTGACGCGCCATGTCATGGGCGATCAATGCCGGGACGACATAGCCGGCGCCGATCAGGAGCGGCACGTCCTGCTCCCACAGGTAGCTTCCGCTCGGCGACAGCTTCAACATGGCCGTCTGTAAGGCGATGCTGATCACCGAGAGGACGGCGAACTTGTTCTTCCCGTACAGCAGGAACCACCGGGGGAGGACTCGGTTCACGACCCAATACGAGACGAAGGCATTCAGGAAGGTTGCTGCCAGCACGGCCGGCTGCAGCAAGAAGACCGCGATGTACCCGGGGACGACGATCGAACCGGTCGTGATGTGTCGGCGCTCGTAGTTGACCATCGACACGACGATGCCCGCGACGAAGGCGAAGCGGACGACCTCGATGGAGAACAGATAGTCGTGCATCAGGCGTCCGTCTCAGAGGCGCTCTCAGCCAACCAGGGCTCGGCTTCATGCTCGAAGTACTCGAGCATCTCCTCGGCCTGATGAGTGTGGATGTTCACGAACCCGACCACCAGCACGTGTCCGGTCGGCATGTCGCCGATCATGCGCTGAACGATCCGATCCACTGACGGTGAGTTGCTGTCGCCCAGGTTGAGGATGTGATCGAGCCGATAACCGTTCTCGACGAGTCGATCCGTGACCAGACCTTCGAACGCACCGAAGGTCACGAGCCGGTCGAAGCTGAGATCGCGAACTGCGATGTCTGCGAACTGAATTGCCCGGAGTTCCCGATCGGCCCGGTTGTTGAGGATTCCGACGATTGTCGTGTCAGGCGTCACGAAGTCGCGGAGCTTGTGGAACGCAACCATCATCGACTCCCGGTCGTTGACGGCAAACAGATTCGCCCACGTCACGTGCTTGTCGAGGATGCTGAGCTCCTTCATGCGGAGCACACCTGGATCGGGAGCAGCTTCGACCATGCCCTTCATCGCCACTTCCCTGGGGATGTCGAGCATCCGGGCGAGCACGAGGCCGATGGCAACGTTGTCTTTGAATGCGATGTAGTCGAATCGGGCGATGTCCTCATCGGTCACCGTGTTCGGATCGGCGACGATCACCTCGGTGTTGCGTTTGCTCGCTTCGCGCTCGATCACACGCAGGATTGCCGGGTCTTGCTCGGCTGTGATCAGCGTCCCATCGATCGGGCACGTCGACATGAGCGAGACGGCGATCTCCTTGAGGGTATTGCCCATGACGTCCTGGTGGTCTTCCCTGACGTTGGTCAGGATGCCGATGTTCGACTTCACGATCTTGGTCTCGCTGGTGTACTGATACTCGGGACGAAGCGCCATGCACTCGATGATCAGAGCGTCGATGTCCGGGGTCACCCACTTTTTGACGATCTCGATCTGCTCCAGGATCGTTGCTGGTCCCTTCCGCACGATGGGCTCGTCCTCACCGTCGTCGCGGATGACCGCAGCAGCTGTCCCGGTCGACTTGCCAATCGTGCCGTAGCCGGCTTCGCGGAGCATCCCCGCCACGATGCGCGTGACAGTGGACTTCCCGCGGATTCCGTTGACATGGATCCGCCACTCGAGCCCATTGAGCCGATCGGTGTGCTGAACCGCCTCGAGTCCCCATCGTGCGATGAGCCAGACCGCAATTGCGATCCCTCCGATGAGAAACACAGGCACGGCGACGGCACTCCTTCACATTCGGCGCTGGCACAAACGTGGCCACTCAGAGTGGCCACTCATGTCATCGGGCCAATCGGCCTGTTGCTGAAAGGGTTTTCCGCCCGTTGTCGGTAGGGTCTTCCCGATGCCGACGCGACTAGTCACTCTCAAACGGACACACAACGCAGCGAGCCTCTCGCCGCGATCGATGTCGAGCCGGAAGCGGGAGGCTCCGGTGGCCCTGAATGGTGACTGCCACATCGACGCCGAGCGGTGCTCGCACGCCGGTGTTCACGGATGACTGACGATCTATCGAAGCTGAGCTGGGTGTTCGCCCACGGAAGTTTGATGTTCGATGCCGGCTTCGAACCCGCTCATGTCCTGTCAGGCCGTGCGTGGGGCTGGGAACGGCGCTTCGGTCAGCCGTCC
>JAHEJO010000004.1 GCA_024638805.1 Acidimicrobiales bacterium
TCGTCGGTGTCGGCGACATCGTTCATCGCGGCGACATCATGGCGGTGGTCAAGACCGAGAAGTCCGACATCGATGTCGAGGTATGGGACACGGGCACCGTCACCGAAATCCTCGTCCAACCGGGTGAAGAGGTCCCGGTCGGCAGGCCGCTGGCTCGCCTGTCGGTTTCCGGCGACGGCGAACCGGACGAATCCGAAACGACGGTGGCCGCGAGCCCAGAAGTCTCACAAGGACCGCTCACCGACGACGACGCAACCCCGGTCGACCCCCGCACCCCTGTCCCAGCACCGGAACCGCTGGTGACCGGCGCCGCCGTCGGCACCGGCGCCAGCCCGCTCGCCCGTCGACTGGCCCGTGAACAGGGCATTGACATCACCGCGTTGACGGGTTCAGGACCGGGCGGTGCCATCGTCGAGCGGGACATCGTCCAGCGGTCGGCGCCCCTCGCGGCCGGAACATGGCGGAAACCGGTGGCGGGACGGAGAACGGCCCCGCCGACCGGCCGCTCCACAGATGCGATGCGGCGAGCGATCGGCAACCTGATGAGCCGATCCAAGCGTGAGATTCCCCACTACTACCTGCGTGCTGAGATCGACCTCGAGGCAGCACTCCAATGGGCGGAACAGGAGAACACCACACGGCTCGTGCAGGAGCGCATCCTCCCCGCCGCGGTGCTGCTGAAGGCCGTTGCGGTAGCGGCGGCGAAGTACCCACAGTTCAACGGGTTCTGGATCGACGACGAACTGCAACAATCGAACGACGTGCATCTCGGGGTCGCCGTGTCGCTTCGCGGTGGTGGCCTCATCGCACCGGCGATCCACGATGCGAACGAGCTCTCCGTCGCCGAGCTGATGGCCGGTCTGCGCGACCTCGTCGGCAGGGCCCGGCAGGGCCGCCTACGGGGATCGGAGATGTCGGACTCCACGATCACCGTGACGAACCTGGGTGACCGCGGGGTCGACGTCGTGCACGGCGTGATCTACCCGCCCCAGGTGGCTCTGGTCGGCTTCGGAAAGACCGCGAAGCGTCCTGCGGTGATCGACGACCGGGTGGTTCCCCGTCGCCAGGTCACGATCTCACTGGCCGCCGACCACCGGGCCACCGACGGTGCACTCGGCGCCCGTTTTCTCAACACCATCGATCAACTGCTGCAGAAACCGGAGGAGCTATGAACCCCGACGACGCCCGAGCCGTCATCCTCGCCGCCATCGGCCAGGTGGCACCGGAGGTCGATCCTCACGAACTCGGACCCGACGAGGAGATCTGGTTCGGCCTCGATCTCGACTCGATGGACCAACTCCAGATCATGGAACACATCTCCACGCAAACCGGTGTAGAGGTTCCCGAAGCCGACTACCCAAAACTGCAGACCATCGACGACCTCGTCGGCTACCTGTCCGCAGCCGTGTCCTGACCACGACCGTGCACGAAGCCTTCATGACATTCGGCCCTAGGGATCCGCAGTTGCCCCGAGTCTGATGAGGACGTACAGAAGTTGTGCGAACGTTGTGGCCAGAAAGGAATGAACACATGAACAACAAGCCCTCGGAGTCCCCGGAGACTCGAGCATCCGAGCCTGGTACGTCGCCGGTCTCGTGGGATCCCCTCGATCGTTTCGCCGGCGCGTTCGCCGGCGTACCCGACTGGTTCGGGGCACGGTGGCCCGAACGCTTCTCCGCCGGTCCCGGCGCCATCAAGATCGAGGAGTTCATGGAGGGTGGGGCTCTCGTGATCCGTGGGGAGATCCCCGGCGTCGACCCGGAAAAGGACATCGAGATCTCCGTCGATCACGGTCGCCTCACGATTCGTGCCTCCCGCGAACACAGAGAAGAGACGACCGGGGACGGCTACAGGTCCGAGTTCCACTACGGCTCCTACACCCGGGTGCTGACCCTGCCCGACGGGGCCGATGCCGACAACATCGAGGCCAGCTACACCGACGGCATCCTCGACCTGAGGGTACCGATCGATCCCGAGCGGCAAACGGCGCGCAAGATCTCCGTAACGAAGAGCTGACCGGCGGCCGGCTCCCCCTTTGACATGACCAGCCGCTACCTGACCATCGTGGGAACGGCCAGTCAGGTCGGAACGCGTGCACGCGATCCGGGGGGCTACGCCCTTCGTTGGGATGACCAGCTGATCCTCTTCGACCCAGCCGAGGGGTTCGCCCACCGATGTCTCGTGGCCGGGGTGCCGGTCGGCAAAGCGACCGCGGTGTGCATCACGCACTTTCACGGGGATCACTGTCTGGGTCTACCGGGGATCATCCAGCGTCGCTCCCTCAGCCAGCAGGACACGCCGCTGCCGGTGTTCTTCCCTGCCGACAGCATCGCCACCTTCTCCCATCTGATGCACAGCTCGCTCTACGACGACGGGCCGGTTGCACCCTGCCCGGTGTCCAGACCCGGAGTGGCGGGGCGGCTGGGCGCATCGGACCTCATCGCCGAGCCGCTCCACCACCGCGTACCAACGATCGGTTACCGGATCCAGGCACCGGCCAAACTCCACCTGGAACCGGAAAGGGTCGCCGATGCCGGGTTGGCTGGCGCAGCGATCGGGGAACTGGTGGCACATGGAGAAATCGACACGGAGTCCGGGACGGTCGCCGTCGAAGATCTTGGGACCGAACGCGCCGGCCAAGCGTTTGCATTCGTCATGGATACCCGACTGTGCGGCGGGGCGTTTCGACTCGCAAAGGATGTGGACCTTCTCATCGCCGAAGCGACCTACCTGGACCGCGATCGAACTCTTGCCGAGCGAGGGATGCACATGACCGCACGACAGGCTGCGTGGCTGGCACGGGAATCCGGGGTCGGACAACTTGTGCTGTCCCACTTCTCGTCCCGCTATGCCGACACCGCCGACTTCGACACCGAGGCGACCGAGGTGTTCCCGCCGACGACGGTTGCCACCGATACCTCGGTGATCCGGATGCCGGGAAGCAGCGCAGAACCAACGGTCGGCAGCGCCTGGGACACAGTCGGGACCTAGGCCCCTTCCGAGAGCCGCGCGCCGCCTCCACCATGACGGTTGAAGCTCCATTCGACCATTGACAAAGGGATGGTGACCATGCGCCATACGTTCCAGGAACTCGACCAAACGGAATGTGACTACTTGCTGAGTTCGGTTCCAATCGGTCGCCTCGGGTTCGACTTCGGCGGCCATCCCATGGTTCTGCCGGTGGCGTTCCGGTTCGTCAACCGCGAGATCGTTTTCCGGACCTCTGCGGGGGTCAAGCTGCACGCTGTGGCCAGTAACCACCCGGTGGCCTTCGAAGCCGACTACTGGGACGAGGTCCATCGCACCGGTTGGAGCGTGCTCGTCCACGGCCACGCCCAGGAAATCGAGAACTGGGAGGAATTCCAGGACAAGGAGCGGCTCGGTCTGCTCCCGTGGGCCGACGAGGACGACAGCGATCGCTGGGTCAAGATCGTGCCCGAACGAACGACCGGGCGCAGGATCATCATCGAGGGCGAATGACCGAACCGTTCCCGGCCTGTGGGGCGATCGCTCTGGGGCGGTCCACCTTCGACACCGACTTCGGCCAGCGGGTGTTCTCTCGGGCAGAGAGCCGCCTCCGGAGCCTGAACCCGGCCAGTCAATCCCACCCAACCCTGCTCATCGACCCCGCCGACGTCGGACCGGCCGTGCGATCCTTCGACGGATCCCAGCAACTCATCGTGGTCGCGTTCGCCACGTTCACCGACTCTCGCCTTCTCGCCGCGGTGCTGGAGGCCACAGATCATCCTCTGTTGTTGTGGGGCTTTCCCGAGTCCCACGACGGAGGGAAACTGCGACTCAACTCCCTGACCGCGCTCAACCTTGCCGGGTACGTGCTGGGTCGGACAGACCGGCCCTTCCACTACCTGTATGCCGATCCCGACGATGACCGGGTGCTCGAACAGCTCGCCCAGACGGTTGAGGGGCCACCGATCACTCCTACTCCCCTCGTGCCGCCCCTCTCCGGGCGCGACGCACAGGAACTGGACCGGTGGCGCATCGGCGTGCTCGGCGACCCCCCGGACGGCTTCGAACCATGCGAAACCGACCGCTCCACCCGTGGCTGGGTACGGACCGAACCACTCGAACTGGACCGTCTCTTCGACCGCGCCCGCATCGCGCCGGCCGGCGCCGTCGCCGATCGTGTGACCGAAGTGAAGGTGTCCCTGCGGGGCGCCGACCAGCTCGACCAGCGTGCACTCCACCAGAGCATCCGCCTCGAACTGGGGCTGCGCTCGCTCGTCGAGGAGAACTCGTGGGACGGGGTCGCCGTCAGGTGCTGGCCCGAGTGTTTCACAACCTTCGGAGCGGCGTGTTGTGGTCCGATCGGGAGCCTGACCAACGACGGCGTTCCCGCATCCTGTGAAGCCGACGCACTCGGAGTCGCAACATCACTTCTTCTCCAGAACGCGGCGGGCCGGCCGGCGTTCGTCGCCGACATGGTCAGCCTGGACACGCCAACCGACACCGGCGTCTTCTGGCACTGCGGATCGGCACCTCTGTCGCTGGCCGATCCCTCCGGCCCGATCGAAGCGGCTGCCCATTCGAACCGGCACCTCCCGCTCATTCATCAGTTCGGATTCGCCCCGGGTCCGCTCACCATCGCTCGGATCTCGCAGTCCCGAGGAGGTTTGCGGCTCCTGATCGGGAAGGGCGAGGTGATCGCCGGCGACCGGCCATTCGCCGGCACCTGCGGCGTCGTTCGCTTCGACACCCCGGCCGAAAACGTCCTGGCGACGATGATGACCGAGGGTCTGGAGCACCACTATGTGATCGTCGCCGGTGATGTGACCGCTGAACTGCGCAGCTTCGCCGAACGGGTCGGCTGGGACGCGATCGATCTGTAGCAGCGAGGGCGGACGTCCGCTCCACTCATTTCGGTCTGGTGAGGGTCGGCACGTCCGGCGAAGTGTGGGTGAGGCCTGACTTCCCGAGCAGCGAAGCTTCGAGCGGTTGTGCCACGGGCGTCAAGGGGCGGAGGGCAACAGAACGCAGAATCGGGCACCGTTCCTGTACGCCGTGTCGACCCAGACCTCACCACCGTGGCGCTGAACGATGTCCCGAGTGATGGCCAGACCGAGACCGGATCCCCCTCGTCCGCGGCCACGAGCGTCGTCGACGCGTGCGAAACGGGCGAAAACTGCCTCGGCGAAATCGTCGGGTACGCCCGCACCATCATCGACCACGGTGAACTCGATGGTCGCGGTGCCGGGCCGCTCCTCAAGCGTCACCTCCACTCGAGAGTGGGCGTGCCGTACGGCGTTGTCGAGGAGATTCCGTACCATTCGACGAAGCTGGCCAGGGTCCCCGAGCAGGTGAGCAGCCGAGAGGTTGCTCAGATCGATCTCGACCTTGGATCGGAGGCGAATCCCACCGACTTCACCGAGGACGATGTCATCGAGGTCGACAGGCCGTTCGACGAGCTCTCCCTGGCGTGCGTCGGACCGGGCGAGTATCAGGAGGTCATCGAGCAGGACCGAGAGTTCGATCACCTCCTCGAGAACCCGTTCGTAGGTCTCCTCCGGGTTGGCCAGCGCATCCGAACGGTCGACTTCGAGGTCGGTGCGCATCCGAGTGAGCGGGCTTCTGAGCTCATGGGATGCGTCGGCCACGAAACGGTTCTGCCGACGAACCGAGTCCTCGATCCGCTCGAGCATGTCGTTCATCGTGTGCGCCAAGCGGTCGATGTCGTCGCCGATTCCCGATTCAGGGACGCGGCGTCCGAGATCGGCATCACCGATCGATGCGACCTCCGCACGGATCCTCTCGACCGGGCGCAGTGTTCGACCGACCAGAAACCACACGAGGGCGGACAGACCGATGCTGGAAACGACCAGAGCGGTGAGAAGCGAAAGTCGCAGCACGGTGATCGTGCCGCGCAGATCGTCGATGTTGGATGCGACGTGGAGCGTTGCCGTCCCGCTCGATGTGTTGATCGTGCGGGACAGAACACGGTATTCGTCGTCTTCTACGGGCAGGTCCTTGACGGTCCGGGACTCCTCGACCTCGGGCAGGAGCGGACCGATCGGCGCCAGATCAGCTGCGTTCTGGGTGGCGGCCAACAACACACCCTCGGGGCCGACGAGCTGAACCACGGCGTCGTCGCCGGACAGATTGGTGAGGATCAACGGTTGGTCACCCCGACTCAGATCCGCCGACGCCAAGTCATCCGCCCTACGGCTGAGCGAGGCGTCGACGTTGTCGAGAAGCTGGTTGGTCTGGATGGTGACCAGCACGAATCCGGCCAACGCCAGAACCAGTGCCGTGCCCAAGGTCGCCACCGCGGTGATCTCGAACCGCACGCTTCGAGGCCGCAGACGATTCATCAGCCGCCGTTCTCGTCGAGCCGGTAGCCGGCCCCGCGAACCGTCTGGATCGAATGGCGCCCGAACGGTTCGTCGATACGGTGGCGGAGGCGGCGCACGTAGACCTCAACGATGTTGGGGTCGCCGTCGAAATCGTAGGGCCAGACGCCGGCGAGGAGCTCGGCCTTCGACAGCACCTGCCCGCTTCGCCGCATGAAGTATTCGAGGACGTCGAACTGCCGGGCGGTGAGTTCGATCTCGACCGGACCTCGTAGCACCCTGCGCTCGGTCGGATCGAGGCGGAGATCGCCGGCGGTCATCGGTGACGGGATCCGACCGCTGGACCGGCGTAGAAGTGCCCGGATACGTGCGACGAGGCTCACGAACGCAAACGGCTTGACCACGTAGTCGTCGGCACCGGTGTCGAGAGCCTCCGCCTCGTCGAGGTCGCCGTCTTTCGCGGTCAGCATCAGGATCGGAGTCCAGTCCCCGGCGGACCGGAGGTGGCGGCAGATCTGGAATCCGTTCATACCCGGCAACATGATGTCGAGGATGACCAGGTCGTAACGCCCTTCGCTCGCCATCCACACGCCGTCGTGACCGTCGTGGGCCACATCGACGCTGAACGATTCGTTTTCAAGACCGCGACGAACCGCCGCTGCGAGCTTCAGATCGTCCTCCACGAGCAGTATCTTCACCGGCCGACTCCCCCGCCATCCTGCCAGAGGATCGGACCGGCCGCTGACTGCGGGACTTCAGACTCTTGATGACACGGAACCGCCGGCGGAGTATAACGGGAGTAACGAATCTCCAGATGCGAAGAGGAGGTCGAGGGCATGATCGTCCACACATCCACGGGTCACGAATCCACACCCCGCACGATGCCGCCCGACGACACCGTCGAGATCGACACCGAACGCTTGATCGCTGCGATCGAGGAGTTCCTGGCCGATCCCATTGGCGACGGTCAGTACGACTTCGGTGACCCGATCACTCTCGACGAGTTCGAGACCGCCCACCACTGGCACGGCGCGTACGCCGCCCCGCTGGTGTTCTGAGGGACACGACCTCCGATGGTCTTCCAGCAGCAGCGCCTGTGGACCGGCGGGGAGCCGGATGGTCGAAGGAAGTGCCGCGAACCCAGGTTCGACGACGAGTGGCGACTCGATGATCAAACGATCGATTGCGGTCGCCGTGGACTGGAGCGGGCCCGGCGAGCGTTGACACACAAGGATTAGGTTCTTCGATGCCGCCGAACGGCACTTCGGTCTGGTTGAGTGGTCGGGAATGCCGTTGAGGCTCAGGGCGGCGAGACGCAGTGCACACAAGGACGCAGATTTCGGCACTCCTCGTGAGCGGAATGACGGAATTGAGGACGCAGTGTGGGCGTGATGGATCGTCGTCCTGAGACCGGCATGTGTTTCCGACCACTCAACTAAGATCCGTGCTCGAGGGGTGAGTTTCGACAACCGCTCACCAGGAGTCTCAATGGGCACATTTCGCCGAATCCTTTTCACCCCGCTGGCCAGGGGCGACAACGATCGAGCGCTGGCCGCCGTCGCCGCACTAGCGGACCGTCACCGATCCACGATCAGCGTGCTGGCGTCGATCGACGAACCATCTCGGCTGCAGCGTCTCCTCCATGACGCGTCATTCTTCGAGGAGGTGCAATACGCCCAGTCCCAGGCGATGCTGGACGAGATCCGCCATTGGTGCCAACGAGCGGGTTGCCCGGACGTCGACGTCGAAATTGAGATCGGCAGCGCTGCGCTGGCCGTTCTACGACGGGTCCATGTCGAAGCTCACGATCTCGTCGTCATCACCAGCGATTCGATCGCGTCGGACCACGCGACCGTCCGACGGCTCCTCCGGAAGAGTCCCTGCCCGGTCTGGGTGATCAGACCCGCCCGGGTCGCCACCGCCAGGATTCTTGTCGCCATCGACCCCAATCCTGCCGAAGAAGCACTGAACCGGCGGATCCTCGAGCTCGCCGCCACGATGGCGGCGGGTTCGGAGCATCCCCGGGTCCATGTCGTGCACGCATGGGAGCTCTACGGCGAAGCAACCCTGCGCAACCCCGACTTCCAGGGCAAGAGCATCATCGACCTGGAAGAGCTGTCGAGGAGGCAGGAAGACGTGGTACGAGCCGCCATCGACGACCTGTTGGAGAACGTCGATGCCGGCGCCACCCGGTGGATCCTGCACGTGGAGAAGGGCGAACCGGTTGCGGTTCTGACCCAACTCATCGACGACGAGAACGTCGACTTGCTCGTGATCGGTACGGTGGCCCGCAGCGGTGTCAGCGGCCTGGTGATGGGGAACACAGCCGAACGGGTGCTCGATGCGGTCTCCTGCGGTGTACTGGCGGTCAAACCACCCGGGTTCACCTCACCGATCCAGTTCGGCCGGCGTACTCCAGGATCAGACGGATGGATGAGCACACCGCTGTGACCGATCGGGTCGAACGTCGATGAGAAGTCGCTGAATCCCGCGACCCGACGCCAGCTGAGCCGATGTGACATGGAACATCGGTGCACCGGTCCCCTCCGGTGCGTTCGATACGCTCGACCTCGCATGAACCCTCGAAGATCTCCGTCCACCACCCAACAGCAGACGATCCTCGTCACCGTAACCGGCGACGATCGACCCGGGATCACCGCCCGGATCATGGACGTCATCGGGGCGGCCGGAGCCGACATCGAAGACGTTGAGCAAACCAGTACCAGAGGCAAGTTGTCGCTGTCGATCGTGGTGGTGGTACCGCCCGGACGGGATCTGGTCAAGGACCTTCTCCTCGTCGGTTGGGAACAGCGGATGCACCTCGATTTCGAGATCGTCGACTCGGCTCCGACGCCTCGCAGCGAGGGTTTGATCGTCACGATGGTCGGCCACGAGATACATCCGCTCGAGTTCGGAGCCATCGCATCCATGTGTGCCAGGACCGGGAGCAACATCGATCGCATCACTCGGCTGGCCCGAGAGCCGGTGATGGCCTACGAGTTGGTTGTCCGGGGTGGCCGGGTTGACGAGCTGCGTCGCAATCTGTTGCTCGCTGCCCGCGATCTGCGTTGTGACGTGGCTGTTGTCCAAGAGGGCCTCGGCCAGCGAGCCACCCGGCTTATCGTGATGGACGTCGATTCAACCCTGATCCAGAACGAGATGATCGACCTCCTCGCCGCCGAGGCCGGCCACGAAGCCGAGGTTGCTGCCATCACCCATCGAGCGATGGTTGGCGATGTCGATTTCGCAGAGTCGTTGCACGCGAGGGTCGCACTGCTCGAGGGTCTGCCAGCGTCCTACTTCGACCGGGCCAGAGCCAGGATTCGGCTGACGCCGGGGGCGGCAACGTTCGCCCGCACGCTGAACGCTCTGGGCTACCGCACCGCCATCGTGTCGGGCGGATTCACTGCGATCACCCGCTCGCTGGCCGATGACCTCGGCATCGACTACGCCTTCGCCAACACCCTCGAAGTGGCCGACGGAGTCCTGACCGGCCGGGTCATCGGGGACATCATCGATCGTGAACGCAAGGCCCAGATCGTCCACGAACTGGCGGCCAAGGAAGGGATCTCGGTGGATCAGGTCGTCGCAATCGGTGACGGCGCCAACGACTTGGCGATGCTCAACACAGCTGGCCTCGGGATCGCATTCAACGCCAAACAGGTCGTGAAAGACGCAGCGGACACCAGCCTCAACGTGCCCTATCTCGATGCCATTCTCTTCCTTCTCGGCTTTCGCCGCGACGACATCGAAGCCGCCGGTCTGGCCGGACCGATCCCGGGAGCCAGCCGACCCTGCGTCGAGCGGGACTAGCCTGCCAACGTGCTCACGCTGCCCGTCGAAACCACCATCAAGGTTCGTTTCGCCGAGTTGGACCCCTATGGGCACGTCAACCATGCGATGTACCTGACATATCTCGAACAGGGGCGAGCCGAAGCACTCGAGGCAGCCGATCTTTCGCTGTCGCGTGTGGCCGGCGAGGGATTCCAATTCGTCATCACCCAGGTGCACGCACGCTACCTCGTGCCCGCCACCGCCCGGGAGCCCGTGATCGTCCGTACGTCGATCGGTTCGCTGCGGCGAATCTCGGGGGTGTGGTCCCAGGAAATCGTCAGCCCCGACGGCTCGACCGTCTACCTCACCGCCGAACTGAGCGCCGGCATCACCGACCGCAACGGGCGGCCGGCCAAACCACCGGAGTGGATCATCGACGGGCTCCGACGGCTGGTGAAGCCTGCCGCCGACGGTACCGGCGGCTGAGCGATGGCTCTGGAACACAACACCGAGTTCGACCCCCGTTACGGCGAATGCGTCGAGGTCGCCCCGCAGATTCGTCGCGTCGTCGCTCCGAACCCGAATCCGTTCACCTTCACTGGCAGCGGGGCGTACCTGGTCGGGAGTGGCGATGTAGCGGTGATCGATCCCGGCCCCGAGTTGCCCGAGCACCTCGATGCCATCGAGGCCGCTCTGGCGCCGGATGAACGCGTCACCCACATCCTGATCACCCACACCCATACCGATCACACCGCCGCTGTACCGGCCCTCAAGGAGCGGACCGGCGCCCTGACCTACGGCTACGGCCCCCACGGCCCGGTGAGTTCGGTGGACCCACTGGACCGGCTCGATTTCAGCGCACACATCTCACCCGAGGAGAGCCGGATCTTCGCCCAGGAGTGGGCTCGACTTCCCGAGGAACTCAAACGGGAAGGACCCGACACCGATTTCGTGCCCGACGTCGAGGTCGGGCACGAACCCGCTGATGAGGACGGTGTCAGCGGTCGGATCGACGGTGCGGGGTGGTCTGTTCAGGTGCTGCACACCCCCGGCCACACGAGCAACCACATCTGCTTTCGTCTGGTCGACGATGGGTCGAGGCGCTCGGCGCTCTTCACCGGTGATCACGTGATGGGCTGGGCAACGTCGGTGATCTCGCCCCCCGATGGCGATGTGACCCAGTATCTCGACAGCCTCGAACGCCTGCTACTGGCGCCCGACGACCGGTACTTCCCCACCCACGGACCGATCATCGACGATCCTGCGCCGTACGTTCGGGCGTTCATCGAACACCGCAACCATCGAACCGATCAGATCATCGAGATCCTCAGCAGCGGCCCTACGACGGTGGTCGACATCGTGCCGAGGATGTACGGCGACGTCGACAAGCGGCTGTGGAGGGCGGCGGGCAACTCGGTCTACGCCCATCTCCTCACGCTGCGCGACCATGGTCGGGCACGCAGTTCCGACGGCTCGGACTCGATCGTGGCCGTATGGGGTTTGGCGTGAACAACCTGTTGGCGCAGCACCCCGGCCGGTGACCACCGGCGTCTAACATCGGGCGCATGCCCGCACGGCCCCGGACCGAGAAGATCCAATTCGTCGGCGGCTCGCGGGCATCCCTGACCGGCGTGCTCCATCGACCGGAGCAGCGGGCGAGAGGATCGGTGCTGATGGCGCACTGCTTCACCTGCGACAAGGACATCCACACGATGACCCGATTGGCCAAAGGGCTCAGCGATGCCGGCTATGCCGCGTACCGTTTCGACTTCACCGGTCGTGGCGAATCCGGTGGCGACTTCGCCACGAAAACGCTCAGCGCCAACGTGTCCGATGTTGTCCGAGCGGCCACGACCCTCATCGAGTTCGGCTTCGGCCCGTGCGGTCTGATCGGTCACAGCCTCGGCGGCGCCGCTGTTCTGTTGGCCGCCGAACGGCTGAAGACCGTGCGGTCATTGGTGACGATCGGCGCGCCGAGCGATGCCGGCCACGTGCGCCACCTGTTTGCCGGCGACGAAGACCGGCTCCTGAGCGAGGGGCGAGCTGAGGTCACGATCGGGGGCCGGACGTTCGAACTCGAGGCCGGTTTCGTTCACGATCTCGCCAGCCACGATGTGGTGCGGGCCGTCGGCCGACTCGGTCGACCGTATCTCACCGTCCACAGTGAAGATGACAACGTCGTACCGGTCAGCGAGGGCGAGCGACTGCACGCCGCGGCCGCCGAACCGAAACGGTTCCTCCGCTACGAGACCGGTGGCCACCTGTTCAGCGACCGGACGATGGCCGCAGTGCTCGCCGCCGACATCATCGACTGGTTCGACGACACGCTCGACTGACCACAGCCGTCTGGAGCCTCAAGGTTCGGTCATCGATCGCCGATCCAATGGTGGCAGCCCGCGTCGTGGCGCGTACCTGAGGAGACAGCTTTCATGCACAGGACCTTTATCGGAGCATTCGCAGCACTGGCCCTCCTGACGGCTGCGTGCGGCAACGAGACCGACACCGCACTCGACAAGGGAACCATCGACTTCGACGCGGTCGCCCCCACCACTGAACCGACGAGCACATCGACCACGGGCGACAGCGTCGAGGACCAGATCGCTGTCGACAGCGACGAGACGCCAGACCCACCGGCCACTACCGCCACCTCGCCCGACGTCGACGTGGTGAAGACACAAACCCTCGGTTCGGGCATCCTGGCCAAGACCATCGAAGGACCCGAGGGTGTGTCGTCGGCTCGCTTCGTGGGAACGTTCACCTTCGTCGGCACCCCCGACTCCGACACGCCGGGCGAGGTTTCGTTGACCTTCAGCGGTGCGTACGACCTGCCCAACGATGCGTCGCAGGTCTCGATGGACTTCGGCGACATCGCCAGCTTGGCGAGCGAGAGCGGAGACGACGGCATGGCGATGTTCGAGACGTTCTTCGCCGAACCACTCGAGATCACCACGATCGGTGACAAGGCGTGGATCAAGTGGGGTTTCCTCTCGCTGTTCGGCGCCGGTGACGGGATGTGGCTGGAAACCGAAGCTGACGAGTCCGACGGCTTCACCGCCGACTTCGGCTTCGGGGGCAGCGGCTCACCCACCGAACTGCTGGACCTGTTGAGCGAAGCGAGTGCCCGGCTCGACGAAGTGGGTACCGACGAGGTCCGGGGTGTCTCGACCACCCACTACCGGGCGCTGGTCGACACCGAGGCGTTGGCCGCGGAGATGAGCGCCGCCGAACGGGCCGAATTCGAAGAGGAGCTCGGCGCTCGTCCGATCGCCGACCTGCCGATCGACTTCTGGCTCGATGACGACGGCCTGCTGCGCAAGTATGTCATCGACCTTTCCGATCCGGACATGTTCACCGACGAGGACCAGATCGAGAGCGCCCAGATGGTATTCGAGATCTGGGACCACGGCGCCGATCTCGGGATCACCCCGCCGCCGGCGAATCTGATCCTGACCGAAGCGGACCTCGGCTTCGACATGACCGGCTGAGAACCGGCGTGGCAGGGCGCGGGCCTTCAACGTCCGATGCGGTCACCGCTCATGCCTCGCCCGCCGGTAGATCTCCTGGTCGATCGAACCGGTCAAGGGTGACCCGGACCCGACGGTGTACAGCTGGGCGGCGGTGAAGAGCCCGCCGGGAGTGGGATCGTACGGGAGAGCGCCGAGGGTTTCGACGAGTGCGTCGACGAGATCCTCGACCTCGTCGTGCCACGCCGGTCCGTCGATCAAGCTCACAGTTCCGCCACTCCTACGGAAGGGGCACCCCATCAGAGAGCTGGATCAGCGCATAGACGTCCTCTCGTTCGAGGTGCACGCCCGCAGCTTGCGCCTGCTGTTCGAGACGCTGCGGGCTCTGAGTCCCGAGAAGGACGACGGGGCGGGACGGATGGGCGAGAACGAAGGCGATGGCGACCGTCGCCCGGTTCACGGTCTCGCGCTCGGCGAGTTCGTCCATCTTGGCCACCAACGCCGGTTCGACACCGTCGCCGGTCGCCAGCGCTCCACCGGCCAGCGGACTCCATGCCAACGGCGTCAGAGATTCTCGCATGCACCGATCCATGACGCCGTCCCGCATCGGGTCCAGATGGGTGATCGAGTACTCCATCTGGTCGGCGACAAGGGGGAAGTCGAGGAACCTCTGCAGCGCATCGGACTGGGCTGCGGTGTGGTTGGACACGCCGAATTCCCTGACCTTTCCCTGGTCGCGCAGGGCGGTCAGGGTGCCCGCCACCTCCTCGGGGTGAGAGTAAAGATCGGGCCGGTGGATCATGAAGAGGTCCACGAAGTCGACCGCCAGTCGTTTGAGGCTGTCGTGGACGGCGCCGGTCAGGTAGTCGCGCCCTGAGTTGTACGGTACCGGCGGTCGGATGCCGCCTTTGGTGGCCAGCACCATACGACCCCGCATTGCGGGGGACTCGGCGATGAGCTTTCCGAGCAGGGCCTCGTTGTCGCCGAACCCGCTTCCACCCCAGTCGAGACCGTACACATCGGCGGTGTCGACGAGATTCATGCCGAGGTCCAGGGCGGTTTCGAGGATCCTGCGAGCCTCAGCCGGCTCGTCGTTGGTGAATCGCCAGCAACCGAATCCGAGCGGACCCACGTCGAGCGATCCGAGCGTCCGGGGCGATGGCGATATCAGGTTCATGGGGCAAGGCTAGAGGATTGGGCAGCGCGTACGACCGGGCGTTCGGGCGCAGCGACAGTCCCTGGTTGAGTGGATCGCTCCTGTGCAACACTGTGCTGATGACCGATGTCGTCGACACCTCAGCCCCGAACCCCAAGAGTTTCCACGCGATGATCGACGGGACCAAGGCGGACTGGGATCACATCACCGAGCAGATCGACCTGTACAACCGGAGCTTCGTGGACCGTGTGCTCGAGCACCTGACGATGCTCGCCGACGACAGCAGCGGTTTTGCGGTCAACCGACTCGAACACAGTCTGCAGACCGCTACCAGGGCATACCGGGACGACAAGGACACCGAGTACGTGGTGTGCGCCCTGATCCACGACATCGGCGACATGCTCGCCCCCTACAACCACGCTGATGTGGCCGCCAAGATCCTGGAACCATTCGTCAGCGAGGCAAACACGTGGATGGTCGAGAAGCACGGGATCTTCCAGGGGTATTACTTCTTCGACCACGTCGGGCTCGACAAGAACATGCGCGATCAGTTCGCCGGTCACGAATTCTTCGACCGTTGCGCCGAGTTCTGTCACAACTACGACCAGATGGCGTTCGATCCGTCCTACGACGCCATGACCCTCGCCGATTTCGAGCCAGCGGTGCGCGAGATCATGGGGCACGGCCCACGGCGCAGCATCTACATGGAGTAGCCGGCCGCCACCGAGGCGTCGGCCCTATCCGCCCTCGTGATCCAGCAGCCATTTCTTGGCATCGAGGCCGCCGGCGTAGCCGGTGAGGCGGCCGCTTTTGCCGATCACACGGTGACATGGCAGCACGATACTCACCGGATTCCTGCCATTGGCCGACGCCACCGCCCGCACCGCCGTCGGCCGCCCCAGGCCTCTTGCCTGCTCCGCGTAACTGATGGTCTGCCCGAACGGAATGGAGACCAGTGAACGCCATACCTGAACCTGGAAATCGGTGCCTCGCAGGTCCAGCGGGAGTTCGAAGTTGGTCCGGTCGCCGGCAAAGAACTCACAGAGTTGGACCGCGGTGGCCCGAGAGACCTCGTTGGTCTCGTCGATCGTGTCGAAGGACCAGCGATCGTCGTCGGGCCAAAGGATCGCCACGAGGCCATCGGTGCTGGTGATGATCTGGAGTCGACCGATCGGCGTATCGGTGAGTGTGCGGTACAGCGTATCGGTCATCGTTTTTCCTTTTGGTCGAGGTGGAGGTTCCAGAGGAGGTGCATCGCGTAGGACCGCCACGGCCGCCATCGCTCGGCGTGGGCGGCGAGGGTGGGGGCCGAGGAGGCCAGACCGAGTTCCTGTGCCTGACGGACGAGGACCAGATCGCCCGCTCCGAACGCATCGGGGTCACCGAGCGCCTTGGCGGCGACCAGATTTGCGGTCCACGGGCCGATACCGTCGACACGCTGCATCGCTGTGACGGCGGTCGACCGGTCCGCCCAAGGTGACACGTCGATCCAGCCGGCGTCGATGGCGGCACAGAGGTTGACGAGCGCCGTGGCCCGGTTGGGGGGCAGGCCGAGATCGGCGGGGTCGAGCTCGGCCCACGTCCGGGCCGTCGGGAATGCGTACCTGACATCGCCCGCGGGTGTGGTGAGGGGGATGCCGTGGGCAGCGACCAGACGCGATGCGACGGCCACGGCGCTGGCCAGTGACACCTGCTGGTGCAGGACCGCTCTCACCGCAGCATCGGTGCCGTCCACCTCCCCGGGTGATCGCAGGCCGGGGGTCCGTCGGAGGATTCGGGCCAGGACCGGGTCCTGACCCAGGTCGTCGGCGATGGCGTGCGGGTCGGCGTCGAGATCGAGCAGGCGCCGCATGCGGTTGATCGCCTGCGGAAGATCGGGGAGGGCGCTCAGACGAAAGCGGGCGGCGAGGTGACCACGGTCGGCGGTGCTGAAATCCACTTCGACCGCTCCACCACCGGAGTCGAGCAGCAGCGAGCGCCGGTACACCAGACCTTCGACCTGCTCGACCCCGGCGACCGCGTGCAGGGCCAGCCAGCGCAGTAACTCCCGGGTGGCCAACGGTGCTCGAAACGAGAGTCTGAGGTCGATCCACTCCGGGTCACCAACCGCCCCTCGGGATCCTCGGCGGCGCATCTGAGACGGGGTGGCGGCGAAGACCTCGGTGATCGTCTGGTTGAACTGCCGCACGCTGTGGAATCCGGTACCGAATGCGATGTCGGAGAAGGTCAGTGATGTGGTTTCGATCAGCGCTCGGGCCGAACGAGCTCTCCGGGCTCGAGCCAGCGCTTGGGGACCGCTTCCAACCTCCTGGGTGAGAACTCGTTGCAGGTGACGGTGGCTCACCGCCAGCTGCTCAGCCAGACCGGAGACGCCGTCCCGGTCGATGACGCCGTCCTCGATCGCTCGCATCGCCCGGGCGACGAGATCGTCTCGCCGGTTCCACTCCGGGGAACCGGGCGTCGCATCCGGGGCGCATCGCTTGCACGACCGAAAGCCTGCCCGCTGGGCGGCTGCCGGGGTCGGGAAGAAGCGCATGTTGGTCCGTTTGGGCCGTGTCGGGGTCGGGCACGACGGCCGGCAGTAGATGCCGGTCGACGTGACCCCGAGGGTGACCCAGCCATCGAAGCGTGCGTCGCGACTCTCGACCGCTCGCATCCATGCTTCAAGGGGTTCGGCCGGGGCAACCACTCCCCCAGTCTGTCCCGGTTGCGCCCCGGTTACCTAGCGGAAATCGGACATCTCGCTCGTTCGTACCGGATCACTCGACGTACATGGAGATGTCATGGGGATGACTCTCGCGCAAACCGGCTCCGGTGATCTTGGTGAGACGGGTGTTGTTCTGGAGGTCGGCAAGCGTTCCGGCCCCGGCATACCCCATGCCGCTGCGGATTCCACCGACGAGCTGGGACACCAACTCGGTGAGCGCCCCCGCATAACGCACACGACCCTCGACCCCTTCCGGTACATGCTTGAGCGGTCCGCCGCCGACGTTGCTGGCCGTGCCGGATCCGTAACGGTCGGCCGCCCGACCTCGCATGGCCCCCGCCGAACCCATGCCCCTGTAGGTCTTCCACATGGCTCCGTCGACGAGTTCGAGCTCGCCAGGCGCCTCGTCGCAACCAGCGAGTGCGTTCCCGAGCATCACGACGTCGGCGCCGGCGACAAACGCTTTCACGATGTCGCCGCTGTTGACGACACCCCCGTCGGCGATGATCGGCACACCGAGGGTACGACCCGCCTCGACGCATTCGAAGATCGCCGACACCTGGGGCATGCCGGCACCGGCGACGACCCGGGTGGTGCAGATCGAGCCCGCTCCCACGCCCACCTTCACCGCATCAGCCCCAGCCCCGACCAACGCTTCGACGCCCTCACGGGTCACGACATTGCCGCCTACGACCGGGAGGTCGGGCCAACCCTTCTTGATCGTTTGGACCGCATGAACGACCCCTCTCGTGTGGCCGTGGGCGGTGTCGATCACGATCATGTCGACGCCCGCATCGATCAGAGCCTCGGTCCGCTCGGCGGTGTCGGTGACGCCGACTGCAGCAGCGACCCTGAGACGGCCGCTGTCGTCGAGCGATGCGTTCGGCTTCTCGATCCGTTTGGTGATGTCCTTGACCGTGATCAGACCGGTGAGTCGGCCCTCGCCGTCCACCAGAGGGAGCTTCTCGATGCGGTGGCGGTGCAGAATGCTGACCGCATCGTCGAGGCTGGTCCCGGCCGGGGCGGTCACGAGACCCTCGCCGGTCATGAAGTCGGTGACCGGAAGGTCGAACTCGTCGGGACCGCAGAACCTGATGTCACGGTTGGTCAGGATCCCCAGCAGTCGACCGTCGTCGGCGCAGATCGGTACACCGCTGATCTTGTGCCGGTTCATCAAGACCTCCGCATCGGCCAGGGTGCTGTTCGGCGTCAACGAGATCGGCGAGGTGATCATGCCGCTCTGAGCCCGTTTGACCCGGTCGACCTCGAGAGCCTGCTCGTCGATGTTCAGGTTGCGATGCAGGACGCCGATCCCCCCTTCGCGGGCCAGTCCGATCGCCATCGGCGCCTCGGAGACGGTGTCCATGGCGGCCGACATCAACGGCGTCGCCAGCCGGATCCCGCAGATCGACGTTGCGATGTCGACCTCGTGGGGTAGCACTTCGCTCCAGCCCGGAACGATGAGCACATCATCGAAGGTGAGCGACTCGAACGAATCCAGGAGGCGGGCATTGATGTCACGGGCGTTCATGAGCGAACCTCGGCGGGGTGATGTGGCGGGGTCGGGCGTTTGCGATTCGTCGGCGGCCCCGACTCGAGCGCGATCGCGACCGCTTGGGGAAGGATTCGATGTTCTACAGCATGGACTCGCTCGGTGAGCGTGTCGAGCGTGTCGCCCGGCTCGATCGGCACCTCGGCGGCCACGATCACCGGGCCGTCGTCGACGCCGCCGTCGGGCACCCAGTGAACCATCACACCGGTGTGATCGACCGTGCCCGACCCGTAGGCGTCGAAGGCGTCGGTGATGGCGGTGGCCCCCGGGAACATGCCGGGCAGGGCGGGATGCAGGTTGACGATGGGGAACCGGCGGCACAGGCCGTCGGTGAGGATGCGCATCCAGCCCGCCAGGATCACCAGTTCGGGCCGCAACGCCTGCAGGATCGGCAATAGTCGGGCGTCGTAGCGGTGGCGGGATTCTCCCGGGAACCGCTCCAGCACGATCCCGGCAACGCCGCCGCTCGCCGCCCGTTCCAGGACACGAGCATCCGAATGGTCACTCACCACCGCAACGATCTCGCCGTGGAGATCGCCGGCGGCGGTCGCATCGAGCAGCACCTGCGCATTCGAACCGTTTCCGGATGCGAGAATCACCAGTCGCGGAGGGCTACCGGGATGGGTCACGAGAGGACGATGCCCGGTGTTGCCGTGACCTCGCCGATCACGTAGGTCTCCTCGAGGATTGCGTCCCGTACCGATACGGTGTCCGCCGGAGCGGTGACGACGACCATGCCGATCCCGCAATTCAGGATCTGGTGCGCATCCTCGACGCCGAGTCCCGCTTGCTTGATCAGGTACTGGAACAGCGGTGGCTGTTGCCACGTCGACCGGTCGATGAACGCCCCGAGATCGTCGGGCAGCACCCGGGGAAGGTTGTCGACCAGCCCGCCGCCGGTGATGTGCGCCAGCGCCGCCACCTTCTTCGTTCCGAGGGCGTCGCCCAGCACCCAGAGATAGCTGCGGTGTGTGGCCAGGAGTGCGTCGAGAATCGATTCGCCGGCGCCCCCCGGCAACAGCGCATGCACGTCCTTGCCGGCGATGACGCTCCTGGCCAGCGAGTAGCCGTTGGTGTGCAATCCGGACGACTTCACCCCGATCAGCTGATACCCCGGTGCGATGCCGGCGCCGGGAAGCAGGTCGGCCCGCTCGACCACGCCGACCATCGTCCCGGAGATGTCGACCGAACCGGGCGCGAGCACGCCGGGCATCTCGGCGGTCTCACCACCGAGGAGAACACAACCGGCGGTTCGACACGCAGCCGCCATTCCGTCGACGATCTGACCGACCACCTCCGGATCCAGCTTGGCGGCTGCGACGGTGTCGAGGAAGAAAAGGGGGACCGCCCCCTGGACGAGGACGTCGTTGATGCCGTGGTTGACGATGTCGGTGCCGAGCCCGGCCCAGGCCTCGGCCGCATCACGCCCGGTCGCGGTGGAGAGCTCGGCGAGCATCGTCTTGGTTCCGACCCCGTCGGTGCTCGCCACGAGCAGGGGATCGTCCATCGCCGACAGCTGGGTGGCCGCAAAGACCCCACCGAAGCTCCCGAGCCCGGCGACGACCCTGTTGTCGTGGGTGCTCTTGACCGCACCGCTGATTCGTCTCGTCGTCGCTGCGCCCGCTGCCAATGACACACCCGCGTTGGCGTAGGCATCGTTCTCGGCATCGCCGGGGATCGTCCTGACCGACGTCTCCTTCGCTTTCAGCCGTTCCGCGGCCCGGTCGACGTAACGCCAACCGATGTCGTTGCGGGCGAAGAGACCGTCGCCGACGATTTGGTCGACGATGGCGTAGCTGCGCTCCAACGCCTCGGCCAGATCGGAGCCGATCCCGACCGCATTGATCACCCGACCGCCACGGCTCACGAGCGATCCGTCGATGTCGGCGGTGCCCGCATGGATCACACGCGCACCCTCGACGCTGACGATCGGCGGGACCCGAACACCGGTCTTGGGAACGGCTGGGTAGCCGTCGGCGCACACGACCACCGCCGACGCGGTCATACCCTCTTTGGCGGTCATGGGTTCCCAGGGTTGTGACGTCGCGGCGGCGTACATGACCTCGAGCAGGTCGTCGTCGAAGAGGGGCAGGAGCACCTGGGCTTCGGGATCACCGAAGCGGCAGTTGTACTCGATCAGGCGGGGGCCGTCGGCGGTGAGCATGAGTCCGGCATACACCACCCCCACGTAGGGCGTACCCTCGTCGACCATTCCGGCCTGGACCGGGACGAGGAACATGTTCTCCACAAGCTCGATGAGCAACGGGTCGAGACCGGGAACCGGGGCGAACGCCCCCATACCGCCGGTGTTCGGTCCTGTGTCGCCCTCGCCGACCCGTTTGTGGTCCTGGGCGATCAGCCCCCCCAACGGATCGATCTGCACCGCTGAACAGATCCCGAAGAGGCTGACCTCCTCGCCGCTCAGCTGCTCCTCGAGCACGATGGCGCCCCCGCCGTCGCTCAGGAACTCGATCACCGCTGCCTCGGCCTCGAATCGGTCCTCGGGCACGATCACGCCCTTTCCGCCTGCCAGACCGTCGGCTTTCACGACCACGTCGAAGGGTTGGTCGGCCAGCCATTGGAGGGCGGCATCTACGTCGGTGAAGGTCGCATTGACCGGGCCGGGGATGCCGTGGCGGTCGGCGAAGGCACGGGCGAAACTCTTGCTGCCCTCGAGTCGAGCGGCTGCCGCCGACGGTCCGAAGCAGTTGATCCCGGACCGTGCGAGGCGGTCAGCCAGACCGTCGACCAGCGGTTTCTCGGGACCGACGACGACCAGATCGACGTTCTTCTCCGCACAGAAACCCACCACCGCCTCGAAGTCGTCGACGTCGAGAGCGACGTTGTAGGCGCGGGTGCCCGGGTTGCCGGGGGCGACGTACAGCTCCCGGAGTCGAGGTGATTCGGCGATCGAGTTGGCCATGGTGTGCTCACGCCCACCCGACCCGATAAGAAGAACGTCGAGGAGGCCTACCCGGTCACCACCGGCCCGGGTCTCGGCCTCGAGCCCTTCGAGTTCGGTCTCGATGACGGTGTCGAGTGGCGCCGAACCGGGAACGGTCCTGGTGGTGGGACCGTCGAGATCGACGCCGGTGTCGGTGTCGGTCACCGGTTCGGACCCAGCTCCTTCACTTCGTCGTTCGTTCAACCGAGAACCCCGTCGAATCTCCCCTTGTTGTCACCGAGACTCAGCTGGACCGGCACGGGATAGGAGCCGGTGAAGCATGCGTTGCAGTATCCGTACTCGCCTCGTTCGATCTGATCGAGGCCGATGGCGCCGGACGGACCGATCGCCTGCATCATCCGATCGACACCGAGGAACCCGAGCGAGTCCGCTCCGATGTGTTGGGCGATCTCGGGAACGCCCAGCTGGTGGGCGATCAGCTGGTCGTAGGAACCCATGTCGACGCCGAAAAAACACGGGTGGGCGATCGGCGGGCAGGTGATCCGCACGTGCACCTCGGTGGCGCCGGCTTCGCGGACCAGCCGCACCAGCGGGCCGCTCGTCGTGCCGCGCACGATCGAGTCGTCGACCATCACGACCCTCTTGCCGTAGAGGTTCTCCGCCAACGTCATGAACTTGAGGGCAACGCCCTGGCGGCGGAGATCGTCGGTCGGTTCGATGAACGTCCGACCGATGTAGCGGTTCTTCACGAACCCCTCGTTGTAGGTGATGCCCGAGACGGCGGCGTATCCGATCGCGGCGGGCATCGACGAGTCAGGGACCGGAATGACGACATCGGCGTCGACGGGGTGTTCCCGGGCGAGCTCCTCTCCGAGTCGCTGCCGCACCGCGTGCACGCTCTTGCCATCCCACACCGCGTCGGGCCGGGAGAAGTAGATGTGCTCGAACGTGCAGCGAGCCTGGTCCTTCTGGGGTCTGACCGCCTGGAAACTCTTCATCAGTGATCCCTGCAGCACCACGACCTCGCCGGGCTCGATCTCCCGGATCTTTTCGCATCCGAGGGTTCGCAGTGCGCCGGTTTCGGAGGCGACGGCATGCCCTCCGGAAGGGAAGCGGCCCAGGCTCAGCGGGCGAAATCCCCATGGATCACGGCAGGCGATCACCTTGGTGCCGACGATGAGCGCCAGGGAAAACGCACCTTCCCATTTGGGGATCGTGTTGGCGAGCCGCTCCTCCCAGGTCGCTCCGTCGGCGGCGGCGAGCATCAGCGCAACGACCTCGGTGTCCGAGGAGCTCATCAGCCCGGCGCCGCGTTCGAGCAGCTGTTCTCGCAGGCGGTCGGCGTTGGTGATGTTGCCGTTGTGGGCGACGCCCAGCGGGCCGTACAGGGTCTCGACCACGAACGGCTGCACGTTTCGGTCGTTGTCGCCGCCGGTGGTGGAGTAACGGGTGTGGCCGATGGCCATCGACCCGACGAGCGGATCCAGGGTGCCGGCACTGAAGACCGAACTCACCAAACCCCTCCCCTTGTGAGCCCGCAATACGCGACCATCGCTCACCGCGATGCCGGCCGCTTCTTGTCCGCGATGTTGCAGGGCGTGAAGGCCGAAGAAGGCCGGCCGGGCCGCCTCTCCGGAAGGCAGGGAAACCCCGAGGACTCCGCACTCCTCCTCGGGATGATCGGATTCGTACATGGGTGCGTGCATTGGGTGGGTTCAGGGGTTGTGTTCGGCGTCGGCGTCGAGCACGGTGCGCGCACGAGCGGCGAGGTTGGCCCGTATCCGTTCTTTGAGTTCGGGATCGTTGAGCCCAAGGATCCTGGCCGCCGCCAGCGCAGCATTGGTGGGGTGCAGCGCCGTCAACGGATCCACGCCGGGCGGTGTGCGCAGGCTCGACAGCACGTCCAGCCCGGCGAATGCATTGGCCGACGGGGGGCAGGCGATCACCGGTGACGCAACGTTGGCTGCGGTCAATCCGGACAGTGCGTCGCTCATCCCGGCGACGGTTACGAAAACCACCGGTTCGGGGTCGTTGTCGTACTCGGCCAGCAGCGTGAGCACGTGCTGCGGCACGCGATGCGCCGAACCGACCCTCCAGGTGTTGGGCACACCGAGTTCGTCGAGGACCGCCCGGATTCTGGCGACCCACTCGACATCGCTGGGCGAACCGCTGAGGACGACGACCCTTCCCGAACTCACGCTGAACCCTCCAGGATGTGGGCGAGATTGGCCCGCAAGCGGTCCTCGGCCGGTTGTGCACCGGGCTCGAAGACCCGACCGGTGAGACGTTCGTACAGTTCGACGTAGCGGGACGAGGCAGCATCCAACACCGAACCGGGCAACTCCGGCGGAGCCCCCTCTCCGGTGTAGCCGATCTCCTTGAGCGCAAGCCGCACGGGTTCTTTGTCGAAACTCTCCGGGCCACGACCCGAGGCGAGACGTTCTGTGAGTGAGTCAACCGCCCAGAACCTGCTGGAATCGGGCGTGTGGACCTCATCGATCAGCAGAAGGGTGCCATCGGGGGCGAGTCCGAACTCGTATTTGGTGTCGGCGAGGACGAAACCGGCGCCGGCGGCCACCTCGGTGCCCCTGCGGAACAGTTCGAGGGCTACCTTCTGGATCTCGGTCCACAACCCCGGCTCGACCAGACCTGTGGAGGCGACGTCGTCGACGGTGATCGGCTGATCGTGTCCGCCCTTTTCGGCCTTCGTGGTCGGCGTGATCAGCGGTTCGGGCAGCGGGCCGTGCGGTTCGAGCCCATCGGGAAGGCGATAACCGTAAAGGACGCGTTCCCCGGCGAGGTAGCGGGGGAGAACCGACGTGCTGGTGGACCCGGTGAGCCGGCCCCGGACCACCACTTCGACCGGTAGGGGTTGCGCATCGATGGCGATCAGAGCGTTGGGGTCGGGGATCTCGACGACGTGGTTGGGCACGATGTCGGCGGTGAGGGCGAACCACCAGGCGGCCAGCTGGTTCAACACCTGACCTTTGTGGGCGACCGTGCCGATCACCCGATCGAACGCGCTCAGACGATCCGTCGTGACGAGCAACCGCTTCTGACCAGGGAGTTCCCAGCTCTCTCGGACTTTGCCCGAACTGTGTCCCGGCAGATCGAGCCACACATTGTCCATCGTTGCTCTGCCTGCCACGGCCCCCATCATATTCGCCTCGGACCGAGCCGACGACGATATGGCGATGGGCCGATCAGGTTTCTCGTGCGTGACGTAGCGATGCACGGTCACCAGCTGTTCGTGGGAGACGCATCGAGGTATTTGATACGGCGACGCGTCGAGCCATCGGTCCGTGAAGAGGATGAACCGGTCCTTGCAACGCAGTATGTGGAGGACCTCCGACGGACGCTGAGCGTTCAAGCGGCGCGCACGCCGGCCCGAAACAGCGGCAGGCAGTTGCCGGTCCCGCCGCGACCTCGCAGGGGGTCCTGCCACTCATGGATGTGATTCTCCGGATGGGGCATCATCCCCAGGATGAGGCCGGTCGGGTCGGTGATGCCGGCGACGTCGCCGACCGATCCGTTGGGGTTGTGGGGGTAACCGCCGACGCCGTAGCGAAGCACGACACCCTTGCGGCCTTCGATCGCGTCGAGGTCTGCGGAGACGAACCGGCCTTCCCCGTGGGCCACGGGACAGCGCAGCGCATCGGACAGTTCGGCGGTCCACACGCTGGCCGGGCTCGGATCGAGGGTGATCCAGCGGCACTCGAACCGCCCGGATTCGTTCTCGGCGAGGGTGGCGGTGGCGGCCGGGCCCTCGTCGCCGGGCAAGATCCCGGTGCGCACCAATGCCTGGAAACCGTTGCAAATGCCGATGATCGGTTTGCCGGCGTCAACCGCTTCGTACAACCGGTCGGCGAACCAGCCGATGAGATCCAGGCCGAACAGGCGTCCGGCGCCGAGGGCATCACCGTAGGAGAAGCCACCGGGCAGGGCGAGGATCTGATAGTCGCCGACACCGCCGAGACCGGCGCGCAGATCCGTCAGAGGGACGGTGACCGGTTCGGCTCCGGCGAGACGAAACGCATCGGCGAGGTCGCCGTCACGGTTTGTTCCGAGAGCGACCGGGATCAGCACTCGTGGGGCGCTCATTCGATGTGCCCTGTGAACGCCGAGCCGATCGCGCCGTGGGTCACCGAAATGGGACCGATCACGACGTCGTCACCGTCGGTGACCCGACCGAGCCGTTGTGTGCCGTCGACCTCTTCGAGACGTGGTGCATTCTCAGGGGCGACCTCGAGGAGGTAGCGGGCCGGCCCTTCACCGAACAGCACGTGAGGATCGGCGGTGAGGACATCGGCCACCAGTTCCAATCCCCGGCGACCGCCGAAGGCCCACTCGGCGGCGGCGACGGCCAGCCCGCCCTCGGACAGGTCGTGACCGGAGACGACGATCCCCTCGGAGATCAGCGAGGCGACCGCCCGGTGCGTGGCCGGCGCCCCGGCTTGGGGGGCGGGAAGGTCGCCCCCTGCACCAGCGCCGAGATTGGGGTGAATCATCTCGTAATGAGAACCGCCGAGCGCTCCTGCCGCTTGACCGACCAGCCAGACGTCGTTGCCCGCTGCGACCGCTCCGGTCAGGGGAACGACGGCCGGATCCTCGACGAGGCCGACCGCGGTGATCACCAGTGTGGGGGCCACCGGATCAGCCGCCCCATCCGGCCCCACGAACTCGTTGTAGAGGCTGTCCTTACCGGACACGAATGGCGCATTGAAGGCCAGCGCAGCGTCGTGACAGGCACGGCAGGCGGCAACGATCTGGCCGAGCGTGAGCGGGTCGGTGGGTTTGCCCCACGCGAAGTTGTCGAGCAGCGACAGCTGGTTCGGATCGGCACCGCCGAGTACGGCGTTGCGGACCGCCTCGTCGACAACCTGCCATCCCATCGCGTAGGCGTCGATGGCGCCGTACAGGGCGTTCACACCGACGCCGATCGTCATCGCCCGCCCACTCGATGTGCCGGGGGGCCGCTGGGTCGTTCCGTCGGCCGGGCCGTCACCCTCGGGACCGCCGTAGGGACGGACGACGGTGCCACCCATGATCTCGTGGTCGAAGGTGCGCACGACATCCTCGTTGGAACGGATGCTCGGGTGTGCCAAGAGCCTCAGCAGGTCACCCACCGGATCGCCGGTGGCCACGTTGACCGACTCCCTCTGGATTCGGGGCTGTCGCATCACCGCGGTCATGCGACGCCGGGGACGGCCGTCGTGCAGGAACCGGCAATCGAGATCGATGATCGTGCGGTCGCTGACGGAGTCGACGACACAGAGCCGGCCATCGCCGGTGAATTTGCCGATGACGGCGGCGTCGACACCCCAGCGGCGGGCGACGGCCAGGACCGGTTCGGGATCCGGAACCGCCATGACCATGCGCTCCTGGGCCTCGCTCAGCCAGATCTCCCATGGGGCGAGACCAGCGTATTTCAGGGGAACGGCGGCGATGTCGACCCGGGCGCCGAGCTCGTGGGCCATCTCACCAACCGCCGAGCTCAACCCTCCCGCTCCGCAGTCGGTGATCGCGTTGTAGAGACGGGCGTCGCGAGCCCCGACCACGACGTCGATCAGACCCTTCTCGACGATCGGGTCGCCGATCTGGACCGACGACCCCGCAACATCCGCGGTGTCGATACCCATCGTCTGGCTCGAGAACGTCGCCCCGCCCACACCGTCTCGTCCCACCGCACCGCCGAGCACCACGATGCTGTCGTCCGGGCGGGGGGCGGTCGGGTTGGAGCCGGTGGGCAACAGGCCGACGCATCCCGCGAAGACCAGCGGCGTGGTCGTGTACCGGGGGTCGTGCACGACGGCGCCAGCGATGGTCGGGACCCCGATCTTGTTGCCGTAGTCGCCGATCCCGTGGATCACCCCTTCTCGAATCCGGCGCGGGTGCAGGACCCCATCGGGAAGTCCGGATGGGTCGGTGTCGTCGGGACCGAAGCACAGCACATCGGTGACGGCGATCGGCTTGGCCGAAACTCCCAGGATGTCCCGGACCACCCCGCCGACCCCGGTGTTGGCCCCGCCGAAGGGTTCGAGCGCGGAAGGATGGTTGTGGGTCTCGGCCTTCAACGCCAGGTCGAACCGGTCGTCGAATTGGACGATGCCGGCATTGTCGACGAAAGCGCTGCGCACCCAGGGAGCGTCGATCGTGTCGGTGGCCGCCCGCAGGTAGGACTTCAGCAGACCGTCGACCTCGCTGGTCGAGCCGTCGGCTTCGTTCACGGTGATGTGGGCCCGAAACGTTTTGTGGGCGCAGTGTTCGCTCCAGGTCTGGGCCAGCGTCTCCAGCTCTGCGTCGGTCGGATCTCTCCCTTGCATGGTGAAGTGATCGCGGATCACCTCCATCTCTTCGGGATCGAGACCGAGGCGACGGACCTGGTTCAGTGCGGCCAGCCCGTCGGTGTCGAGCCCGCGTATCGCGATCGTGACGACCGCCGGAGCCTCGTCGCCGCTCCCGACGAAGGCGGGCTCGAGGTGACCGAGAGCCCACCGTTCGATCACCTCGTTGTGGAGAATCCGATCCGAGAGTACGGCCAGCTCGGTGTCGGACAGATTGCCTCCGATGATCCAGCGGGTCCCGATCGTCGCCGCGTCCACGTTCACGCCAGCCTCCCTGGCGGCCCGGACGAGTTCGGCCCCCTCGCGATCGGTCACGCCCGGACGAAGCCCGGTCTCGAGCTGGGTTTCGCCGGGTCCGGCGCTGGCCCGGTCCGCCGGTTCGGCCGGTTCCCACCAGCCATGGACGGGATCGATACAGAGTTTCCTTGCCAGCGTCTCCAGTTCGGCATCGGTCAGCAGTGCCCGTACATGGATGAGACGGAACCGGCGAATCGTGACAACCGGCAGCGCGAACAGAGCGGCCTCTCGTTCGGCTCGTTCATCCCGATGTCCGGGCCCGACCACGAACGCGTGCGTATCCACCGCCGTCACCAGGTCCCCCCGCAACTCCACCGGGTAGTTCTATCGGCTCGACGGGCCGCTCACGCCCCGGCCTTCTTGCGGGTCAGTCGATCCGAGCCACTGTCGATGCCCGGTAACTGGGGCTGGAGCCACGCGTGCCTGCTGGCGAGTTCAAGAACGATCTCCTCGACCTGTTCCCAATCATCAGCCCGTGGTCCGTCGAGACCGCGATTGTACGGCTGGTCGAAAACGATGACGTCATTGCCCTCCCGGCGAAGTGCGAGCACGTTGTGTTCGGCGTCGTCGATGTACACGTCAGCGTCCACCTGGGGTTTCGCGCCGAGGAAGCAGATGTCCCGGTACGGGATTCTGGCCTCGTCGAGCCAGGCGACCGTGTCGGACACCGCCGCCTCGTGGCTCCAGTTGACGTACAACCGGTGGGTGATGATACGGATCCAGATCCCCGCGTCGCTGAGGCGCCAGAGCGAATCGGCCGCTCCCTCGATCGCAGGGAGGTGCCGAAGCATTCTCTTCTCGGAGACGGCAGCATGGTGCAGCCGATTGAACTCCTCGATGGTCAGGTCCCACTCACGAAAGTCCCAGCTGCGCTCCAGCGGGAGCGTTTCGGGATCGACACCACGCCGTTCGGCGACGAATTCCCGGAAGCCGATGGTGTAGTCGGCGCACACCCCGTCCAGGTCCACGCCGAAGATGAACCCGGTCGAACTCACGACCGGAGAGGGTACTCGTCGATGGCGATCGGGCAGGTGATGACGGGATCAGACGTTTGAGGGAGCCGTCGCCATCTCGAGCTTGTCGAGCGCTCCCGACCACCACGTGTTCTCCACCACGGTAAGACCGGGCACCTCGGACAAGAGTTCGTCGATCGTGGAGATGAACCCAGGCGAGTCGCTGTCGAGGCGGAAGTCGAGTAGATGATCGATGATGCGGTTGCGATCCGAAAGCTGGCCGCTCATCGCTGACCGAAGTTCGGCGACTCGTGCGTTGATCTCGGAGTAGTCGTTGATCACATTCGCCATATTGTCATTCATCGGCATGTCACCCCCCATCAGGTGAAGGTGTCATCCGACTCATGCTGTGAACCGAACGACCCATGGCAATCGCAGATCTGCGAGTCAGATCCTAGGTTACGCAGGTCTCGATGGCGGCGTCGACCGCTCGGTTGTAGATCTCGAACTTCTCGGCATCCGGGCTGTCGGCGTCTACGGACGAAACGGTCGCAAACGAGTTGATCTCCTCCTCGGTCAGGTCTGGCGAGCTGTAGACCTCGTCGGCCACACATTGTACCTGGGTTCTGTCGAGCTCGGTTTCCGCCTCGAGTATCTCGACCAGCGATTCACGGCTTGCACCGCTACCGACGCATGCGGTGGCCGTCAGGGCGACGACGACAACGGTGCTGAGGAGTCGGGTGGGGTGCGACATTCTTCCAGTCAATCAGGGATCGGCGGTCTTCGGACCGTGAGCGCGATCCAACCGAGCAGCAGGATTCCGAACAGCAGTTTGACGGATTCGCCGAGCCGGTCCCGCAGGTGGCTGACCGGCTCCGCGTCGATCCGTGCGTACCGGGGACCCAACGCATCGAGCAGCGCCTGTTGCTCGGACCGTCGCTGTCCGAACTCGCTGAGCAGGCGTCCGGTGCTTTCGAGCGCTTCCACCCCGGCGATGAGCTCCATCTCGTTCTCTGGAGCCGAGACCGATCGCTCGCGCTCGACATACTGTGCCTGTAGCGTCGCCAGTGTGGTCTCGATCGCCGCGATCGACGTCTCGTAGCGGTCGCGTTGCAGATCGAAGTCATGGGCCAGGAACATGTCGGCAGCCCGTTCCGCAGCCGCCTCGGCGCTGGAGAGTGAATCCGCGGTCCCCACGATCGTCAGCCGCTCGCGATCCCGTGGGGGCAGTGCCTCGATCTCGGTGTCGGAATCGCCCGCCGGCGGCTCCAATTCGTTGATCCATGCCGCCGAGGCCCTCTGAATGCTGGGGTGCCAGGGCCACGAAACCCGAGCATCGTCCAGCTCGAGGTGCACCCGGTACTGGGGGTCCCCCGCGGTCGCCACGCCCCACGCCAGATACATCCCGGCGACGACGCATGCCATGACGGCGACGCTGACCGCTCCCTTGACCACGTGGTGAGCGTACGTAAACCGCCCGCCGGTTGCTGGTCGCCTACCCCCTGAGTTCGGTTTCGATCACGGGGACGATGCCAGGATCGGCGAGCGTCGTCGTGTCGCCGATCGTGCGGCCTTCGGCGAGATCGCGCAACAACCGACGCATGATCTTGCCCGATCGGGTCTTGGGAAGTTCGGGAACGATGGCGAGATCGGCCGGCTTGGCGATCGGGCTGATCACCTTGGCCACGTGATTTCTCAGCTCGGTGCGAAGTTCCGCGGTCGACTCCACCCCACCCCGGACGATCACGAACGCACTGATCGCCTGGCCCGTCGTAGCGTCGTCACGCCCGACGACCGCCGCCTCGGCCACCGCCGGATGGTCGACCAGCGCCGATTCGATCTCGGTGGTGGAGAGACGATGACCGGAGATGTTCATCACATCGTCGACCCTGCCCAGAAGCCAGATGTCGCCGTCGTCGTCGAGTTTGGCGCCGTCGCCGGCGAAATAGCGACCCTCGAACCGGCTCCAGTAGGTGTCCCGATACCGATCGGGATCACCCCAGATTCCCCGCAGCATCGACGGCCACGGCTCGGTCAGGGTCAGATAGCCGCCGCCGGGCACGCCGACCGGCAGACCGGCATCGTCGACGAGCTCGGCGCTGATGCCCGGAAGGGTCCCACTGGCCGAGCCCGGCTTCAGCGTGGTCACGCCGGGCAGCGGAGCGATCATCATCGCGCCCGTTTCGGTCTGCCACCACGTGTCGACGATCGGACAGCGGCCACCACCGATGTAGGTGTGATACCACACCCAGGCCTCGGGATTGATCGGCTCGCCCACCGACCCGAGCACCTTCAACGACGAAAGATCACGCCCCTCAGGCCATTCGGTGCCCCATTTCATGAACGTGCGTATGGCGGTGGGTGCGGTGTAGAGCTTCGTCACCCCGTAGTCCTCGATGATTTCCCAGAAACGATCCTTGGCCCAGGTCAGACGATCGCCGTCCCGATTCGATTGGCGCGGGGTGTCCGGCGTGCCCTCGTACATCACCGAGGTGGCACAGTTGGCGAGAGGGCCGTACACGATGTAGCTGTGACCGGTCACCCAACCGATGTCGGCGGCACACCAGTACACGTCGGTCTCGGGGTGGAGATCGAACACGTAGTTGTGGGTATAGGCCGCCTGTGTGAGATAGCCCCCGGTCGTGTGCATGATGCCCTTGGGCTTACCGGTCGTGCCCGACGTGTACAGCAGATAGAGCAAATCCTCGGAGTCCATCGACTCGGGCGGGCATTCGGCGTCGGCGCTCGGCACGAGCTCGTGCCACCAGTGGTCACGACCATCGACCATGTTCACGGGGTCGGCGGCATCACCGATCCGGCGCACGACCAGCACGTTCTCGATCGTCGACGTGCTCTCGAGCGCTTCGTCGACAATGCCTTTCAACATCGACGGGGCGCCGCGCCGGTAGCCGCCGTCGGCGGTGATCAACACCTTGGCTTCGGCATCGTTGATCCTGTCCGAGAGCGACGCCGCGCTGAAACCACCGAAGACGACCGAGTGAGCGGCTCCGATACGGGAGCAGGCCAACATGGCCACCGGCAACTGCGGGATCATCGGCATGTACAGCGCGACCCGGTCACCCTTGCGCACCCCCATTCCCTTGAGCGTGTTGGCCACACGCTGGACCTCGGTGAGCAGGTCGGCGTAGGTAATCGTTCGCTTGTCGCCCGGCTCGCCCTCGAAGTGGAACGCCACACGATCACCTCGCCCCTGGGCGACGTGACGGTCGAGACAGTTGGCCGAGACGTTCAGTTTGCCGCCGACGAACCACTTGGCGAATGGGGCGCCGCTCCAATCGAGCACCTCGCTCCAGGGTTCGATCCAGTCGAGCCGTGCCGCCTGTTCGGCCCAGAATGCCAGTCGATCCTGCGCCGCGCTCTCGTACAGGGCGTCATCAGCAACCAATGCCTCGGCCACGAACTCCGGTGATGGAGGAAAGGTTCGGCGCTCGTCGAGGAGAGCTTCGATGGCGTCGGAGGAACCGGGTTCAGTCATGACGTCGATTCTTCCGTATGCCGGTCCTGGCGTCCAACGGGCCCAACCTTGCCGATGGCCCGGAGCTGCCGGTCGCGGTACCGTTGCCGATGGCGGACGTAGGAAGCGGAACGACATGGGAGCCAGGCGCCAAGGCAGACGGACGACGACGCAGATTCTGCGCAGCATCGATCAGCTCACGCTGCGGGTTGGGCTGGTCGAGTCCGATCCTCTCCGGAGTCTGCGCCAGCTCGAACGGTCCCTCGCCCGGACCGCGATCGGGATCGGACTGCTGACACGAACCGGGGGTGCCGAGGCAGCGGAGAGTGCTCTGTTCGCTTCGGTCGAGGCGCAGCTGAGACCGCTGGCGGCAATGGTCGGCGATCCCGACGCAGTTCCTCCGCCCTTCAGCCCCGAGATACGCCAGCGGGTGAGCTATGCGAGCGTGATCCTGCTCGGTACCCGCGCCAGGCTGGCCGACTCGAGCGTGCGACTGCCCACCAAGATCGTTCTCGAGGAAAGCGCCGAACGTTTCAGGCTCTTTCGAAGAGCGTGGACCGCGTTTCGAGAGGACATCGAATCCGACGATGGGGCGCTGAGCGCGTCGGCCAACGGTCTGGTCGACCTGTACTGGACGCTCGGCTTCGGCGAACGGGAACTCCGTGTACATCGCCTGAACACCCTGTGTGAGCTCCTCGAGAAGGTGTCGGGACGCGAAGGTGATCTCGCCGAGGATCCCGCCCTGGTTCGCAACGTCACCACCACCGCCAACCAGCTGAGCCGTCCGACCGGCGCCGAACACCGTGAGTGGGTGCGTTCACTGCTCGCATGACGCGGCGTCGGGTCCGCCGGGCAGATCCTCATCCGAGCCCCGGAGCCGACGATAGGAAGCGATGACTGCGCCGTCGGACCTCGATGCTGCATTCGTTGCCAAGCTGGCCGAGATGAGGCAACGAAAGCTCACGGGACGGTCCCTCGGCGCAGTCCAAGGTCTCTCCGAGAGAGAGGCCCGCGGGAACCTGTGGCTCGCCCATCGCTGGCCCGAGAAGTACGGCGAGCGCTGCGTGCACATACGCGGGCGGTGGGTGTGCCGTCGATGCAGCGTGCTCTATCCGATCGGGGTCGTCGTGGCCACACTGTTCGCCGCCGGTGTCGAACTGTGGCCCCGATCGTGGGACATGACCGCGATCTGGGTGCTGTGCATCCCAGGAACGGTGGCCTACTGCGGCGAAGCGGTTGGACTCTTCACCTATCGGGCCCGCTGGCAGAGCCTCGCCATGGCGATCACAGCCGTCGGGTTCGGCAGGGGCCTCGGATACGAGTTCCTTGAACGCTGGAGCGGTCAGTTCTGGTGGCCGGTCACCGTGTTCGGCGGGCTCTGGTTCGCTGCCACCGTCATCGGCTCGCTGCGAACCCGAGCCGGGCGCTGAGCACACCCGGCACCGCCGGTCGCTGAACTTGACCGACCGGTCAAGTTGGGGCAGGCTGATGCGATGCCTGAAGCAGTCATCGTCTCCACCGCCCGCAGCCCGATCGGACGGGCCTTCAAAGGTTCACTCAAGGAAGAACGGCCCGACGACATCACCGCTCAGATCGTCAAGGCGGCGTTGGCCAAAGTGCCCGAGCTCGACCCTCACCAGGTCGAGGACCTGATGCTGGGCTGTGGTTCGCCCGCCGGGGAACAGGGGTTCAATCTCGCCAGGGTGGTGGCGGTACTCAGCGGTCTCGACGACGTCCCCGGCGTGACCGTGAATCGATACTGTTCGAGCTCGCTCCAGACGATCCGGATGGCCGCCCACGCCATCAAAGCCGGCGAAGGCGACGCCTTTGTCGCGGCCGGGACCGAGTTCGTGAGCCGCTACGGCAACGGTGCTTCGGACAATGCCGACGCCGCCAACCCCCGATTTGGTGACGCACACGCCCGCACAGAGGAGCGCGCCGCCGGTGGAGCCGACACCTGGGCACCGCCCGAGGGGCTGCCCGATGTCTACATCACCATGGGCCAGACCGCCGAAAACGTCGCCCAGATCGAGAATCTCTCCCGCGAGACACAGGACCGATGGGGCGTGAGGAGTCAGAACCGAGCCGAGGAGGCGATCGACCGCGGCTTCTTCGAGATGGACATCACCCCGGTGACACTCTCCGACGGCACGACCCTGGCCAAGGACGACGGACCCCGGGCGGGTACCACCTACGAGGCGGTCAGCCAGCTCAAGCCCGTCTTCCGGCCGGACGGCACCGTGACCGCCGGCAACGCCTGTCCTCTCAACGACGGCGCCGCCGCCGTCGTGGTGATGAGCGACACCAAGGCGAAGGAACTGGGCATCACACCCCTGGCCCGCGTCATCAGCAGCGGTGTCACCGGGCTCAACCCCGAGATCATGGGGCTCGGTCCGGTCGAGGCGTCACGGATGGCGCTGCGCCGGGCGGGGATGACGATCGACGACATCGACCTCGTGGAGATCAATGAGGCGTTTGCGGCCCAGGTGCTCCCGTCGGCCGAAAGACTGGGGATCGACCACGAGAAGCTCAACGTCAACGGCGGCGCCATAGCCCTCGGTCACCCCTTCGGCATGACCGGCGCACGGATCATGACCACCCTGATCAATGGGCTGACCGACAGCGATAAGAGCGTCGGCCTCGAAACGATGTGCGTCGGCGGTGGCCAGGGCATGGCCATGATCATCGAACGGGTGTGAGATCGGGCGGTTCGCCGCCCGACACGCCGGCGTCGTGGGCAGGCGTCGGCTCCGACCCTCCCTGGTCGAGGCGGAACGGCGGATACACGTCGGTCATCAATGCCGCATAGACGACCACACGGTAGATCCACCGGTTGAGACCGATGATCAGGTCGAACAGCGGACGCGGATAGCGACCGGTGAACAGCAGCATCACGACCGCCACCAGGACGAGAAGCGCCAGCAGCGAGATTCCACTGACGCTGGTGCCGTCCTCGGTGCTCCACTGGGCACTTCCTGTCACGAGCCCGACGAAGATGTAGTGCGGGATGGCGAGCAGCCACCACTTGACGAGCACCAGGCCCCGGGACAACCGCTCGGGGTAAGCGATGTCGAGGGTGGCCGGGTCTTCGGGACGTCGATCGAGGCTGAACGGCGGGTAACGATCGGTTCCCAGGCCGCCACTCAGGGCGTAGTACGAGACCCGCCATGACCACCGCAGAACACCGACGTTGAAGTCGAAGAGCCCCCGGGGATAACGCCCGGTGAACAGGATCGAGAAGAAGGCGACCACGGTGAGGACGGCGAAGGCGATCCACATGAAGAACAGCACGATGAAGTGCGGGATGGCGAGGAACCACTTGACCAGCCATTTCCACTGTGACAATCCGGGATCCAGTGCGGCGGTGAGCGCCACCGGGTGAGCGGCGTCCACGAGCGGCGCTCCCTGCGGTGGTTCGCCAGTCGCATCCGCCGGGCTGGGAGCAGCCAGGGGTGCAGCCTGCCGGCCCGAGGCTCCGGCGATGATCAAGCCGATCGCCAGCGGCGCCAGAACCGCACCGACGCCCAGCATGATCAGAGCGGTCGGAAGAATGAAGCCGGCCTTCACGCCCACGTTCACATCGGCGGTGACGCCGGGCGAGCCATCAGCGTTCATCAACACAGCCGACCAGGTCCCGCCTATCGCCTCCCATTCCAGCTCGAGTGGCACCGGCCCGCTTTCAGCCTCGGTCCAGAATCCCTGGGCGGTGGGCGCGGCGATCTCGTCGACACCGGCAATGTTGCGGTACACCGGGGTGCGATCCCGCAGTTCCACGATCTGATTGTGGGCTACGCCGGCCAGGTAGGCATCGACCTCGTTCTCGGGCCCGATCCCGATGAACATGTCCCGCCCCGACGGGGACGACTCGACCCGGAGACGCACATCCGCGTCCAGAAGATCGATCACCCAACCGGGCGTACCCGGATCGGAGGCAAAGTCGAGATCCTCCGCACTGACCGCAACCGTGGCGGTTTCGATCCGGTCAAGGGTCGTCTGGAAATACCCGTCGTCGTCTCGACCAAAGGCATAGCCCACTCCGATCACAGTCCCTCCGAAGAGGAGGGCGAGCGCGGGCAGCACCAATAGACAACCGATGGCGAGGGCGACGATTCGTACAGGGCGCACGAGAACCACTCCTTCAAAGCGATGGTGCCGACGATTGTCGTTCCGGCCGACCGCACCGTGAAGAGTCCAACGTCCCCACCGGGAGAAACCGCTACTTGGAGATCGGAGCCACCGTGGCGTTGGTGAGCGAGGCGAGCGCGCTCGGGGCCAGGGAGATCTCGAGGCCCCGACGGCCGCCGCTCACATACATCGCATCGAGCCCAACCGCACTGTCGTCGATGACCGTAGGCAGGCGGCGTTTCTGGCCGAGCGGGCTGATACCACCAACCAAGTAGCCAGTCGCCCGTTCAGCTGACACGGGGTCGGCAATCGACGCCTTCTTGGCACCGATCGCCCGGGCCAGTGCCTTGAGGTCGAGCTTGGCGCTGACCGGCACGACCGCCACGGTCAAACCCAGATCGGCCACATCGGCAACCAGGGTCTTGAACACCGCAGACGGATCGATGTCGAGCTTCTCCGCAGCCTCGCTCCCGTAGCCTTCGTTTGCCGCCGAGTGCTCGTAGGTGAGCACCTCGTGCGGGATCCGGCGAGCTTGGAGTAGTTTGATCGCCGGTGTCACGATAGGGCTGTGCTCCGAGCCCGATCGTTCACAGCTCGAGCGGGATCAGGGTCCGCTGTGCCTCCCGCCAACCAGCGTCGTCCAACTCCACGAGCCGGCCGGCGACGACCAGGAACGAACGGGCGAACTCGCCGACCAGCATCCGGTTGACTCGACCCTGGAGGTTTCGCTGTCTGGCGCCCGGCCCTCGATCCGGTGTCACCCCCATACCGATCTCGTCGCTGACGACGACCGTCGGTCCCGATCGGGTGGCGAGTCCGATCGACACCGCCCGGGCGGACTTCTCGATCATCTCCGGAGACTCCCCGGTGAGCAGCCGGTTGTGGAGCCATGTGGTGATCGAGTCGAGCACGAGCAGATGGGCGGGGTGCACCGAGGCGATCGCATCGGCCAAATGGATCGGGGCCTCGATGACATTCCAGTCCGGTGGCCGTTTCGACTTGTGGGCCAGGATCCGCTCGGCCATCTCGGGGTCGAGGGGTTCGGCGGTGACGATCGCCGACACGGTCAGGCCGTGGGCGCGAGCGGTGCTGGTGGCGAGTTTCTGGGCGGCGAAGGACTTGCCCGATTGAGCTCCGCCGATGAGCAGAACGGAGTGTGCGCTAATAGTCGATTCCCTTCTTGGCCAGTATCCCCTGATCGAAGGCGTGTTTGACCACCTTCATCTCGGTGACGGTGTCGGCGACGTCGATGACTTCCTGGGCCATGTCCCGCCCGGTCAGGATCAGGTTGAGCTTTTCCGGCCGAGCGACGATGGCGGCTGCCACCTCCGTCGGGTCGACCCATCCCCACGCCATGGCGTAGCTGATCTCGTCGAGCACGATGAGCCGATGGGCGCCGCTGGCGATCAGGCCTTCGGCGAACTCCCAGCCCGCGATCGCCTTGGCCTTCGATTGGTCCAGGTCCTCCGAATCCCAGGTGAAGCCATCGCCGGCGGCGTACCAGTCGACCTCCAATCGCCGGCACAGCTTCTCCTCGCCGACGTGCCATTCGCCGCTCTTGAGGAACTGGACCACGGCGACGGGCCAGTCCATCGCCAGCGCCCGCAGGACCACACCGAACGCTGCGCTCGACTTACCCTTCCCGTGACCGGTATTGACCAGGACGAGGCTGGGGACGGTTCGGAACCGGTCCTTGTCGGGGGCGGCGGTGGGGATGTCGGCCGGTGTGGCTGTGGGGGTGTGGTCGTCAGACATCGGAGTCCTTGCGGGGGCAGTCTAGACACCCCAGGGTTGTTGCGTGTCAAGCAGCGGTCGTGAGTTGTGCGGGTTGGCGGTGGGCCCAGGCGGTGTGTTCGTTGTAGTGGGTGCGGGT